>NZ_JAHLQK010000002.1:300000-577163 GCF_018919215.1 Alkaliphilus flagellatus
TATGGCAGATTACAGAAACAACTAAAGATGAAGTTATAATAACTATGGATGAAAGTTTGGAGGCTATTGAAAAAGCTCATATTGAAAAAATAATAGACAAATGTGAAGGCAATATTAGTACTACTGCAGAAATCCTAGGTATTGGTAGAAATACACTTTATCGTAAAATAAAAAAGTATAGTATAGTTGTTCTAAAGTAGAACATAGTTACAAAATGGAACAGTTTGTTTACTAAAATATGTATCGTTATGGAACGGGATCATTAATATAAAGGATAATTTATTAGATATATTAGAATATGTAATTTTAAGTTGAAGATGTTGCAATAGATGAGTTAATTACTTATATTTAATATGTAAAAATACTAACCATGGCATAGCTTTTGCTATAATTTAAATGGGCGAGAAGATTTAAAAAATGAGGGGGGTATATATGTACGGCTATCATGGAAAAATTTTACGTATTAATTTAAGAGAAAGAAGCATTAAAAAAGAAGAGCTAGATTTAGATTTAGCTAAAAAGTTTCTAGGAGGAAGGGGCTTAGGAGAGAAAATACTAATGGATGAAGTGGATCCTAAGGTAGATGCTCTCTGTCCCCAAAACAAGCTAATTATTGCAACTGGACCACTTAGTGGTACACCAACTCCAACTGGTGGAAGATATATGGTAGTTACAAAATCACCTTTAACTGGCACAATTGCAAGTTCTAACTCTGGTGGACGCTGGGGAGCAGAGTTGAAGTTTGCAGGATATGATTTACTTATAGTTGAAGATAAGGCAGATAGTCCAGTATACATCGATATTCAAGACGATAAGGTTGAAATTAAAGATGCCTCACATCTATGGGGAAAGGTTACTTCAGAAGTAAATAGTTTATTACGAGAAGAAATAGGTGAAAAGGTAAAGATATTAAATATTGGTCCTGCAGGAGAAAAACTTTCTAATATAGCAGCAGTTATGAATGATATGGATCGGGCAGCTGGTCGTTCGGGAGTTGGAGCTGTTATGGGCTCAAAGAATCTAAAGGCAATTACAGTAAGAGGAACAGGCAAGGTTCCAGTACATAACCCAGAGCTATTAAAGGAAGCAGTATCTAGAGTTAATAAGAAAATAAGAGAAAATGGTGTTACTGGACAGGGACTTCCAACCTATGGTACAGCAGTGTTAGTTAATATTATAAATGAAAATGGTGTGTTTCCAACTAACAATTTCCAATACTCTCAGTTTGAAAAGGCAGAAGATATAAGTGGAGAAACCCTAGCTGAGAAGTATTTAGTTAAAAAGGTAGGATGCTATAGCTGTCCCATCGCCTGTGGACGCTGGTGTAAGGTAGATAATGAAGAGCTTGCTGGTCCAGAATATGAAACTATCTGGGGCTTTGGTTCTGACTGTGGAGTTTCAGATATGAAGGGAATTATTAAAGCTAATGAATTATGTAACGAAATGGGATTGGATACCATTTCAGCATCTACTACTATCGCTGCTGCAATGGAGCTTTATCAAAAGGGATTAATTGCAGAAGATGAGGTGAAGGAAGTTCCGCTTACATGGGGAAACACTGAAGCTATTATAGAGTGGACAAAACGAATAGGATTAAGAGAAGGATTTGGAGATAAACTCGCAGAAGGCTCATATAGATTAGGTGAAATGTATGGTGCTCCTGAAGTATCTATGTCAGTTAAAAAGCAGGAGATACCTGCCTATGATCCAAGGGGCATACAAGGTCAAGGTTTAGCCTATGCTACTTCCAATCGTGGAGGCTGTCATGTTAGAGGTTACCTTATTTCGCCAGAGATTTTAGGATTACCGGAAAAGCTAGATAGATTTAGTATTGAAGGAAAAGCGGCATGGGTAAAAATATTCCAAGACTTAACAGCAGCAATAGATTCTCTTGGATTATGTTTATTTACATCCTTTGCAATGGGAGCAGAAGATTATAGTGATTTATATAATGCTGTTTGTGGAACAGATTATAGTGCCACATCACTGTTAGAGGCAGGAGAAAGGATTTGGAATATAGAAAAACTATTTAATATTGATTCTGGCTTGTCAGTTGCTGATGATACCTTGCCTAAGAGATTATTAGAAGATGGGATTGTTGATGGACCTTCTAAAGGAAATACTCATAGTTTAGCAGAATTACTACCCGAGTATTATGCCCTAAGAGGTTGGGATGAAAACGGTATACCAACTGATGAAAGGCTAGAGCAATTAGGAGTAATAGGAGAAGTCAGTTTAGCATAGTAATCTGATGATAACATATTGAATAGAGTATATAGGGCAGAAGAAGAGCTTCCGAAAGGGCTCTTCTTTTTAATAAAGCAGGAAAGTATATTTTTATAAAGAGTAGGAGTTTATAAAAAACAGTGGTCCATAAGTATTTTACCACTTTAAATTTTTAACTCAAATGAGACAGAAGTCGATGTGATATATGGAGGTGATTTTATGGATATAAAGGTAAGGTTATTTGCAACCCTTAGGCAGAATAGAGGTAAGGAGCTTATAATTAATCTTCCAACAGCATCTACACCTATGGATATTATAAGAAAATTAAGTATATCTAAGGAAGATATTGCTATATTATTAATTAATGGAAGGGATGGAGAGTTTATTGTAGAATTAGTAGAAGGAGATACAGTTTCAATTTTTCCTCCTGTAGGTGGAGGCTAAAAGTTGTAAGAAAGGAGAAGATTAATTATCAGATCTAGACTAAAGGAAAAAATATATCTGTTTATAAACAGACCATATATACCACCAGAGATAAAGAACGAAAAAGGTCCTATCTTATTACATATCAGCGATACTCCAGAAGAATCTTACCAATACATTATGAAGGCTATTAATAATATTAATCCACAATATATTGTGCATACTGGGGATATCGTAGACAATATAAAGTTAGAGACTAATTATAAATATTTACCGCTATATGAAAGAGGTTTAAAAAAATTTATTGATTGTATAGAAGGCCATAGTGCAACCCCCTATTATGTGATGGGAAACCATGATGATATAGATAGTGTTATAAAGTTCTCAAATAAGGGTATTATTTTTAAAAAAGGTGTAATAGAAATAGAAGGGTGCTCATTTTATGTAAGTCACGAGTATGAAAAATCCAATAATAAGACAGACTATTGTCTATTTGGTCATTCCTTTGATCCTGTTCACCATAAAGAGGAGGATAAAGTTGTTTTAAATGGGTTACTCAACATGAATGCTATTGCCTTATCCACAGGAAGAATTTATAAAATTGAATATCCCTTGGGGATAAATTATTATAGAAAAATGGAAAGAGGCAGTATAGGACTATAGAATCATTAGGGGGAGATAACTATGCTTTTTTTAAGAATGGGAGCTAGACTTTTATTTTTAAGAACGGATAAGACAGAAGAGTTGAAAGACTTTATTGTAAAAAAATTGGATGGCAAACCTAGAGAATTTGAACAATGTTTAGATGAATCAACAGAGGATAGTACAATTGTTTTTATAACGGATGCACAACGAGAAAAGACAGATATAGATGATGCAAAATATATTATTTTAATAAGAGAGCCATCTTCTATATTTTTAGCTTCTATTTTAACTAGCCACCTAAGTGGGCTTATACATAGGGCAGATTTGGGACCAGCTTGTCTAATAATGAGAATTGCTGGGGATGAAAACAAAGTAGTAGATAGATTGAAAAAATCCTATGATGGAGAAATTATTTCTTGGAAGGAAGGCATTAGAAAAGGCGAAAAAATGGATACACTACTGGCACTAACGAATAAGCCTATAGGTGGTAAGTTAGGTGGAAAGGATTTTATTGAAAGCTTACTATTATTACCTCATCCTGTTAATAATGTTCAAAAAAGACTTAGGCTAGAGGGGATTGTATTTATCACTCAAAGTATGGATGGTGGACAATGGTACGAATTAAGGATTAATATATATGATTCTAAGGGATACTATTCAGAGCATTATAGAAGACTTATGTTAGTTTTGAATCAGTTAGAGCTAGGAATGGTTTTAGGAGAGACTTGGACGCGGGACCATGCTCTAGTACTATACTCTGTACTAGCCTATCAAGTTCGTTTGTTTACACTTTACCCTCCAGAAAAAGTAAAAAAACTATTATTAGGATTAGAGTATAATGAAGAAGGAGAACGTTTAGTAGACTTTGATCTATACTATCGTAACAAGAAGGTATCTTGGGTAGATATTGAAAGAAAGCAGAAAAAGCGAAATAAAGTAGAGGAATGCAAACAATACAGGAAAGAGCTACTTGAAAAATTACCGGAGGCAACTATAGAAAAGTTGATGCAATTGGAGTTAGAAATTGAGCAAAAGGAATAGTAAAAGCGGCTATGTGTTTTTGTATAAATTTAGACTATTAAAGATTGGATTTATATTTAAGTGGGTATACAAAAATAATATATTATATAAAACATAAAAAGGAGTGAGGGTCATGACATTTATTAATTTACTTGAAAACAGGAAATCTGTTAGGGAGTATCAAAAAAATAAGCTAAGTTCCAATGAAATTAAAGAGCTGGAGAAATTTTTAAAGGAAGTGCGGGTGTTACAAAAGAATATAGAGATTGACTTTGCTTTTATTGAAGATGGTTGGGAAAAACAGGATATTTTAAAAGGAAGGGCAGGCTATGTAGGAAATCCGATTTTAGCCCCTCATTATATTGCATTACTTAGCGAATCTAAGGAAGGATATTTATTAAACACAGCTTATATTTTAGAACAATTAGTGCTAAAGGCAGTAGAGCTTAACATAGGAAGTTGTTGGGTTTCCGTAGAGAAGGATGCAAGTGGATTGAAAGATGCTCTTGGAATAGACAAACCAGGTGAAATAGTTGCTATGGTGGCTCTTGGATATCCAAAGACACGTATACCATTTACTAAAAAGAGTGTAAGTTCACGTATAGGGGTAGAAGATTTTGTATTTAAGGGTCAGTGGGGTAAGTCTATTTCTCATGAGGAGCTAGAGATGATGGGAATAGAGAGAATATTACATAGTATTAGGTTAGCACCATCTTGGGCAAATCTTCAGCCATGGAGACTAATTATAGATAATGATCAGATTATTTTAACTGTAGGTGGAAAAGATGTTGACGAAAAGCATCTTATGTTAGATGCTGGTATTATGATGCTTTATATGGAAAGAGCCTTTAACCAAGAAGGACTAGTAGCAAATTGGAGTATATATACAAAAGAACTGGATGGAGACTTTTCTGAATATAATATACCTTCGGAATACAAAGTTATTGGTACACTACATATTTAAATAAAAACTAAATTAAAAATATTACTAGGGAGGGGTTATGTAAATGTCAACATTATTAAAAGGAAAGGCTGTCGCTGATAATATTAGTGAAGACTTAATAAAAGAAGTGGAGATTCTGAAAGAAAAAGAAATAACTCCAAAGCTTGCAATTATTAGGGTAGGTGCAAGACCAGATGACTTGGCATATGAAAGGGGAGCATTAAACAGATGTGCTAAGGTTGGAGTAGAAACAGAGGTCAAGGAGTTACCAGAAGATATTACACAGGAAGACTTCATCAAAGAATTGAGAAAAATAAATAATGATACAAATATTCATGGAATATTGGTTTTTAGACCTCTTCCTAAACATTTAAACGAAGAAGTTATTAAATATGAAATTGTGCCAGAAAAAGATGTAGATTGTTTTAGTCCTATTAATGCTGCAAAGTTACTAGAGGGAGATGATACAGGTTTCCCTCCATGTACACCTATGGCAGTTATTGAAATTTTAAAGCACTATCAAGTCCCTATGGAGGGGAAAAAGGCAGTGGTTTTAGGAAGATCAATGGTTGTAGGTAAGCCTGCTGCACTATTACTACTTAAGGAAAATGCTACAGTAACAATTTGTCACTCCAGAACCCGAGAACTCTCTAAGGTTACCCAAGAAGGAGATATTTTAGTAGCAGCAATAGGTAAGGGTAAGTTTGTAAAAGAGGATTTTGTAAAAGAAGGGGCAGTAGTTATTGATGTTGGTATAAATGTAGATGAAGAAGGAAATTTACATGGAGATGTGGATTTTGATCAGTGTGAAAAAAAGGCTAGTATGATAACACCTGTACCTGGCGGGGTAGGTTCTGTAACTACTTCAATTTTAGCTAAACATGTAATTAAAGCTTGCAAACTTCAAAATAATCTTTAAAAGCCATCTATCGCTATCACATCGACTTCTGTCGTACTTTTAATTTTTAGATAGAAAATAAAAATAGTCTCTAGGAATTTCCTAGAGACTGGTTTTAACTATATTTTAAATACTTCTACTTGAGACTTTAATTGTCCAGCCAAGTCATTTAAGTGCTCTGCCGCATTAGCTACTTCATCAACAGCTGAAGCAGTTTGTTCCATGGCAGCAGTAACTTCTTCAGAGGCAGCCGCTGTCTCTTCGGACACTGCAGATATATTTTCTATAAAAGAAACAATATAGCTGCTATTTTCAGTCATCTCATCTATGTGGGTAGTTAACCCCTTAATTTTTTTCGTCATTTTCTCTATTGAATCATATATACTTCCAAAGGAAGTGCTCACATCTTCTACTGCTAAAACTTGATCCTCAGTTTGAGATTTTACCTCACCCATTATTGATACTGCATTACTACTTTTTGTTAATATATCCGTAGTAATATGCCTTATTTCATCAGTAGACGAACTAGATTGCTCAGCTAATTTCCTAATTTCTTCAGCAACTACTGCAAATCCCCTACCAGCTTCTCCCGCTCTGGCAGCTTCAATAGCAGCATTAAGGGCTAATAAATTAGTTTGGTCTGCTATAGAGCTAATGGTTTGTAATATTACACCAATTGACTGTGTGTGTTCATCAAGTTCCTTGATAGCTATTTCAACTCGATGAATTGCATCCTTATTGCTATCCGTTTTTTCTGTTAACTCTTGTACAGTTTCAACACCTTTTTCATTGGCACCTACCACCGCATTTGATAATTCTAACATTTCTATAGTTTCATTATTTAACTCATTAAATTTTTCAGATAACTGATGAATCATAACAGCACCTTGCTCTGCATCTCTAGCTTGATCGGAAGCACCTCTTGCGATTTCTTCTACCGTTCTACTAACTTCTTCAGTGGAAGCACTAGTTTGTTGTGAAGATGCAGCTAAACTATCAGCAGCCAAATTAATTTCACTTGAAGCTTTTTGTACATTAAATAACAATTGACTAATATGCTCTATAGTTTTATTTATAGTTATTGATAGTGATCCTATCTCATCATGTGAAGCTATATTAGTACGTACAGTAAAGTCTCCACTACCTATTCTATCCATATCTTTAACTAGTTTACCTGTAGCCCTTGTAATACCTAATGCAAAGAAAATACCGATAATGATAGTAATTAATAGAGATAATCCTCCATATAACATACTTTGATTGAGTATTGTAGAAGTATCATGTTGTATTTCACTAATAAAAACTGTACCTATTATTTTCCAACCAGTTCTGTCTATATTATCAAATACTCCAATACGATCTTTATCTCCATAAGCATATTTTATTGGCTCCATATTGTTGGATTTAATAGCATTGAGAAGATCTGATACTGGAAGCTCTTTTCCTACAAGTTCTTTATCCGGATGTATTATTAAGACACCGTTAGAATCTGATAATGATAAATATCCTTCTTCTCCTATGGTAGCATCTGTTAACATGGTCGATACGCTATCTAAGGACACATCAATACCTACAACACCAATAAACTCATTGCCGTTTCTCGCATTATATACAGGTTTTGAAACCGTAATTGTAAGGTTACCTGTAGCTTCATCCACATATGGACTAGTCCAAAAGATGCCATTATTTTTAATTGCACCTGTATACCATTCTCTAGTTTGAGGATCAAAATCTGCAGACAAATCTGCATAGGGATAAATAAATGTTTCCTTATCTCTTGTACCTAAATAAATAGATTGTATATTTTTATGTGTATCTTTAATGGATTTTAAACTCTCCATCATCCAAGATTTAGATGCCTCAACCGTGTATATTTGCTGAACATTAGCATCTTCTGACAACATATTTGTAGCTTCTTCCATAGAGTTCATAAATACATTAAATGTATCACTCATTCTATGTGTAATTTCATGGGAGCTTTCTTCTAGTGATGTAGTTAAAATTTTATTCGCAACTCGATAGTTAATAAAGCCCAAAAATACAGTAGGTAGCAAAGTTAGCACTACAAGCAGGGTGAGAATCTTCCACCTTAAAGACATTTTCATTATAAATCTCCTCTCATAAAAAATTTGACTATAATTGCTTAGAAAATTGCATATTATAATTTTACAAAATATTTGGTAGAATCCATTATGCAATCTCTTTAGTCAAGTAATTTGCTTAATTATGTAATTGCCCTAAAAATATATTATATAATTCGACAAGTTTTTTAGCAATCCTTTATTTGAGCCCTAGGAAGTTATTGCATTCAATTTAAATCTAAATAAGTCTAAATAGAGTTTGAATTGAAATACGCTATTTTTAAAAAATATATAGAACCTTAGAACTCTTAGCTATTGAATTAATTTATTAAAAAAGGGAAAAATACAATAAACATAGTGTAAGGTGGTGCAATGTTATGAAAAAAAGGTTATTTTTATGTATAAATATCCTTGTAGTTTTAATAGTATTTATAGGATGTTCTAAAATATCAAAGGAAGAAAGTAATAAGAATTTGCCTATTAATATGAAAAAGGGAGAACTTCTCGAAGTAAAATCAGTAGAAAAATTTTCTAGTATTAATGGATTTAAAGTAGAAGATGGCAAGTTCTTTTTTAGTGGAATTAAAAATGATAAATGGGGATTTTATGCATTAGATTTAAATAGTCACAGTCTAGAACAAAGATATAGTCAAGTTGGAGAATATGATGTGTTTATTCCACTAAATGGGCGGGATGCTATATATGTAGATTTAGATGGAAGACTATTTGTTAGACAGAATGGTAATGAGAAAAAAATAGATGAGGAAATATATGGATCTTATAGTCCTAATATATTAGTTTCTCCAGATCAGAAAGGCATTTTATATACTAAGGGAGTTCAGGGAGAATCAGATTTATATAGATATATGCTGGATGAAGATGCTCCTATAAAAATAAAGGATAAGATTTCTAATGATGCATTTTTTACATTTTCATACACAACTCATTGGAGTAACAAAAGCCACTACTTTATATTTGACAATAGAGAAGTTTATGATAGCAATGGTAAATTATATGATACTATAGATGCAACTGCAGCAAAGTGGTCTCCAAATGATGAGATGATTGCCTTTATTAGAGAACCAAAAATATTGAAAAACCAACAAATTTTTGTAGGAGATTGGCAGTCTTACATAGGTACTGAGTTCGCTGTTTATAATATAGATGGCAAAAGTGACAAGACTATATATAAAAATGATATAGGTTTAATAGATGCTATAGATAATATCCAGTGGTCCAAGGATAGTTCCCTTGTAGGACTTTCAGTAGGAAAAATAAACAGGAATACAAATGGAGAACTTGAGAATATAGATTACGAAAAAATATTTATTTATAGCTTTAAAACTAAAATGGGAAAAGAAGTAGGTAATATGCCTTATAACTTTTATGAGGCATTGTTTGACACATACATATATGGAAGCAGTATAGGAAAAAGGGATAGGGTAGAGATTGTTGAGGTTTTTAAAGATAATAGAAAAATCTTTGATAAACCAGTTATTTTGAATAGTAAAGATATGTTTGTTATTTCATATGAGGATAATGCTTATTTAATTAATGGACGAGAGTTAATAGAAATAAATAGAGCAGGAGAGAGTAAAAAGATTATGGATCTTCCCTGGGATATTAGTGAGATGTATTTTGATTCTAAAACACGACAATTAATTATTACTAATAAGAATTATTTTTTATTTGTAATAAAAATGTAATAAATATGTGAAAAAAATGTGTAAAACTGTTTTGTTTAGGGTACTAAACTATTAATGTATAATTTATATGAATTTTTATCGAGATGAGGGTAGGTCATATGAAATATGAAAAAAATCTAGAATCGATTGTATCAATAATTAAACAAGGGGAAAAATCACCGAATCAGTTTAGAATCGGTGTTGAGTTTGAACATATTGTTGTTAAGGAAGATACCTTACAATCTGTTACTTATTATGGAGAGGAAGGTATAGAAGGAATCCTCAACAAGCTACTATTAAAAGGATATAAAGGTAAATATGAAGGAGATTATCTAGTAGGGTTAATGGGAGAAGACAGAGAAATTACATTAGAACCTGGGGGACAGTTAGAGGTCAGCATCAAACCCTGCGATACTATAGATGAGATAAAGTCTATTTATTTTAATTTTTTAAATGACATAGTACCTATATTAGAAGAACGAAATCTATTACTAATGGCAATAGGATACCATCCAAAGTCATCTATTGACCAAATTCCTTTTAATCCTAAAAAAAGATATGAATATATGTCTAAATATCTTGGAGAAAAGGGAAAGTATGCTCATAATATGATGAAGGGTACAGCGGCTCTTCAAGTATCTATAGATTATATTAATGAGGAGGATTTTATTAGAAAATTTAGAGTTGCTAATTTTATTAGTCCATTACTATATTTAATATCAGATAATTCACCTATTTTTGAAGGACAAATTTATTATAAATTTGGTCTGAGAAGTCTTATATGGGAAAATACAGATAAACAAAGAAGTGATATTGTGCCTAATTCCTTAAACAAGAAATTTGGCTATAAAGATTATGGGAAATATATATTAAGTGTTCCGCCTATTTTAGTTATGAAAGATGGAGAGTTTATTGGTACTGGTGATAAGACTGTAGAGCAGATTATGGAAGAATATACTTTTTCTGAAGAGGAAATAGATCATATTATGACCATGGTATTCCCAGATGTTAGGGCAAAAAACTATATAGAACTTCGCATGGGAGATTCTTTACCATATCCATATAACTTCTCCTATATTACCTTAATTAAAGGGATATTTTACAATGAAATTGCTTTGGAGTATTTATACAAACTATCTTTGAGAGCTGAGGATGACCAAATTCATATAGCTAAAGATCTTATGCACGAAAAGGGATTTGGTGGGCACATAGGATCAAAAGCCGTATATGATTTTATTCGTATAATTTTTGATTTAGCTAAAAAAGCTTTAAGTCCAGAAGAGAAGGAAATGTTAATGCCCTTGGAGAAACTATTAATCAATAAAAATAATTTATCCACCATATCTAAAGAGAAAGTCAGAAATGAGGGAGTAAATGGATTAAAGTGGTGCAATTTAAACCAATGGGTGAGAGGGGAAGAAGATGTCCATAACAAGGGAATTATATAATACTTATGAAGATATTGTAATGAAAAACAAAGATGCTTTCCTTAAAGACTATAGTCAAGTAATGCAAAGAGTAGAAGAGTCACCAGCAAAATATAAAGGGAATCCAGTAGAGTTTTTGTATCAGCCGATGCTTTTAGGTGAAGATGATTTTAAGCGTTTTAAAAGTCTTACAGATCAATTGATAAAAATACTAAATAAGGTTATTAATAAATATATAGAGGATGAAAAATTTCGATCTTACTTTGGATTTTCGCCTCTTCTAGAGCAACTTATTTTAAAAGATCCAGGGTATAGTATAAATATACCAATGGGTAGATTTGATATTTTCTATAATCTGGACGGTAGCTTTCAATTTTGTGAATTAAATGCTGACGGTTCTTCAGGAATGGTAGAAGCCAGGGAATTACAAAAAATAATTGGAGAATCCTTTGCAGTAGATAAATTGAAAAAGTCCCATATATTACAGGATTTTGAGTTGTTTGATTCTTGGGCGGAGGCTTTATTAACCAATTACAGGGAATTTAGTAAGAGTGAAGATAAGCCTCAAATTGCAATTATAGACTGGTTAGATGGTAACCCACCTAGTGAGTTTGTAGAATTTAAAAAAACCTTTGAAAACTTTGGATGTAAAACAGTTATTGCAGACCCTAGAGATCTGGTATATAGAGATAATAAGCTCTACTATGGAGACTTTAGAATAGACTGTATATATCGTAGAGCCGTAACATGGGAGATTATAGAAAAGCAAGATGAAGTAAAGGACTTTATTAATGCCTATTTAGATGGAAACATATGTGTAGTAGGGTCTATACGGTCTCAAGTAATACATAACAAAATAATATTTGCAATTTTACACGATTCTACAAAGACACCTTTCTTAACAGAAGAAGAAAGGGAGTTTGTGAAAAAACATATTCCATATACTACTATATTTAATATAGAAAACGAAGAACTATTAGAATTTACTATTAGCAATAAAGATGAATTGGTTTTGAAGCCTATGGATAAATACGCATCAAGAGGAGTACGTATAGGTGCTGATTTTACTAAAGAAGAATGGAAAAATATTATAAAAAAAGAAGCGAAAGACGAATATATATTGCAGCAGTTTTGCAAAATACCTAAACTACCAATGGCTATGGTAAAGGATAATGATATTAAATTTGTAGAAAATAATTACTTAATTGGACTGTTTATGTATAACGGAAAGCTTCAAGGACTATATACTCGTACAGGTACTAAAAATATTATAGGAAGTATAGTGGAGTGTTATACAGTACCTAACTTTATTGTGTCTAAGAATGTATAAGTTTTATAAATATAGAGAGCTTTTTAAAGAAAGAGTAGATTGGTAATATTCTCGGCATTTAATAGGATAGCATTAAACTACCCTTTGTTGCTGATGAGAACTAGAAACTTCAAATAGTAATTATATTCTAAGATATTGAGAGAATTCTAAATTAGAGTTCTCTTTTATTTTTGTATAATAGCATCAGGCGATTTTGTTTTTTTATTGACAAAGGAATATAAGAGGAGTATATTATAAATGAAAATGGTAATCACTTACATTGCTCTAATGATAATGAATTTTAAATTCAAATTTATATAATTACTTGGAGGTGTACTGTAATGACGTTAGATAGTGCAGTAAAGGGACAGAGAATTGAAATACTTAATATACCTGATGCTGGTATTCGTGCTCAGGCTATAAGATTTGGAATTTGTGAAGGAGCACAGCTTATATGCGCAGAAAAACTGCCGGCTGGACCAATTATTTTGCAAAATAGAATGCAAGAAATAGCGATTGGACGTAGACTTGCAGAGACTATACAAATAAAAATTATATAATGAATGTGAGGTATGAGTATGAGTTGTCATGATTTAAATACGGTTGTAGAAATTCCCGAAGGTAGCAAAAAAATAGTATTAGTAGGGAATCCGAACGTAGGGAAATCAGTTTTTTTCAATGCTTTAACAGGTATGTATGTAGATGTATCTAACTTTCCAGGAACTACAGTTGATATTAGCCATGGAAAGTATAAAGATGATTTTGTAATGGATACTCCTGGCGTATATGGAGTATCATCATTTAATGACGAAGAAAAAGTAGCCAGGGACGTTATACTGAATGGAGATATTATTTTAAATGTAGTAGATGCTGTACATTTAGAGAGGGACCTATTTTTAACTCAGCAAATAATAGATATGGGTAAACCTGTAATTGTGGCACTTAATATGATGGATGATGTTAAAAGAAATGGAATGAATATTGATATTAAACAACTTTCAAAAGAGCTAGGTGTTAAGGTAATAGCTACTACAGCCATAAAGGGAGAAGGAATTGAAGATGTAAAAAATGCCCTTTGCTGTGCTACATCAGGAAATCAACTAAATATAGTAAAAAAATATATACCTGCTGTAGAAAATCAAGTTGAAGTGGCTTCAGAGGCTTTATTAGTACTAGAGGAAGATGAAAATGTTATTTCTCGTAATAATGTTACATTTAATGATAAACTCCGAGAAACAATCTATATGGAAAGAAGACGAAAAGTAGATGCAATAATTAATAAGGTAGTTTCTGAAAATACTCAAGGAGCATCTTTTAAAACTAAGCTTGGAAGATGGATGGTTCAACCTTTAACAGGTATTCCTATTTTAGCTTTTACATTATTTATTATGTACCAACTTATAGGGGTATTTGTAGCACAAACAGTGGTAGGAGTTACAGAAGAAGTTATAATGGGCACTTATTATAATAATTTTATTATGAATTTATTCTCTGGATTAATTGTAGAAGAGAGTTTTATAGGGCAGCTATTAATTGGAGAATTTGGATTATTTACTATGACTCCAATCTATTTATTAGGACTTTTATTACCTTTAGTAGTTGGTTTTTATCTTATACTTTCAGCTCTAGAGGACTCAGGATATTTGCCAAGAATAGCTACCCTAGTAGATCGTATGCTTATGAGTTTGGGTCTAAATGGTAGGGCAGTTATACCAATGATACTTGGGTTTGGATGCGTTACTATGGCCACTATTACGACCCGACTATTAGGATCAAAAAGAGAGCGTTTTATTGCAACTATGTTATTAGGATTAGCAATACCTTGTTCTGCACAGATTGGAGTTATTGCAGGATTAGTTGCTCCATTAGGATTTAAATATACTATGATATATGTTATTACTATATTTGCCGTATTTGTAATTGTAGGAACATTATTAAATAAAGTAATGCCTGGAAAGTCAACTGACTTATTAATAGATTTACCACCACTACGATTACCACAGTTATCTAATGTGCTTAAAAAAACTTATACTAAATCTGTTATGTTTATGAAGGAAGCAGGACCATTGTTCGCACTAGGAGCAGTAATAATTACAGTTATGCAGTATACCGGTGCTTTAGATGGAGTAATAGGAGTTTTTGCACCAATAACGCAAGGATTCTTAAAGCTAGATCCTCGAGTAGCTACAGCTTTTATTATGGGTATAGTTAGAAGGGACTTTGGAGCAGCAGGACTGGACTCTTTAGTCAAGGCAGGTTTATTATCCCCTCCACAAATAATAGTATCTTTAGTTGCTATTACTTTATTTGTTCCTTGTATCGCAGCTATCATGGTTATATTTAAGGAAAGAAGCTGGCAAGAATCAGTAGGTATTTGGATTGGTAGCTTTGTAATTTCTTTCTTAACAGCTGGAATATTAGCTCAAATTATTATATAAGTGTAAAAGAGAAGGTGAAGTAATAATGGTTACTTGTCCCAACTGTAAGTTAGAAGTAAAAGATAATAAAGAAGGACGTTGTCCTAGATGTTATACTATTTTAAAAACTTATAAGAAATGTGAAGATTGTAAAGGATGTTCCTTATTTAGAGCATGTAAAAAAGATTAATATAACTCTAAGTTAATCCCCTTTGGACCAAATAAGTATAACCGAAGGGGGTTATTTTAAAATTAAGTTAAATATAAGTGGAATTTATAGGCTATATACTGTAGAATCATATTAAAGAAAAGTTTAAACATACAGATAAGGGTGAGAAGAATGAAGATTAAGCTAGATAAGCAATATTTAAAGTACTCTTTATATGCATTTTTAACAATAGCACTATCCATTGTTTTCTATTTATCATTAGGAAACTTGGGTTATTTTTTACAATGGATATCTATTCAAATGAGTAGCCTTAAGAAGGTTTTAAGTCCTGTTATAATGGCTATTTTCATAGCTTATTTATTAAATCCAGGTGTTAGGTGGTTCGAAACCCAGGTATATAATAAAATTGGTAGAATAAAATCTATTAGGAAACTACCGAGGGTATTAAGTATTTTAACTATATACCTATTTTTATTCGGTCTAATTGCGATGGTAATAGTTTTTGTTGCCCCACAGATTGGTAGTAACATAGCTGAAATTAGCCGAAGAGTTCCAGAATATATAAACTCTACAATTGATATTGTAGATGAATGGTCCAACAAATGGTCTAACGAGCTTAGTTCAGCTAATAATGTTTATAACATTACTGGCCACATTGAAAAAAATATTAATGAAATATTTACAAAGGCAAGTAAATTACTGGATTATGTTTTCAACAATATTGTTATGGGAGTTAGGAATATTACATCTGGAATATTCAATTTTATACTAGGTATAATTATTTCCTTCTATTTATTAGGTGATAAGGAATCTTTTAAGAAGGGAATAGAAAGAATATTACGTGCAATATTTCATGGAAAAACAGTGGATAGATTAAAAGACTTTGGAAGAGAAGCGGATACAATATTTGGGAAATTTATAGTAGGAAAATTTATAGATTCTTTTATTATAGGTGTACTTTGCTTTGTGGGATTAACTATATTAAAAATACGATATGCTTTATTAATTAGTGTTATTGTAGGAGTTACTAACATGATTCCTTATTTTGGACCCTTTATCGGTGCAGTACCAGCAGTAATTATAACATTTTTTGATAGCCCTATAAACGCCTTATGGGTTACAATATTTATATTTATACTTCAACAGTTTGATGGATTAATTTTAGGACCTAAAATCCTTGGCGACAGTGTAGGACTAAGTCCATTTTGGATTATTTTTTCCATAGTTTTAGGTGGAGGACTTTATGGAGTAATCGGCATGTTCCTTGGAGTACCTGTAATAGCTATTGTAATAACCTTTACTAATAGATTAATTGATTGGAAATTAGAAAAAAAAGGTATAAAAAAATATGAAGAAGATATACGACTGAATGAATAAAGAAGTATTTAAAATATTAACTGTAGATAAAAGGAACAATTTTTTATGGATATGTACAAAAAATGCACACGTATAAGCCACATAATATAAATGATATAGCAGCTGTATAATTCAATGTAAAAGAAATGTACAGCTGCTATTTTTGTATATTATACAGAATAAAAGTTGTAGGTTATGATATTCCTTGCTGTATTCAGAAAGATTCAAAGAGTTCCTTAGTGAAAAGTAGTTATGGTGTTTGTTTTTAAATATAAGAAAGTGGTTAATTATAGGGGATAAAAAATTGGCATGGGATTTGCAATACTTGTTAATGATGGAAAATTCAAATAAATGATGTATTAATCATATAAAGGGAGGGTTTTAAATGAGATTAGATGGAAAAATTGCAGTAGTAACAGGTTCAACTTCAGGTATTGGTAAGGCAACTGTATTAAGGTTTGCGGAAGAAGGAGCAAAAGTAGTTGTTTGGGGTATTTCAAATGAAGAGGTTAATCCAGTGGTAACTGAGCTTAAAGATAAGGGAGCAGATGTTTTAGGTGTGGTAGCAAACGTAGTTAATAGCGAAGAGGTTAATAAAACTATGAATGATATCAAAGATCACTTTGGTAAAATTGATATTATTGTTAATAATGCAGGTATTACAGCAGATGCACAAATATTAAAAATGACTGAGGACCAATTTGATAAGGTAATAGCTGTTAATCTAAAAGGAGTATATAATACAGGGCAGGCAGCAGCGAAAATAATGGCTGAGCAAGGCTTTGGTGTTATCTTAAGTACATCCTCGGTAGTAGGTTTATATGGAAACTTTGGTCAAACAAACTATGCCGCAACAAAGTTTGCTGTTATTGGTATGACAAAAACATGGGCAAAGGAGCTAGGTAGAAAAGGTATTAGAGCTAATGCAGTAGCACCAGGATTTATTGCTACAGAAATGACTGCTAAAATGCCTGAAAAGGTTTTAGATATGATGAAGGATAAATCTCCACTAAAAACATTGGGAGATCCATCTGATGTTGCTAATGCTTTCTTGTTTTTAGCCTCCGACGAAGCTAAGTTTATAAGTGGTGAAGTACTATCTGTAGATGGAGCTGTTACATTATAGATTGATATACTAAATGATAATAAAGAGGTGTAATACATGAGAGAAATTGTAATAGTGAGTGCTGCTAGGACACCAATAGGAAACTTCGGTGGGGCACTTAAAGATGTAAGTGCAGCAGATTTAGGTGCAATAGCTATTAAGGGTGCATTAGATAGAGCAGGAATTACAGGAGATATGGTAGATGAAGTTTTTATTGGATGCGTTTTACAAGCAGGAAATGGGCAAAATGTAGCAAGGCAGGCAGCTATTAAAGCAGGTATACCTTATGAAGTATCTTCTATGGTTATTAATAAAATATGTGGATCAGGACTTAGAGCAGTTTCTCTAGGTGCCCAAACGATTATTGCTGGTGATAATGATATTGTAGTAGTAGGTGGAACAGAGAGTATGTCCCAGGCTCCATATGTTTTAAAGGATATGAGATGGGGATCTAGAATGGGAGATACAAAGGCAGTAGATACTTTAATTAATGATGCACTAACATGCGCATTTAATGATTACCACATGGGTATAACTGCAGAAAACCTTGCAGAAAAATACAATATCTCTAGAGAAGAGCAAGATAGATTTGCAGTAGAAAGTCAAAATAAAGCTGAAGAAGCACAGAAAACCGGATTATTTGATGCAGAAATAGTACCTGTCATTGTAAAGACCCGAAAAGGAGATATCCTTGTAGATAAGGACGAGTATATAAAATATGGAACAACTATGGAATCTGTAGAGAAATTAAGACCAGCATTTAAAAAGGATGGTACAGTAACAGCTGCAAACGCTTCTGGAATTAATGATGGAGCTGCTGCATTGGTACTTATGAGTAAAGAAAAAGCTAATGAACTAGGACTTAAACCATTAGCTAAATTGGTAGCCTATGCTTCAGGTGGAGTAGAGCCTGCTATTATGGGTTATGGTCCTGTAGCTTCTACAGAAAAAGCATTAAAAAAATCAGGCTGGAAGGTTGAAGATTTAGATCTTATCGAGGCTAACGAAGCCTTTGCCGCCCAAGCTCTATCTGTAGCTAAGGGACTAAACTTCAATAATGAAATAGTTAATGTTAAAGGTGGGGCAATAGCCTTAGGTCATCCAGTAGGGGCAAGTGGAGCAAGAATTTTAACAACTCTGCTTTATGCAATGGAAGAAAGAGATGCTAAAAAAGGATTAGCAACACTTTGTATCGGTGGAGGTATGGGTACATCTGTGTTGATTGAAGGACTATAATATTAATAAAATGCCACAGGAGGTTAATTCTCCTTGTGGTATTTTTAATGAAAGCTTTGTTATTTTGGCGAATTCTATATAAGTTAATATTTATTGAACATGTACGACATGCTTCCTAGCCCTATAGTTTAAATAAGCCCCGGTTAAAATACAAAGTACACCTAATGTGCTTAACAAATTAGGTATCTCTCTCCATAAGATAATTCCTATAAATATAGAAAATATAGTATTGCCATATGAATAAATAGATAAATCCCCTGCCTCTGCATAACGATAAGCATGGGTCATTAGATATTGAGCAAATGTTGAAAATACGCCCACGGCCAGTAAAGATATAAAAGATACTGTATCTGGCATAACAAAATCACCTAATACCATAAAGGGTATAGTTATAATAGTCGATATTCCTGTAAAGTAAAATACAATCATATGAGGTGTATCAGTTAGTCTTAAATGACGTATCATTGTGTATGCAGAAGCCGCAAATATTGAGGAAAGTATTCCTACTACTGCTGGTAAAATAGTATAGTTAAATTGAGGTTGAGCTATAAAAACCACGCCTATTAATGCTAATATGATAGCAGGAATTTGAAGCTTTTTAATTTTTTCGCCTAAAAACATAGCGGCTAAAATAATTATAAAGAAAGGGTTTAATTGGTTTAATACTACTGCATCAGCTAAGGGAAGATTAGCTATTGCATAAAAATAAAAAACAACTCCTAAAAAACCTAAAATAGCACGATAGGATAAATACTTAGGATTATTTCCTCTAAAACTTTCCCCGGATTTAAAAATCATATATCCAGATACTACAAAACCGACTATATTTCTGAAAAATACCTTCTCCATTGTAGGTATATTACCGGAGAACTTAACTGCGCCTGCCATTAATGCGAAAAATAAAGATGATGCTATCATATATAAAATACCTTTATTCCGATCTGTCACGTTATTACCCCCTTACAAAACTTTGAAAAATCTTCTGTATATTATATTATGATATTATAGTTGAGATGGTACTGTAAAAAATGAAGAATTATATATCTAATATTTATAGAGTTTAATATATTTTAACAATTATTCATTATATATTATTATATAAAAATTTTAAGAGAAATTTAATATTTGATTAAGACCGCTTTAACATTATGCTGATATAATTAAAATAAATCAAGTAGGAATGTTATTAAGTTGAAGAATTGATTTTAATATATGTACAAATATATAGATGAGAAATTGATAGTAAGTACATTAATTGGGTAATATTGTAATATATATAATGGGGGATGAAAGAGTATGTTAACAAACAAATATAAAATAATGATTATGACAGCTTCTGTAGGTTATGGACATGACCAGGCAGCTAAGGTTATAAAAAAACATCTATTAGATAAACACGATAATTTAGATATAGAGATTATTGATTTTATTGATATTTTTCCGTCTACAATTGGAAGTCTTATTAAGACAACCTATTTAAAGATGATAGATATGGTTCCTAGCTGGTATAATCTTTTATACCAAGGAACCATGAGACTTAATCAACAAAGCAAGGTAAGCAGTATATTTGCACATAAATATAAAAAGAAAGTCCTGACACTAATTGAAGCTTCAAACCCAGATGTGATTTTATTTACTAATCCTTTTCCATCAACTCTAGTATCGCATTTAAAAAGGAAAAACAAAATTAACACATATACTGCGAGTATAATTACTGACTATACTGCTCATAGCGTGTGGCTTGACTCTACTATTGACAGCTACTTTGTTGGCAGCAATATTTTAAAACAAGAGATGATAGATAGAGGTATAGAAGGTTCAAAGATACGTGTAACAGGAATACCTATTGAAGGTAAATTTAATACACCAGTTAATAGGGAAGAAAAAATGATAGAATTAGGCTTAGATGTGGATGTACCTACTGTATTAATTATGGGCGGTGGTCTAGGATTAGGATCGATAGAAGAGGTTCTAAAAACTACAGATAAAATTAATAAACCCTTACAGCTAATAGTAGTTGCAGGTAAAAATCAATCTTTAAAGGAAGAACTAGAAAATAGGATATATAATCCGAAGCATAATGTAAAGATACTAGGATTTTGTGATAATGTTCATGAGTTGATGGAATGCTCGCATCTTTTAGTTTCAAAGGCTGGAGGGCTAACAATGACAGAAGCAGTTACTAAAGAGCTACCAGTATTAGTTTTTGATCCTATACCAGGTCAAGAAGTGAAAAATGCTCAATACTTTTCAGATATAGGGGCAGCAATGTATCTAAAAGATTTAAATGAAATAAGAGATGCCATTGAAGAACTATTGTATGAAAGCCCACAAAAGAGAGAAAAGATGGTAAAATGTTGTTCTGTAATTCGTAAACCACATGCTGCAGAAGATGTTTCGAAATTTATATTAAAAAAAATAGACAATAGAGCTTTTAAAAAAACTCCTATGATTAAGTAGGAGTTTTTTTATGGTGGTGCCCAGCATGGATGATAACTTGCTGTCCTCTTGTATTTTTTCTTAATTATTAATGTTTGAAGTAATCGCGGAAATTAGTTTTTTAGGATTAACTATTTTCATATTTTTACCTTCATATTTATTATCTTGTTTTACCCCATCAAGTGTGTCTCCAGTTGATAAAGCTAAATTCCAAAATACATCTGGAGTTATATCTGGATTTACTTCACATGCCAACGCATATAGTCCACTAATGTATGGTATAACCATACTCCACGCACCTTTACTATACATTACATACTCATCTTTTCCAGTTGGGCTGGCTAACCATCTTGCATCCATAGGTACCATTAATATATCCTCTGCTGAATCATATGGTTCCAGATAATAATCTGCACTATATGATTCTATATACTTTGGATCAGACATTGGATTCCTGTTGAGTCCAGCAAAGTGAAGATTATCAGTGTCAAAAAGTCGTGCTGTCACAATAAATATGTTTTCTTGTCTTGCTTTTTCAATAGCATTGTAAATTGCTTCTGCATTTTTGCTGTTTGGATCCCAACCAGATGATATTGATACTACTTTGATTTTGTTGTCTTCTGGTAAATCTTTATTTATTTCAATCATTCTTTCTATAGCGTTTGCTAGGTGTATATATCCATTTTCATACTCTGTATCCTCGTCTAAATATGCAATATAGTATATGTTGGCATCAGGAGCTACCCCTACATCTTTTCCACATAGTATTGATGTTATAGGTGTTCCATGATAGTGAGCTGGTCCATCCATATCAAATATCTCTTCATATACTTTTATATTATCTTTAAATTCTTTATGGTCTACCAATAAGCGCCCATCAATTATCCCTACATTTACACCTTTTCCAGTAATCTTTTCTTTGTGCAGATAATCAATATCTAGTCCTGGTTGTTTACCATACTTTATAATAGTTTCTATATCAAATCCGTCGGGAAGCTTTTTTGGCCATTTTGTTTGACTATCAAATATAAATTGTTCAAAATTTACTTGTGTTAAATCTAAGTCAGATATATCATATCCCCTTAACTCATATCTGCCTCTATTTTCATCAAAAACTTCCTTAATATCTAATAATTTTCCTCTATTATAATTTATGGGTTCTGGATATACTTCTATTTTTTGTTCAAAGTTCTGTTTCTCTCCTGAATCAAATTTTTCAGTTATAGACTGAATTGCTTGGCTTTCACACCCTACAAAAACTGTACTAATTACTACAATAATTAATACTATACTTAATAATTTGTTTCTCACTCTAATACCCCCTTTGTTTCCCACTCTAGTACCCCCTTCAAGATTATTTAACAACAAAACATTTACCTAATTATACCAATAAAAGAACAAGAAGTCTACGCTCTTTGTTGCTTTAATTGATTTAACCCTGAAACTTCCAACTTATCTACTTGTGTCTCCACATTTAATGGGATACCAATATGTATGATTATATTTATTTTTTCAATACATAATGATTGTTTAATAGATAGAATCTATTTTTAATTCTTTATTCCCTATGCTATATTGAAATTATTCAGATATTGTATAAATATTTAACGATTTTATTTAATTTAAAGGGAGGACTTACCAAATGAAAAAAGAAATAAGTATACGAAAAGTTAAAGAGGACGCAGAGGCTTTATATAGAAAGGGAGACTTTTTTTGTTCTGAAGCTATAGTTAGTTCTATTAGAGATAACTTTGAAATTGATATGCCTGAAGAAATGGTGGCTATGGCATCTGGATTTCCTATAGGAATTGGTAAGTCAAAGTGTGTCTGTGGGGCTGTATCAGGCGGAATTATGTGTCTTGGATACTTCTTTGGAAGAACAAAGGGTGGAGACACTAAGGTTCAAAACACCTTAGCACTTGCTAATGAATTACAAGAGAGCTTTAAAAGCAACCATAAGGTTTTATGTTGTAAGGTATTAACACATGGAATGGATATGGGTTCAGGAGAGCATAAAGAACAATGTATTTCTTTTACAGGTGAAATAGCAGAAAAAGCAGCTGAGATTATAGCTAGAGAATTAAACATTGTAAATATCGATAAATAATGGGGTGATGGATATGGGGCAAATCGTTAAAAAAGTACCTATACCAATGGCAGGCTTAATGCTAGGTTTAGCTGCATTAGGCAACTTAATTCAATCCTATGGAGATATGTATAGAAATATATTGGGAGGAGTATCGGCAGTCTTGCTACTTTTACTTATAATAAAGATAGTTACAGACCCTAATGGAGTAAAAGAGAGCATGGATAACCCAGTTGTGGCTAGTGTAAGTCCTACTTTATCAATGGGAATTATGCTTCTAGCTACTTATATTAAACCATATTTTCCTTCTGTTTCCTATGGAATATGGTTAGTAGGGCTTGGATTACATGTTGTTTTAATACTTTACTTTACAAAGAGATACCTGTTAAGTTTTAATATTAAAGAGGTTTTCCCAAGCTGGTTTATTGTTTATGTAGGAATTGTGGTAGGAAGCGTAACTGCACCTGCTTATAATCAAGCCGTAATTGGACAGTATTTATTTTGGTTCGGATTTATTAGCTATATAATACTACTTCCAATAGTTATATATAGGGTTGTAAAGGTAAAGGAAATTCCGGACCCTGCACTACCTACTATGGCTATATTTGCGGCACCTGCTAGTCTTTGTTTAGCTGGATATATAAATTCTTTCCCGAATAAAAATATGGGTATTGTAGGATTTCTAGCGGCATTATCCTTAATTATGTTAGCAGTAGCCCTATTATATATGCCAAAACTATTAAAGCTTCCTTTTTATCCTAGTTACTCTTCATATACCTTCCCATTTGTAATTAGTGGAGTTGCAATTAAGCTTACTAATGGATTTTTAGCGAAGTCTGGCAATACGATAGCTTGGTTAAAACCTATCGTGAAGTTTGAGGAAGTTATTGCCGTATTATTTGTATTATATGTATTGACTAAATATATTCAATTCCTATTCTCAAGTCCAAAGGCAACAGCTGTAAAAGCTTAATAGGTTTGAAATAAAAATATAGTGTAATACTTTAAAACCACCCTAAGAGTAAATATATAGGGTGGCTTTTTCTATTCTCACATTATAATCCTTCCTAGACTGTAAATGCTACCCTCATAACGAATACATCATTTTTAGTAGTAATAAATTATATTTGTAAACTCAACCACCGTATCCAAATTATTGATATAGGTATGCGGAAGGGAGCAGTCAAATTGGATAGAGTCACCTTCTTGGAGCACATATTTCTCTGTAGTCAGCTGAATCGTCAATTCACCCCGAATTACAAAAATGTATTCCTGAGTTTTAGGATTATGACCGTCAGAGTTATGCTTACAATGAGGCTGCAACTCAACCTTAAATAATTCAAAACTTCGGTTGGGATCGGTGGTGTAGTAACAGTAGGAGACAAAGGAATTCTTATTTTCTGACTGCTTCTTACAGTCGCTCTTGCGGATGACAACGGCATCGTCCATTGGAGAATCAATCAGTCGGGTATAAGGCACATTCAGACCGATGGCAATCTTCCAAATTGTGTTGATGGTTGGATTAGACTCACCTTTCTCTATCTGAGAGAGCATTACCTTACTGACACCTGACAACTCGGATAATTGACCGAGACTAAGATTGCGATCTGTTCTTAATCTCTTTAAATTTGTAGAAATTATATAATTTAAGTTCATAGAAATCCTCCTATTGACAAATATATTGTACATTTGTATAATATATCTAACGTTTAATAAAGCGAATGATTGTAAAATATATTGTAGCAGATTGCCATCTAGATTGCAAGCGAAAAGGCAGTTCGAAAGGAGACCATTATGAAGAAGGCAAGGATTCAATTTGTGTTGTCAATGCTGATTGTAGGAAGCATGGGTTTGTTCGTTAGGAACATTCCATTTTCATCTGCTCAGATTGCACTGGTAAGAGGCATATTGGGCTGCGTATTTATATTTGTGTTTAGCTTACTGTCAAGTCAGAAAGTCAGTGGAGAGAAAATAAAAGCAAACCGATGGATTTTGATTGCTTCTGGTATTGCACTTGGAGTGAACTGGATTTTTCTTTTTCAGGCCTATAAGTACACAACCATATCTAATGCGACCATCTGCTATTACTTCGCTCCTGTACTTGTGATGATTATGTCTCCATTGATTTTGAAAGAGTCACTGAATGCGTTAAAGGTGATGTGTATCGTTGCTGCCTTAGTTGGGCTAGTTTGTATTGCAGGGGTAAGCCAGACATTAGGTCAAAATGATTTTGTAGGTATTCTGTACGGTCTTGGAGCGGCGGTTCTATATGCAACTGTCATATTCTTAAATAAGCGATTGAAGGATATTACAGGAATTGAAAGCTCTATTGTGCAATTGGGGATTGCAGCTGTATCACTGCTTCCGTATGTGCTTCTGGTCGATGGGGTCCAGCTTGACAAAATGACAGTAAAGCCGATTGTGTTGCTTTTGATTGTAGGTGTCGTACATACCGGAGTTGTCTACCTATTATATTTTTCGTCTATGAGAGAACTTCCTGGTCAGAGCATAGCAGCTCTAAGTTATATTGATCCAGTAGTCGCTATAATTTTAGCTACCATATTTCTGCATGAAAAAATGACGATAGTGCAGCTAATCGGTGGCATTCTTATACTTGGGGCAACCTTTGTCAATGAGATATATGGGCAAAGAAAAAAATATTGTAGGAGGTGAGTTATGTTGGTGAGACCTCAATTAAACAACTGGACTTGCGAACTACTGCAATATAGTACTACAATATAAATTATATAGAATTTTCAAAAAATATGGAGGGATTTTTATGACTAGAGAAAAAGCTTTAGCAATACTAAAGAAGTATGTAGAAAGTGAAAGTCTTATGAAGCACGCATTAGCAGTAGAAGCAGGTATGCTTGGATATGCTAAAAAACTTAATGAAAATGTTGACAAATGGAGCGTTACAGGATTAGTACATGACATTGATTTTGAAAAATATCCAGATGAGCATCCCTATAAAGGATTAGAAATATTAAAGGAAGAAGGGTTTGAAGAAGATATTATATATGCAGTAAAGGGACATGCAAACTATACAGATACAGAAAGAAAAAGTAATTTAGATAAGGCTCTTTATAGTGTAGATGAGCTGGCTAGCTTTATAGTTGCATGTGTATTAGTTAGACCTTCAAGAAGCTTTGATGATTTAGAAGTAAAATCTGTAAAGAAGAAGTTAAAGGACAAAGCCTTTGCTAGAGCTATAAGCCGAGAGGATATTACTAGAGGTGCAGAGGAGTTTGGTATTGACTTAACAGAGCATATAGAAAATATGATAGGCTTTTTAAGAGATAGGGAAAAAGAGCTTAAAGAAATGGGTTTAAGTTTGATAGATTAATAGAATAAAACATTTGATTAATAGTAATTAAACTTAAGGAGACTTAAGATAGAAATGTACTAATTTGTATCTTAAGTCTTTTTTTATTGAGTGGGCCATGAGTCGATGCAACAGCATCAGACGAATTTTTTTATTAAAATGCTTTATTTGAATTAGTAGTATAATATATAAAAAAGAACAGGTGATTTTTTATGCAAACAGTAAAAGCTTAATAAGTTTAAAATATAATCATAAAAAACCGTCCTAACATAGATATAGGATGGTTTTTTCAATTGAATAAAAAACTTAGCTTCTAATTCTTTGCTGAAGATACATAAGGACTTTTTTATAGTCCTCAATAGTATCTATATCCATTAATATACCGGGGTCTGTAACATTTATAGATGCAAACCCTTTTTTAGTAGTAAAATCCCGTAAGGTCTTGCAAGTAGTATCTTTTGATAATTCTTCTATTAAATAGCTTTTCATCAATAATGGGTGACCTTTTCTTCCATTGTATGTCGGAATGACTATATCTTCATCAATTTTTAACATATCTATGTAAGTTTGTTTATCAACTACAGGATAATCTCCAGGAATTAGAAATACTCTTTCTCCTACAATATGACTAAATCCCATTTTTACCGAACTAAACATACCATCTAAATAATTAGGATTATCAATTAATTCTACTTTAGGATATTTATTCAATATATGATTTATATCTTTTGAACTATGGCCACCTACTACTATGATTCTCGAGCATAGATCACGCATTCCACAAATACATCTCTCAATTACAGCGGATCCATCTATGTTTAGTAGTAATTTATTAGTGCCCAATCTCGTTGATAATCCACCAGCTAAAATTATTCCTTCTACTTTCATATTTTCTAAATTCCATTCTATTTTAAATTAATTACTGAATGAAGAATGTGAATATGCTTATATGCATGGAAAATAATGAATTCTACTTTATTATTATTTAGTATTTTTTAAACTTCACTATTTAAAATGGATTTTATAGCATTTTCAATCTCTTCATATCCTGTGCATCTACATAAATTAGACTGAAGCCACTCTTGTATTACATAATCATTTGCATCAGGGCGAATATTTGCAAGGGCATGACAAACCATTAAAAATCCAGAAGTGCAGTAGCCACATTGAAAACCCCAGTTTTCAACAAAGGCTCTTTGTATAGGAGCGTTTTTTAATCCTTCAATAGTAAGTATTTGCTTACCAATAGCCTCAACTGTAAGCATGAGGCAGGACTTTATAGGCCAGTTATCTACCAAAATGGTACAGGCTCCACAGTCACCATTTTCACAGCCAGGTTTTGCCCCAGTAAGACCTAATTCTTCTCGTAAGGTGTATAATAAAACATCAGAAGGTTTAGCTATTACCTGCCTATCTTCTCCATTTATATTTAAAGTTATGACTGTATTGTTTAAAATTTCAAACATCTAACTTACCACCCCTAACTCACTTAGGGCTTCATACAACATTGTATGTAGCATAAATTTTCTATATTCTGAAGAACCACTAAGATCGTTTAATATTTGGTCAGGCATATTATTTATAGCTTTATTTATTTTTTCATTTACAGAAACTGAATTATCATTTAAAATGTCTTCTATTAAAGAGGATCTAAAAGGATATTCACAAACTCCACTGAAGGCAATGCTTATTCTATTATTATTTTTTAAACCAGCCATTGTAATTAGAGGATAATCTATTTTTTCGTTTTTTGTTCTTTTTACATGTATGTAAGGCATAGAAAGAAATTGGTTATTTGTAACGGTTTGTATAATCATTTCGCCTTCATTAAGCTGAATCCTTCTATCAAATACATCTCTTAAAGGAATTTTTTTGATTCCATCAGTACCTGCTATAACTACTTCACTATCTGCTACCATAAGAGGCAATACAGCTTCACGATATATTATGGTGCCAGCTAAATTACCGCCAAGCGTGATTTTACCTTGTATTGTATGATCTGCTATTCTTTTAACGGCCAAGCTAAGTAATGGAAAAAGATTTAACTCAGCAATATTAGTAAGAGTTATGGCAGAACCGATTATTAACTCATTATTTTGCAATTGATAAATATTACATTCTGGAATAGCCTTAATATCAATGACTGCCTCTGTATATATGTTGTGTGTTCTAGCCATACTAATGAACTCAGTTCCACCACCATAATACATAGGTTTTTTTCCTATAATCTTTAATTTATTAAATAGGTTAACAGCCTCTTCTACTGTTTCTGGCTTATAATATTCAAAATTAAAGGGTATCATAGTAACCTCCAGTTTTTGTTCTCCATATTTCTTCAGGGGATATTGGTAATTTATCAAATTCAGCCTCAGTTGCTAATGATATAGCATTAGCCACAGCAGCAGGTATTCCAAGGATACCATGTTCACCTATACCCCTAGCACCAAAGGGAGCATCAATTTGAGGGGTTTCTATAAAATCAACTATATATTTAGGATTTTCTCCATAGCGCATTAATTTATAAGTTCTAAGAGAAGTGTTTTCTAATATACCTTTATCATCATATGAAAACTCTTCTCTAGTAGCTAGACCTAATCCCATGCTCATGCCACCCATTATAAGTCCTGCAGCAGTTTTAGGATTAATTACTTTACCTATATCAATAATAGTTGCGGCTTTTAACAATCTATAAGTATACATTTTAGAATCGTACTCTATTTCTACAGCTTGGGCGCCTACAGTCCAAGATACACCTGGTTTTCCTTGCCCTGTTTCTTTATTCAGTGGAGTAAGGCGTTTCATCATGTAATTGCCAGAGGCGATAATTTGTCCGCCTATAGAATTACCATCAGCATATTTATAGCCAATGGCTATATTTTTAAATTCAATATATATCCTAGGATCATCTTTTAAATATACTTTTTGATCTGCTACATCTAAATCATCTGGAGTACATTTAAGTAATATTGACCCAATTGAGCATAGCTTTTGTATTAAATCATCAGCTGCTTTAATTACAGCATTTCCAACCATAAGAGTTGTCATGCTTGCAACGGTTTTCCAATGTTTAGGGCTAATTTGAGTATCCACGTCCATAAATACGTGAATTTTGTTAATATCTATTTTAAGTTTTTCAGCAAGTATTTGTGATATTGTAGTTTTCATGCCAGGACCAATTTCAACGGCACCAAAGTTAAGATTAACACTTCCATCAGCATTCATGGTGAGAATAACACCAGAGGTAGCATCTGTAGGAGAAGAGGAGGTCTTCCAAAAACAGCTTATTCCTTTTGTACGTATCATGCCATTATCCGATTCTATTCTTGTACCCTCTTTCCAATTTATAACTTCTTTTAATTTTTGTAAGCAGCTAGTTAAATTACCAGTATTACTTAATGTTATAGGCGCCTGTGTTGGGGAAGAGTTTCCTGGACCTATAGCATTCTTCATTCTTAATTCTAAAGGATCTATTCCTAAGGATGTCGCTAGCTTATCTAAAATTCTTTCAATGCAAAAAGTAAATGCTCCATGACCAAAGCCACGGTAAGCTGTAACATATACCCTATTAGTATAGACAGAAATAGAATCGCACCAAACATTTTCAATATTATATGGGCCGGTACAGTCTGAGGCTATTGCTTTAGCCATGCGTGGTCCACTATCAGTATAAGCTCCACAATCTACATAATAGATACACTCTAAAGCTTTTAGTAAACCGTCTTTAGTAGCACCTATTTTAAGTTTAGCTTCAACACCTATTTTAGATGGGGAGCTAGTTATATCCTCTTCTCTAGAATTAGCTATTTCAACTAATCTTCCTCCAACTGCAGTTGAAGCAAGATATGCTAGAAGTTCAAGATTAACAGTAGCTTTTCCGCCAAATGCTCCTCCAACTAAAGGAACACGAACAATAATATTTCCTTCTGGTATATTATAAAATTTGCTAAGCTGCTCTTGAACTGAAAAAGGAGTTTGAGAAGAAGTATGTATTATCACATTTCCATTTGGTAATATTTCTGCTTTAGCATTTCGGGTTTCCATAGCAAGATGATCTGATTTAGGAAGTGAAAAGTTAGATTCTATAATTACATCACTTTCTTGCCAACCTTGAGCTATATTACCTTTTCTTATTTTTTCATGACTTGCAATATTTGTATTAGGCTTTGGATATACATCATTAACTGGGCAATAGTACTGGCCTAGGTTTTCGTGTATCAAAGGTGCATCTAATTTTATAGAGTCATTTATAGAATTTATTACTGTTAGTGGCTCGTAAATAACTTTTATAAGTTTTACAGCGCTCATAGCCTCTGCCTCACTATTTGCCACTACTACAGCCACAGGCTCTCCAAAATATCTTACCTTATCCTTTGCAATAGGAGGTCTATCTTCAATTACAGGACCGCTTAGTACAGGTAAATAATCACCCGTAATTACAGCTTGAACACCAGCAGCTTTAGCTGATCTTGAAATATCAATGTGTTTTATTAATGCATGGGCATAGGAGCTAGTAAGCACTTTAGCGTATAAAGTATTAGGACTGATTATATCTGCATTATATTTTGCAGCTCCAGTAACTTTATCCCAAGCCTCCTTCCTTGGAATACTTATTCCAATTCTCCCTACATCATTCATAGAGCCCTCTCCTTTTAGATAAATATTTAATAAATAACTATAGACTTTAAAATATTTTTTCCATATATGCTCAATATATTCAATGAATGAGATACCTTTAATAAAGTAAGGACTCATTAGGATTAAAATTTATTGCAATATAGTACTATAATGTGGATCATATAGAATTTTAAAAAATAAATAGATTGTTTGTGACTAGAGAAAAAGAACTTAAAGAAATTGGATTAAGTTGATAAAATAATAGAATAAAATATTTGGTAAACAGTAATTAAACATAAAGAGGCTTAGAGTAAAAATATATTGATTTGTATATCAAATCTTTTTTAAATTTTTTATTAAATGTTTTATTTGAATCAGTATTATGATATAATATATAAAAAAGAACAGGTGATTTTTTATGCAAGTACTTAAAGAAGAAGTAAAGCAGTCAATTTTGGATAGTGGAAAAGCAGAGTTTTTAAATAATGGATTTGAAAAAGCATCTATGCGGCAAATTGCAAAGTCAGCTGGTACTACTATAGGAAATTTATATAACTATTTTAGTAGCAAAGAGGAAATTTTTTATACTATTACTACTCCAGCGTTTGATGAATTTATTTCGCTTTTGAATAATCATGAAGATGAAAGCTTTAAAGATTTTACTTTTGACGAGAGTGTTAATATCGATTTTTTAAAAACTATTATTAAATTTTCTTTTAATAAGTATGATAGTATGTTTGATTCGAGCTTTTTAATTTTGGTTGATGGAAGCGAAGGAACTAAGTATGAAAATATAAAGTCTAAGTTTATTGACTTATTATCAGAACATTTATCAGTTCATCTAAAGAATGTAAATATTTCAAATGAGAAGAAAGAGAACCTCTTTGGATTTTGCCATGCTGTAGCTTCGGGATTCCTAGAAGGAATGATGGATATACTAAGAACCTCCTATTCAAAAGAAGAAAAGAAGAATTTGTTGACAGAATATTTTCTATTTTATATTATTGGTGTATTTAATATAAAGGTAAACAGGTAATTATTATAAACAAATGATTACCTGTATTGCTAGTACTTAACAACTTTATTTTTTTTAATCCAAAAAAGAACGAGTGATTTTTATTATTCTATTTTACATGGAGGGATTATTTTGATAGTAGTTGAAAATTTGAGATTTTCATATCCTTATTCAAAAAAAGAAATATTAAAGGACTTAAATTTCAAAGTAGAAAAGGGACAGATATTTGGATTTTTGGGACCAAGCGGTGCAGGAAAAAGCACAACTCAAAGAATATTAATAGGGCTTATGAAACATTATGAGGGCAAGGCTATTGTAATGGATAAAGAAATAAGAGATTGGAGAGGAGATTATTATGAGAAAATAGGGGTTTCCTTTGAACTACCTAATTTATATCATAAGCTTACTGCCATAGAAAATTTGAACTTTATTCGCTCTTTTTATAATGGGCCTACAGAAGAACCGAGAAAACTTTTAAAGTTAGTAGGATTAGAAGATAAAGCTAACATAAAGGTTAGTAAATATTCAAAGGGGATGAAAATGAGGTTAAACTTCGTTAGATCTTTAATTCATCAACCTCAATTAATTTTCCTTGATGAACCAACTTCAGGATTGGATCCTGTCAGTGGTAAAAGAATAAAAGAGATTATTTTGCAAAAAAAGGAAGAAGGAAAAACTATTTTTTTAACTACCCATAATATGCAGGTAGCTGAAGAACTTTGTGATCAAGTTGCTTTTATAGTAGATGGAGAAATTAAACTTATTAGTTCTCCAAAACAGTTAAAACTGAGGGGGGCTAAATCAATTGTTACCGTGGAATATGAAAGTAAAGGAATGATTCTATCTAAGGAATTTCCTTTAGAGTCTATAGGAGAGAATCAACAATTTATTAAATGTCTCCAAGAAAACAAAGTAAAGACAATGCATAGTCATGAACCAACTTTGGAAGATGTTTTTATTGAGGTGACAGGGAGGGGACTAATATGAAAAGATTAATTAATAGTATTAAAGGTGATATAACTTTACAAATCAAATATGGGTTTTATACTGTGTATATTGTGATCACCTTAATATATATTCTAATTTTAAGATATTTACCAATAGAGCTGGTATCAAAAGGTACTATATTCGTCATTTTACAAGATCCTTCTGTTCTTGGTTTTTTCTTTATTGGTGCAATTATATTATTAGAAAAAAGCGAAAATGTAATAGAGCATTTGGTGTGTACTCCATTAACTATTAATGAATATATAATTTCTAAAGTGATTTCTCTTTCAATTTTATCCTTGATAACAAGCTTAGTTATTGTATTTTTTGCATATGAATACCATGTAAATTATTTTTTATTAGCAATAGGGGTAGCTATGACTTCTTTCCTTTTCATTTTAATTGGTATAGTGGCTGTAGCTCGATTTAACACAGTTAATCGGTATATGTGGAGTTCAATTCCTTACATTATGGTATTGTTTTTACCCTTGCTAGAGCACTTTTCTATAATTAAAAGTCCTCTGTTTTATATTTTCCCCACCTATGCTTCTTTATTGTTGATAAGAGGAGCCTTTTATTCAATTAAGTTATGGCAATTTTTATATAGTATTGTTTATTTGATGCTTTGTATTGTTCTAGTTTATAAATGGTCATATACTTGGTTTTATAAATATATCATATTAGACCAAGGGGGAAAATAGTATGAAAAAGCTTCTTAAATTGATGATTAATGATATAAGGAATATGACAAGAGAACCTATGTTTATTTTAATGACTATAGGACCTTTTATTTTAGCATTAATAGGACGTTATGGTATTCCCATAATATCAAGGGGATTCAAACCCTATATTAATATTTCTGCTCATTATAATATAATTTCCGCTTATTTTTTAGCTTTTCCTGCCTTGCTAATAGGGGTAATGATAGGTCTTCTAATGCTTGATGAAAAAGATGACGGTGTACATTTAGTGTTAATGATTACTCCAATTGAGAAAAAAGGATATATAGCCTATAGAGTATTGTTTCCGACAATGATTAGTTTTTTTTATGCAATAGTTATATTGCCTATTGTAGGTTTCACTACTATATCTTTTATATCCACTATATTAATTGCTATTATGATGTCATTAGAGGCACCAATGGCTGCTTTATTTATATCAAACTTTGCAAGCAATAAAATAGAGGGGTTAACATTGTCTAAAACATTAAGTATTTTAATTTTATCACCTTTATTAGGATATATACTAAAGTCAATATGGCGATGGACTGGAGCTATGTTTCCATATTATTGGTCAATACTGTCGGTTGTTAGAGCAGCTGAAGGTGGAACAGGATTTTGGTTTTTTATTGTCATTGGAATGATTAATCATATCTTAATTCTAACATTGCTTATAAAACGATTTAACCGCAACATATGCTAGAATTCATTTGACGAAAATAAGATATATATGACAAACATATATATCTTATTTTTTATTTCATACGAGGCTGCAAAGAAACAAGCATTAGGTACAAAACAGGTACAGCAGTATATGGAGCAAATAGGCGAAATGATAGAATATACAGTTCAAGGAGCTAAGGAAATTGCAAAAGGAACCTATGAACAATCTGTAACTATGGGAAATATAGATGATATTGCAAAAGGACTAAGTAATACTTCAGGCCAATTAAGTGGCATGGTGTCTAAATTTGAAATAGTTAACACAAACATAACAGAGGATTAACAAATATAACAGAGGATTAACTCAGGGTTAACCATTGAAAAACAACAGGATATTATAATTAATTTGTAAGGTAGGGAATACAAATTAAAACATTGGGATTACGAAGGGAGAATGTAAATTGAAAAAAATAGCTTTATTATTAGCATTAGTAATGGCGGCATCAGTAGCATTAATAGGTTGTGGGAAAGATATACCAACCAACGAAGGTAATAATTCAGGTTCTGTGGAGCAAAATGAAAATAATGAAGTTGATTTTAGTAAATTAGTAGAGATTAAGGGTTCTGATACTATGGTTAACCTTGGACAATTATGGGCAGAACAATTTATGGATAAAAATCCAGAGGCTCAACTGGCAGTTACAGGTGGAGGATCTGGTACAGGGATTGCAGCAATTATTAACGGAACTGCTGATATTGCACAGTCCTCTAGACAAATTAAGGATAAGGAAATGGAAGAGGCAAAGGCTAACGGTTTTGAACTAAAAGAATTTGTTGTAGGTAGAGATGGTATTGCTATTGCAGTAAATAAAGATAACCCTATAGAAGCTGTAACTCTAGAACAATTAAAAGGTATTTTTACAGGAAAGATAACTAACTGGAAAGAGATCGGTGGCAATGATGAAAATATCGTAATTATGTCAAGGGAATCTAACTCAGGAACTTATGTGTTCTTTAAAGAATTTGTATTAAAGGATGAAGAGTACGCTACTTCAGCTCTATTAATGCCATCAAACCAAGCTATAGTTGAAGGATTAAAACAGGATACAAGTGGAATTGGTTATATAGGACTTGCTTATGCTAACGATGAAATTAAGGTTGTACCTGTTAAAAAAGACGATAGTAGCGAAGGTGTAATGCCATCCTTAGAAACTATTAATGCAGGAGACTATCCAGTTTCTAGACCATTATTCTTATATACAGCAGGGAACCCAGAAGGAGTTGTTAAACTATATATGGACTTTATTATGGGACAAGAAGGACAAAGTATTGTTGAGGAAATTGGATTTATTCCAGTTAAGTAGTAGATATTGATTATTAATAGACTTAAAGGTTCGGATGGAGTTAAAGCTCTATCTGAACTTAGTCTTTGCTATAGAAAATATGGTGATAATCGTGAGGTGGTTATATGAAGGAAGCTACTATGAACATACCAAAAAACCAGCATAAGAAAAGTCTTAAGAAGGCTGTTAAAAATCAACTTGGAGAATATTTAATAGAAAAAGCAATTTTTATACTAGGTATCACTTCAGTGGTTATAGTTTTATTAATCTTCTTTTTCCTATTTAGATCTGGAGTAGCACTTTTTAAAGACGTATCCTTGAAAGATTTTTTATTCGGCAAAAATTGGTTTCCAGTATCTAATAATCCCCAATATGGGATTTTGCCACTAGTGGCAGGGTCATTATTGGTAACAGCAGGAGCCATTATTATTTCTGTTCCTATAGGAGTAGGTTGTGCCATATATATTTCCCAGGTGGCAGGACCTAAAGCCAGAACATGGTTAAAGATTATTATAGAGTTTTTATCTGCAATTCCTTCTGTAGTGTTAGGATTTTTAGGCATAGTAGTATTGTCTATATTAGTAAAAAATGCTTTCTCTTTATCAACAGGATTTACTGCATTAACTGGTTCTATATTAGTATCATTAATGGCTTTACCAACAATAGTAAGTATTGCAGATGATGCTATTAATGCCTTGCCTAAGGAGTATAATGAGGCTTCCCTAGCTCTGGGGGCTACAAAATGGGAAACTATTCGATATGTTTTAGTTCCTGCTGCATCTTCGGGAATCATTGCTGCTATAATGCTCGGAATTGGAAGAGCTATTGGGGAAACAATGACTGTTATGATGGTAACAGGAAATGCAGCGAAGATAACTGGAAATATTTTATCCCCTGCTAGAACAATGACAGCTACAATTGCGGCAGAAATGGGGGATACAGTAAGAAATGGTACTCATTACAATGCCTTATTTGCTGTAGGTATTGTACTGTTATTAATGAGTACAGCTATAAATATAATTGCAGATTATGTAGTTTCTCGGTCTAAAAAGGAGGCACAGTAATGGATAAGAAAAAAATTCAAGAAAAAGTTGCCTTTAGCATTTTAACCTTTACTATGCTACTTGTAGTAATACCAATAATACTAATTATAGGATTTATTTTATATAAAGGAATTGGAACTATTAATTGGGGCTTCATAACCGAAATGCCTAGGAAGGGAATGAAGGAAGGTGGAATTTATCCTGCTATTGTTGGTACGATGTATTTAGTACTTGGAACAATGGCCTTTGCACTACCTTTAGGTATTGGATCTGCTATATATTTAAATGAATATGCAAAAAGAGGAAGACTGACAAAGCTAATAAGACTTGCTATATTAAATCTTGCTGGAGTTCCTTCAGTTGTTTATGGTCTATTTGGATTAGGATTATTTGTGTTTTTTTTAGGTTTTGGTACTTCAATCTTGGCAGGTTCATTGACATTAGCGTGTCTCATTCTTCCAGTAATAATTACAGCATCTGAAGAGGCTTTAAAAAGTGTGTCTGCGGAATATAGGGAAGCCTCTTTAGCACTAGGAGCTACAAAATGGCAAACTATAAGGCATGTAGTTCTGCCTCATGCAATGCCTGGAATTTTAACTGGAGCAATATTAGGTATAGGTAGGGCAGCAGGAGAAACAGCACCAATATTACTGACTGTAGCTGCATTCTTTTTACCTAGATTACCAAAATCAATTTTTGATCAGGCTATGGTTCTACCTTATCATCTATATATTATTTCTACTCAAGTACCTAATATGCCTGAAGGTATTCAATACGGAACTGCTCTTGTGCTATTAGGAGTAATTTCTATATTTTTTATTATTGCAACTACAATTCGAATCAAAATGAAAGTAGCTAATCGCAGTTAACTAAGGAATCAGGAGGTAAAATATGTATAAAATTTTAGTTAAGGACCTAGATTTATATTATGGAAGCTTCCAAGCATTAAATAATATTTCCTTAAATATTGATGAAAAAAAGGTAACAGCTTTAATTGGACCTTCTGGCTGTGGTAAATCAACATTTTTAAGAACATTAAATCGAATGAATGATTTAATAGATGGGGTTCGCATAAATGGAAATTTAGAACTAGAAGGGCAAAATATATATGAAAAAGATGTAGATGTAGTTGCCCTTAGAAGAAGGGTAGGTATGGTATTTCAAAAACCAAATCCTTTTCCAAAATCAATTTATGAAAATGTGGCCTACGGTCCTAAAAGATATGGAGTAAATTCTAAAATAGAGCTAGATGAGATTGTTGAGAAAAGTTTAAGAAAAGCAGCTCTATGGGATGAAGTTAAGGATCGATTAAATAAATCTGCCCTTGGACTATCTGGTGGACAACAGCAAAGGCTATGTATTGCAAGGGCATTGGCAATGGAGCCAGAGGTGTTGTTAATGGATGAACCTACATCCGCATTGGATCCAATTGCTACAGCTAAAATCGAAGAGCTTATTATGGAACTGAAAAAAGAGTATACAATAGTAATAGTAACTCATTCAATGCAACAGGCGGCAAGAATATCAGATAGTACTGCTTTTTTCCTAATGGGAGAATTAATTGAAGTAGGGAAGACAAAGGATATTTTCACAACACCTAGAGATAAGCGGACAGAAGACTATATTACAGGTCGTTTTGGATAGAGGGGAGATAAAATGAGAGAAAGATTTATTACCCAATTAAGAGAACTAAATATTAAACTATTAAAAATGGGTTCTATGGTTGAAAATATTATCGAAGTGTCTGTTCAATCCTTAGTAAACAAGGATCTAGATATGGCAAGAAAGGTATACGAGCTGGATGACGAGATAGATGAATTAGAACTGAAGATTGAAAAGGACTGTATGCAGTTACTAGCCCTTCAACAGCCAATGGCAAAGGATTTAAGAATGATAGGAACTATATTGAAAATTATAACGGACTTAGAAAGAATGGGGGATCATGCGGTTAATATTGCTAAGATTACCATTAAAATAGGAGATGCACCTCTTATTAAGCCTCTTATTGATATTCCTAGGATGGCAAAGTTAGCAGAAAACATGGTAAGCAAAAGTCTAGATGCTTTTATGAAGGAAGATGTAGAACTAGCTAAAGAAGTTGCTCTTGAGGATGAAGCAGTAGATGAAATTTATGAAGATATATATATGGAATTGATTGAAATGATGATTGAAAAACCAGAAATTATTCAACAAGCTACCTATCTACTCTTTATTGGTAGGTATTTAGAGCGTATTGCTGATCATGCCACAAATGTAGGAGAACGGATTATTTATATGGTAACAGGGGAAAGGGTGGAAATAAATTAAATAATGTAATATTTATAGCCATGTAATGAATGCAAGATGTCTTGCTGTATCCATTACATGGTTTTTTAGAATTAATATTTTTGGAATTAATAATAGAGGTTTTAAGATTTGATAGAACATATTTTTTTAAAGAGTATATTCAATTTTTTATAAAAAAAAGGAATAAATATTATTAGTATAGAAGAGTATAAAGTGGAACATATTCATTATATATTTGTTTCCTAATTCTCGCTTTATAGAAAGATGAGTTTTAAAACTAAAGTGTATCGGACATGCTTTAAATAGACAGGAAAGGGGGAGATATATTATGAAAAAAATAGGATTAGTACTTGAAGGTGGAGGAATGAGGGGAGTTTATACCAGTGGTGTATTGGACTTTTTTATGGAGAATAATCTGTACTTTCCTTATACAATAGGAGTTTCAGCAGGAGCCGGTAATGCTGTATCCTATATTTCTAGACAAATTGGACGAAGTAAGAAAGCCACAGTAGATTCTATAGATGATCCTAATTATATAAGTTATAGAAACTTGATTCGTCACGGTTATCTATTTCATATGGATTTAATATTTGACGAAATGCCAAATAAACTTATACCCTTTGATTACGAAACCTTCTATAATTCTCAAGAGGAATGTGTAATTGTTGCATCCAACTGTGAGACAGGTAGGCCCGTATATTTTTCTAAAAAAGATTGTAAAGATATAATGATGGTTTGTAGAGCTTCTAGTAGTCTTCCATTAGTTTCTAATATTGTTGAAATAGATGGTATGCCTCTTATGGATGGTGGAATAACGGATTCTATACCCATAAGGAAATCAATAAATGATGGTAATGAAGTAAATGTCCTAATTTTAACTAGGGATAGGGAATATAGAAAGAAGCCTACTCGGGGTAAGTGGTTATTTGAAAAGGCATACGAAAAATATCCAAAGTTCCAAGAGGCTATTTTAAACCGCTACAAATCATACAATAAAACTTTAGATTATATTGATGAACTTGAAAAAGAAAACAAAGTATTTGTTATTAGACCCAGTGAACCAGTCAAAATAAAGCGTATTGAAAAAGATACGGAAAAGCTTACAGAACTTTATAATGCAGGCTATGAAGATGCAAAGGTCATTTTTCCTAAGTTGTTAGAATGGATTAGTGACAAATAAGAAGATAAGTCAGTTTAAAGGTTGAAACCAAATATACCTTTAGGCTGACTTTTTTATTATATGGAAACATTCATTAAAGATGTTTTACCCAATGTATGATGAAAATAATATAAATTTCTGTATACATTAAATAATCAATACAATAATTTAATGATAATGATTATTGCTATTAACCATAGTAATGTGATAAAATAATAAATATAATTCCGAGTTACTAACTAGGAATTAAGAAAAAAACTAAATTAAAATAATAATAAATAAAAAGGAGTTATGAAAATGAGTAAATCGTTGCTTAAAATTAATAACTTACATGTTTCTATAGGAGAGAAAAAAATTTTAAAGGGTTTAAATTTAGAGATTAAACCTGGTGAAATTCACGCAATTATGGGACCTAATGGTGGCGGTAAAAGTACATTATCCAACACTATAATGGGAAGTCCGAAAGGTGTAGTGGAGGAAGGAAGTATTTTACTAGAAGGGGAAGAGATAAATAATTTAACAACAGATGAAAGAGCAAAAAAAGGAATCTTTTTATCCTTCCAATATCCAGAAGAAATTCCTGGAGTAACAGTACAAAACTTTTTAAGAACTGCTTACAATGCAGTTAAAAATGAAAATATTTCAATTTTAAAGTTTGAAAAGCTGTTGAAAGAAAAGATGGCTTTATTAGATATGAAGGAAGAATATGCAAATCGTTATTTAAATGAAGGCTTCTCTGGTGGAGAAAAGAAAAAGAATGAAATTTTACAAATGTCTATTTTAGAGCCTAAGCTTGCTATTTTAGATGAGACGGATTCAGGGTTAGATATTGATGCATTAAGAATAGTATCAGAAGGAGTTAATAAGGCAAAAGCAAAGGATACAGCAGTTCTTATTATTACTCACTATAATAGAATTCTTGATTATATTAAGCCAGATGTAGTGCACGTATTGATGGACGGTAAAATTGTAAAAAGTGGGGACAGTAATTTAGCTAAAATGCTAGAAGACACAGGATACGAAGATATTAAATGATATATTCAAAATAAGTTCTATTAGTATTTTATTTTAAGTCTGTAAAAAATGTATATTACAACTCTGCTTAAGGAGGTAAAATAAGTGAGCAAAAAATATATAGAAGATATCGATTTTAGTCGTTATGACGTTAAAAATGAAGTTAGATTTAGCTATAAAACAGAAAAAGGTCTAACAAGAGAAATAGTTGAAGCCATATCCAACCAAAAGAATGAGCCAGATTGGATGAGAGATTTTCGATTAAAGTCCTTAGATATTTACAATAGCAAACCAATCCCGACTTGGGGGGTAGATCTTAGTGAACTAGATCTAGATGAAATAATTACTTATTTAAGACCAGACACTAAAATGAATCATACTTGGGATGATGTGCCAGATGATATTAAAAATACCTTTGAGTTGTTAGGCATTCCAAAGGCAGAAAGGGAAGCCTTGGCAGGTGTAGGGGCCCAATACGATTCGGAAGTAGTATACCACAGTATGCAAGATGAATTAGCAAAGCAAGGTGTTATATTCACTGATATGGAAACTGCTGTAAGAGATCATGGAGAAATGGTTAAGGAATATTTTATGACGAAATGTGTTCCTCCAAATGATCATAAATTTGCAGCCTTACATGGTGCAGTGTGGAGTGGAGGTAGCTTTGTTTATGTGCCACCTGGGGTGAAGGTAGAAATCCCACTACAAGCATACTTTAGAATGAATGCTCCAGGTTCTGGGCAGTTTGAGCATACTTTAATTATTGTAGATAAAGGGGCAGAACTTCACTTTATTGAAGGATGCTCAGCGCCCCAATATTCAGTCCATAACCTACATGCGGGTTGCGTGGAGCTTTTCGTAAAGGAAGGTGCTAGATTAAGATATAGTACAATTGAAAACTGGAGTCGTAATACTTATAACTTAAATACAAAGAGGGTTATCGTTGAAAAAGATGGAATAATGGAATGGGTATCTGGGTCCTTTGGCAGTAAAGTTTCTATGCTATATCCTTGTACAGTTTTAAAGGGTGAAGGTGCAAAGGTGGACCATACTCAAATTACCTTTTCAGCTAAGGGTCAAAACTTAGATACAGGATCTAAAATAATCCATGCTGCACCTAATACAACATCTAGAGTTATTTCAAAGAGTATTTCTAAGGATGGAGGTATTGCATTTTACAGGGGATTATTAAGAGTTGCTCCTAATGCACATGGTTGCAAGGCAAATGTGGAGTGTGAATCCCTAATGTTAGATAATGAATCAAGAGCGGATACTGTACCGATTATTGAACTTATGAATGATGATATAGATATTGGGCATGAAGCAAAGGTAGGAAGGATTAGCGAAGAACAAATATATTATTTGATGAGTAGAGGAATTGGAGAACAAGAGGCAAAAGCAATGATCGTAAGGGGATTTGTTGAACCTATTGCAAACTCTTTGCCTTTAGAATATGCGGTTGAACTTAATCGATTAATTAAACTAGAGCTAGAAGGAGCAATAGGTTAGGAGGGAGAAAAATGATAATAGTACAGCCAATGGATGAAAATACTTGTACAGAAATAAGTAGAGAAGATTCTCTATATGTGCAAGAGGAAAGAAATAAAGCATTAAAATTGTTTTTGAATGAATCTGTGCCAAAGTGGAAGAGGGTAAAGCTAAATGATTTCAAAGTTCCAAGTTACAGTAGATATGAATATCCATATTTTAAAATGGGAGTAGAAACTGAATTTGGCCTAGAGAAAATATCAGCTGCCCTTAATAATAACTCTAAAGTTAAGGAAGTCATTAATATAAATAAAAGTTTCGGCGTTGGCAAAAAGTTTACATCAATGGTTGAAGCCTTTTACAATGCTGGAATAATGCTCCATGTTCCTAAAAATACTCAGGTTTCAAATGTTATTAAAATTGATTACAGATTGGATAGAGATAACCCACTACTATTAGATTACAACATTATTTTGGCAGAACAGAGCAGTAAGGTTACCATTGTAATAGACTACAATAGCGAGAATGGAATGGATGACCTATTCCACAATGGAGTTACTAAAATAATTGCAAAGGCAGATTCAGAAGTAAATATTGTTAAACTACAAAGAATGCAGGATAGTTCCTATCACTTTGACTCTAACATCGCTATAGTAGAAGGAGATGCAAGGGTAAATTGGTACACAATTGAAATGGGAAGTTTTTTGAGTGCAACAGATTTCAGCACCTATTTAGACGAAAGAGGAAGCGAAGGTACACTTAAGTCTTTATTTTTAGGTGATGGAGAAAGAAAACTAGATATGTCTTATCAAATGATACATCTAGGTGCTAATTCAAATAGTGATATTCAAAGCCACGGAGCATTAAAGGATAAATCCTACTCTATTTTTAGAGGTAACTTAGACTTGAAAAAGGGTGCTAAAAAATCTGTTGGAGCAGAAAGTCAAACAGTTCTCTTGTTAGATAAGGAAGTCCGCTGCGATGCTTTACCTGTGTTGCTTTGTGAAGAGGACGATGTAAAAGCTAATCATGCAGCTAGTGCAGGGCAATTAGAAGAAAGTAAGCTTTATTACTTGATGAGTAGGGGACTATCTATGTTGGAAGCAAAAAAACTTATTATAGAGGGCTCTTTTAGACCTATGATAGATAAAATTCCTGTGGTAGAGATACGAAAAATTGTAGAAGAGGAAGTTACAAGGAGGATTATCCATGGATAATACTTTTGATATTAAACAAATAAGAAAAGATTTTCCTATACTTCAGACAACTGCCTACGGAAAACCCTTAATATATTTAGATAGTGGAGCCACTACTCAAAAACCTGTTCAAGTAATTAAGGCTATGGAGAGATACTATAAGGAGCAAAATGCCAATATCCATCGTGGAGCACACTACTTAAGTATAATGGCTACGGAGGCCCATGAAACTGCAAGAGAAAGAGTTGCAGGCTTTATAGGAGCGTCTAACTCAAGTTCAATTATATTTACAAGAAATGCTACAGAAGGGATAAATTTAATAGCATATGCTTGGGCTATGGATCATCTTAAAGCAGGAGATGAAATTATTCTTACTATAGCAGAACATCACAGTAATATACTCCCTTGGCAATACGTTGCACAAAAAACTGGAGCAATTTTAAAATATATTTATTTGACAGAGAATGAAAGATTAGATATAGACCAGTATAGAAAAATGATTAATAGTAAAGTAAAGCTAGTAACAATTCAGCATATGTCTAATGTTTTAGGTATTATCAATCCTGTAGAGGAAATTATTAGTCTAGCCCATGAAAAAGGAGCGAGGGTTTTGGTAGATGGAGCTCAAAGTGTTCCACATATGCCGGTTGATGTGTCTAAACTAGACTGTGATTTTCTAGTGTTCTCTGCTCATAAAATGTGTGGGCCAATGGGGATAGGTGTACTATATATTAAGGAAAATATGTTAGATCAAGTAAACCCATTTCTCTTTGGTGGAGAAATGATTGCAGAAGTGGAGGAGCAAAGTGCAACCTTTGCACCAGCTCCACTAAAGTTTGAGGCAGGGACACCAAATGTAGGTGGAACTATTGGTCTTGTAAGTGCTATTGACTATTTGCAATCCATAGGAATGGATAAAATTTTAGAGCATGAAAGGCAGCTTACTTCCTTTGCAATAAAAAAAATGTCCTCTTTAGATTTTATAAAAATACACGGACCTTTAAATATGGAAAACAGAGGAGGAGTTATTTCCTTTAGTGTAAAGGGAGTTCATCCCCATGATGTGGCTACTATATTAGATCAAGATGGTATTGCTGTTAGAAGTGGTCATCATTGTGCCCAACCTTTAATGAAATACTTAGATGTACCAGCTACATCTAGGGCAAGCTTTTATATTTACAACACTATGGAGGAAGTAGAGATATTTATTGATAGACTTAAAAATATAAGGAAGTGGTTTAAATATGGATCTTAACCAATTATATTCTCAAGTTATTTTAGAGCACTATGAAAATTCCCCTCATCGTAGAGAAATGGAGGGGGATCACATATGTGAGAGGGGATATAATCCCCTTTGTGGTGATGATATAACGCTACAGGTAAAGTTTAATAGAAATATTATTGAGGATGTAGCTTTTAAAGGTAAGGGCTGTGCTATAAGCCAGGCTTCTACTTCTATGCTTATTGATCTTATAAAGGGAAGAAATGTAGAAGAAGTTTTAGAACTTATTGATGAATTTTTGAAGATGATTAAAAAGGAAGATGGGGATTATGAAATTCTGGAGGATGCCCAGATTCTACAAGGGGTTTCAGACTTTCCGGCTAGGATTAAATGTGCAGTTTTAGCATGGCATACACTTAAAAATATAATTGTAAAACAATATGAAATGAGCAAGTAATAAATAACGTATATTGATTAATCTACATTATTAAAAAGTTGTTTTAAAAAGACAAGAACTATGGTATGATGATATAGTGTGATACAATTATAACAATTTTGGAGGTGTCTAGTTGTGGATAAACAACAAAAAATTGCACTTATTTTAATGCCTATATTAGCAATTGGTATTTTGGCAGGCGGAATGTTTATGTCAGGTAAAGCGAATCCAGCTTCAGCTGCTACTTATACAGACGGTGTATACGAAGGTGAAGGAGAAGGATTCGCAGGAGCAATTAAAGTTAAGGTTACAGTAGAAGGTGGAAAGATTGCTTCTATAGAGCTATTAGAGCATGGTGAAACAGAAGGAATCGGCGACAAGGGAGCAGAAGCAGTTATTGCAAGCATTGTTGCAGAGCAAAAAACAGATGTGGATGTATCATCTGGAGCTACATTCTCAAGTAATGGTGTAATGGAAGCTGTTAAAAATGCTTTAGCTGGTGCTGGAGGATCACAAAGCTTTACAGATGGAGAGTTTGAAGGTGAAGCAGAAGGATTCCACGGAGTTCTTAAGCTTAAAGTTAAAGTAGATGGCGGAAAGATCACTTCTATAGAATTATTAGAGCATGGCGAAACTGAAGGGATCGGTGACGTAGGAGCTCAAGAAGTTATTGATAGAATTATTGCAGAACAAAAAATAGATGTTGATGTATCAACTGGAGCTACATTCTCAAGTAATGCTGTAATGGAAGCTGTTAAAAATGCTTTAGCAGGAGGAACTGGTGGGGCAGAAGAAACTGTTGAAGAAATTGAATTTATTGATGGAGTTTATGAAGGAGCTGCAGAAGGCTTCCATGGAGATATTAAAGTTAAAGTAGAAGTTAAAGATGGAAAGCTTGTAATTGTAGAGGTTTTAGAGCAGGATGAAACAGAAGGAATCGGTGATGTTGCTTTAGAAGAACTTGCAAAAAATATGGTTACAGAGCAAAATATTGAAATTGACAATGTATCAGGAGCAACTTTCTCAAGCAAAGGAATTAAAGAAGCTGTTAAAAATGCTTTATTATCTGCTGGTTCTGCAGAAACTGTAGAAGCTGTTGAGGAAATTGAATTTGTTGATGGAGTTTATGAAGGAGCTGCTGAAGGCTTCCATGGAGATGTTAAAGTAAAGGTTGAAGTTAAAGACGGAAAGCTTGCTAAAGTAGAAATTTTAGAGCAAAGTGAAACAGAGGGAATTGGTGATGTTGCCCTAGAAGAATTAGCAAATGCTATGGTTGAAAAGCAAACTGTTGAAGTTGATGATGTATCAGGAGCGACTTTCTCAAGTACAGGAATTAAAGAAGCTGTTAAAAGTGCATTAAAAAGTACATCTAAATAAATAAGAATACTTAAATAAATAAGAATACTAAAAAAACCTCGAAGAAGCTCGAGGTTTTTTTAGTATCTAGAATTCGATACAATGTTATTAGATAATCCTTATTTACTTACTGCCCTTTTTTTTTCATTATTATCTACCTTGGTAATACTAAATCCAGTATATCCATAAATTATAGCAACAATAGGATTAATTATATTTAAGAAAGCAAATGGTGCAAATGCAAATGGTGAAACTAATAGAGCACTGTGCATAAAAGCTCCACAGGTGTTCCAAGGTATTAATGCTGATGTTAAAGTACCTGCATCCTCTAAGGTTCTTGATAATACTTTAGGATGAATTCCCCTTTCATCATAAACATCTTTGTACATTCTACCAGGTATTACGATTGATAGATACTGGTCTGCAGCAAGGAAGTTAACTGCTATACTAGTTAAAATAGTAGCTGTAATTAATGAACCTGTACTGTTGGCAAATCTTAAAATATTATTCCCAATAGCTTGAAGCATTCCGGTTTTTTCCATAATACCGCCAAATGTCATAGCTAATAAAATTAGGGAAACTGTCCACATCATAGAGTCTAATCCACCACGGTTTAAAAGCTCATCAACCATTTCAACACCACTTTCAATTTCGAAACCATAGTGAGCAGCATTTATAATATCTCCTATGTTGGACTTTTGGAATATGGCAGCAAATATACCACCAATTGTAGTACCCGCAATTAAGCCTGGTAGTGCAGGAATTTTAAGTACTACTAAAATAATAACTATAACTGGTGGAAGTAAGAGTAAAGGTGAAATATTAAAGTTGCTTGATATTCCATTTAAAATAATATCGATATTAGCTGTATCTAGTACTTGCCCTGAATATTTAATACCTATAATACCATATAAAATTAGTGCTATTATAAAGCTAGGAAGAGTAGTATAAAGCATATGCTGTATATGCTCAAATAGTGTAGTTCCTGCCATTGCAGGTGCTAGATTTGTAGTATCTGAAAGAGGTGACATCTTATCTCCAAAGTATGCACCTGAAACAATTGCACCGGCTACTATTTCCATAGGTATACCTAATCCTTGACCAACTCCCATAAGTGCTATACCTACAGTACCGGCTGTAGTCCAAGAACTACCTGTAGCTAGAGAAACTATGGCACATATGATTGATGTAGCTACTAAGAATATTCCAGGTGATAAAATCTTTAATCCGTAATAAATCATTGTAGGAACTGTGCCACTTAAAATCCAAACCCCAATTACAGTACCTATTATCATTAATATTAATATAGCTTGCATTGCCATTTGAATAGTTTCAATTGATCCCTTTTCTATCTCATCCCATTTATATCCTAATGAGAATATAGCTATTCCAGCAGCTACTACAATAGCAACAATTATAGGAATATGAGGATCCGCTTCAAACTTTGTAATTGCTATAAATAAGGATGCTACCAATACAGCAATAGGGATTAAAGCATGAACAAGCGTGGCTTCTTTTTTTGTTTTCATAAAAATAAATTCCTCCCCCAAAATAATGTTAATTAATTAACTATTCTGTTTTAATAATTAAGCTATATTTTAAATCCAATCCTCCCTTCCAAAATACGTAAATTAATACTCTGCTTAAGTTAAGTTATCATCTAGCCCGAACCCTAACTCCTGTGATTTAAAGAGGTAGACTTTATTTAAGTTTTTCTACTTGATACAAAAGTTTTAAAAAAACTGGCTATTGAATCAAGTATAATTATAAATATATTACTATAAGTTTATAGAAAATTCAAACATATTTTTAAATAGATGATATATTAAAAGCAAAAGATATACTTCCAAAAATAAGAAGATTACTTAACCTAAAAGTCGTTTACAAGATTTTAGTACCATGTTATTATATAGTTGAAATGTTTTAAATGGTCAGTCAACGTTTATTTTTTAACTATTTATTAAGATAAAGCTTAGAGGATATTAATAGGTTATTGAAGTTTTTGTAGAATAAAATATATTTTTATACTACAAAAACACATCTATGTTGGAAGGAGTGGGGATAAATGGCTTGTTGTGAAGAAAAAAAGGATTATAAGAGCACAGCAAATGTTACAGTCCAGGATGAGGGCAAGTTGGCATCAATTCTTAGTAAGTATGAGGGGAAAAAAGGGAGTCTTATTAGCATTTTACAAGATGTTCAGGAGCACTATAACTATTTACCAATAGATGCTCTAAACTATATAGCTAAGAAGACTGGTATTAAGCCTGCTAAGATACATGGCGTTGCTACATTCTATACTCAATTTCGGTTAAAACCAGTAGGTGAAAATTTAATAATGCTTTGTCAAGGTACCGCCTGTCATGTAAATGGATCTAAGGGTATTGAGGAAGCAATTAATGAAGAATTAAAAATAAAAGACGGAGAAACAACAGAAGATAATTTATTCACTTTAATAAATGTAGCCTGTCTAGGTTGTTGTAGCCTATCACCAGTAATGATGATAAATGATGAAACATATGGTAAGTTAACACCAGAAAAAACAAAGAGCATTATTAGGGAAATTAAGGATAAACAACAAATAAAGGGGGCTTAATATATGAAAATTATTGTGGGGCAAGGTAGCTGTGGGATAGCTGCCGGTGCTAATAAAGTATATGATGCCATAGCAGAAGAAATAAAAAGTATGAATATAGATGTAGAGCTAACTACTACTGGCTGCATAGGAATGTGCTATTTAGAACCAATTGTAGATTTTATTGATGATAATGGAGAAAAAACAGTTTTTGTAAAAGTTGATGCTAAAATGGCTAAGGAAATTGTTAATGGTATAGCTCAAAATAACGAGAACTCAAATAAGTATTTAATAGATGAGATTGATAAAGGTATTCTATCTAAACAAAAACGTGTGGCTTTAAAAAACTGTGGAGTAATCAATCCAGAAAGTATTGATGAATATATAGCTTCTGGCGGATATAAGGCTCTTAAAAAATGTCTTGAAAGTATGACCCCAGAGGATGTTATAGAAGAGATTAAAATTGCAGGGTTAAAGGGAAGAGGAGGAGCAGGTTTTCCAACATGGTTTAAGTGGAATGCAGCAAAGCAATCTCCAGGGAATGTTAAATACGTGGTTTGTAATGCAGACGAAGGTGATCCAGGCGCCTTTATGGATAGGAGTATATTAGAAGGTGATCCTCATAATTTAATAGAGGGAATGATAATAAACGGATATGCAATAGGAGCTTCGGAGGGAATTGTTTATGTAAGAGCCGAGTATCCATTGGCTATAAAACGATTAAATAATGCAATAGAACAAGCTAGAATTAGAGGTTATTTAGGAAAAAACATTTTTGGATTAGATAAATTTGATTTTGATTTAAGAATTAAAGCAGGTGCAGGGGCATTTGTATGTGGGGAGGAAACAGCACTTATTGAGTCTCTACAAGGTGAGAGAGGTATGCCTAGATTAAAGCCTCCCTTCCCAGCACAAAAAGGCTATTGGGATAAGCCTACTAATATTAATAATGTTGAAACCTTTGCAAATGTACCGTGGATATTAGCAAACGGTGGAAGTGCATTTTCTTCTATGGGTACAGAAAATAGTAAAGGGACAAAAGTTTTTGCTCTAACTGGCAAAATTAATAAAGGTGGACTAGTCGAAGTTCCTATGGGAATACCTCTAAGGGAAGTAATATTTGATATAGGTGGAGGGATTATCGACAATAAACAGTTTAAGGCAGTACAAATGGGTGGGCCATCTGGAGGATGTATACCTGCTAATCTTTTAGATACATCAGTGGACTATGAGTCTATTTCTAGAGTAGGAGCTATTATGGGTTCTGGCGGTATGGTTGTTATGGATGAAACAACCTGTATGGTAGATATGGCAAGATTTTTCCTAGACTTTACCCGTAAAGAATCCTGTGGAAAGTGTATTCACTGTAGAATAGGTACAAAAAGGATGCTAGAGATATTAAACAGAATTTGTGAGGGTGAAGGACGAGAAGGAGACATCGAACTTTTAGAAGATCTAGGAGAAAAAATAAAGGAAGGATCCTTATGTGGACTAGGTCAATCAGCACCAAATCCAGTACTAAGCACTATTAGGTACTTTAGAGATGAATATGAGCGTCATATTAATGATAAGAAGTGTCCCGCTAAGCAATGTACTAATTTATTAGAATATATGATTTTAGATGATAAATGTATTGGATGTGGTCTTTGTAAACGGAACTGCCCTGTTAATGCTATTGCAGGAGAACGTAAAGAAGCTCATAAAATTAACCAAGAAATATGTATTAAGTGTGGTAAGTGTTATGAAGTTTGCAAGTTTAGCGCAGTGACAGTTGACTAATACACATAGGGGGGAATAAAAAATGCCTAATATTAGGATGAATATAAATGGTACCGAAGTAATTGGACATAAGGGACAGACTATTTTAGAAGTAGCAAAAGCTAACAACATTGAAATTCCCACACTTTGCTATGATGAAAGAGTTAAGATATATGGTTCCTGTGGGCTTTGTGTTGTTGAAGTAGAAGGCACACCTAAGCTTTTAAGAGCCTGTGCTACAGAAGCTGCTGATGGTATGATAGTTGCTACTAATACGCAAAGAGTTAAGGGGTCAAGGAAGATTGCCTTAGAACTACTTTTATCAGATCACGTTGGAGATTGTAGACCACCTTGCGTTTTAGCCTGTCCGGCGGGTACAGATTGTCAAGGATATGTAGGGCTTATTGCCAATGGACAATATAAAGAAGCAGTAGAATTAATAAAGGAAAAACTACCACTACCAGCTAGCATAGGTAGAGTTTGTCCTCATCCTTGTGAAACTGCCTGTAGAAGACAAACCTTAGATGATCCAATTTCAATTGCTTGGTTAAAGAGCTTTGTAGCGGACATTGATCTAAAAGACCCTAATGTATTTATGCCAGAAATGAAACCATCTACAGGTAAAAGCGTAGCTATTATCGGTGGAGGGCCAAGTGGACTTACTGCTGCCTACTATTTAGCTAAAGAAGGGCATAAACCAGTTATATACGAGGCAATGCCAGAGCTTGGTGGTATGCTAAGATACGGTATTCCACAATATAGATTACCAAAGGAAGTCTTAAATAAGGAAATTGATATTATTAAAAAAATGGGAGTAGAAATGCTAACCAATATTAAAATTGGTAAAGACATAGACCTAACTCATTTAAGAGAAAATTACGATGGGGTATATGTTGCAATAGGTGCATGGAACAGTACAAAGCTTAACTGTGCTGGAGAAGACCTACAAGGAGTTATTGGAGGAATAGACTTTTTAAGTAAATTTGCAGTTAATGAGCCTATTAGAATAGGTGAAAGGGTGGCAGTAGTTGGTGGTGGAAATACAGCTATGGATGCTTGTAGAACAGCCATCAGATTAGGTGCAAAAGAAGTCTATAACATATATAGAAGAACAAAGGATGAAATGCCTGCAGAAGCGGTAGAAATAGAAGAAGCAGAAGAAGAAGGAGTTAACTTCAAGTTTTTAGTTAATCCTATCGAAATAATAGGAGAAAATGGGAAAGTGTCTAAAGTAAGACTTCAAAAAATGAAGTTAGGTGAGCCAGATGAAAGAGGCAGAAGAAGACCGATTCCAATAGAAGGTGAAGAAGATATAATCGAAGTAGATTCTGTTATAGCTGCAATAGGCCAACAGGTAGATATAAAAGGTTTTGAAGATATTTCACTGACTAGATGGGGAACTATTTATGCCGATGAAAACTCGTTCCTTACAAATTTACCTGGAGTATTTGCAGGAGGAGATGCTACTAATAAAGGTCCTGATATTGCTATTACTGCAATTGGAGAAGGAAAGAAAGCGGCAGATATAATTTGTAAATATTTAGAAGGCAGAGTTATTCCCTATGAAAATCCTTTCTATGTGACTAGAGATAATGTACCAGAAGAAGAATTTGCTCATATAAAAAGAGAATATAGACCTAAAATGTCTCATTTAGCACCAGAGGTAAGAAAGAAAAATTTTGAGGAAATCGTTACAGGATATACAGAGGAAGATGCTAAAAGAGATGCTATGCGTTGTTTAGAGTGTGGTTGCCATGATGTATTCGAATGTAAGTTGTTAGAATACTCTAATGAATATAAAGTAGAACCCCAAAGATTATCTGGAGAAATGCACTATCGTCAAGAGGATGATGGGCATCCGTTCATCATTAGAAATTCTGATAAATGTATTTTATGTGGACTTTGTGTTAGGGTTTGTGATGAAGTTGTAGGTGCTACTGCTCTTGGACTTTTAAATAGAGGCTTCGATACTATAGTTCAACCAGCTTTTGATCTGCCTTTAAAGGATACAGATTGTGTAAGTTGTGGTCAGTGTATAAGTGTATGTCCTACTGGAGCATTGCAAGAAAGATTAACTATAGAGAAATCTGTACCTCTTGTTACTAAAACAACTCATACGGTTTGTTCACATTGTAGTGTGGGTTGTAATATGGATTTAAATACTAAAGGAGATCTATTAGTTAGGGCATTACCTAGAAAAGAAAATCCTTTAGACGATGAGCTTCTTTGTGCAAAGGGACGTTTTGGTTTTGATGGAGCTCAAGCTGGAAAGAGAATAACTAAGCCATTAATTAGAAAAGAAGGAAAGTTAGAAGAAGTAACCTGGGATGAGGCTCTACTGTATACAGCTAAAAAGGCACAAAGCTTAGGGCTTTTATATGGTAGCAATTCTTTAGCTGTTTCCGTTTCAGACAGATATACAAACGAAGAAATTTATTTAATATCTAAGTTTGGTAAAGATGTATTGAAAACTCAAAACATAGGTTCCTTCAATAATACTGTGAGTGGACTTGAAGATGTTTTAGGTTATGATGCATCTACTAACACATTTGATGAGTTAACTGGAGCAGAAACCATTGTTCTTGTTGGATCCAACATTATGAAAAATCACCCTATAGCAGGATTTAAGATTAAAAAAGCTATAGAGCAAGGAGCTAAATTAATAGTAATAAATCCTGAAAAAACTAAAATAGACGGTATGGCTCATATTAAGGTTAATCCTTCTAATAGTACGCTATTTTTAAAGGAAATCTTGAATGCTCTTATTAATGGTGGTTTTGCACCTAAGGCTAATAGTTGTCAAGGATTTGAGGAACTAAAGGAAAGTTTATCAAATGTTCAAATTAGTCCTCAAGCTGCTGATATTGCACAAATATATGGAAAATCTAAAAGGGCTATAATCCTATTTGAGCAGAAGAATATTACCTCTGATGCTGCAGCGCTTTTAGCGAATATGGCAGTTTTAAGTGGACATATTGGCAAGCCACGTAGTGGTATTATTCAATTAAAGCAAAACAATAATAGTCAAGGGCTTAAAGACATGGGAGTTTCTAAAGGCTATAAAGAGTTAGAAAAATCTATAGACAATAAAGATATTAGAGGTCTACTAGTATTTGGAGAAGATATACCCCATATTGACCTTAATAACTTAGATTTTCTAATGGTTCAGGATACCCATCTTACAGATACAGCTGAAAAGGCAGATGTAGTTTTACCTGCTGTAAGCTTTGCGGAATCCAGCGGAACCTACACTAATACTGAGAGAAGAATACAAAGATTAAATAGAGCCATTAAGCCACTTGTTGAATACGAAAATTGGCAGGTAATTGTAAAACTTGCAAACACATTAAATAAAGACTTTGAGTATTATAGTCCAGCTGAAATATTACAAGAGATTGAAATGACAAAACCAGAATATTTTGGACTAAACAAGGTAGATGGCAAAGATGCATTCTGGCCAATAAATGGTAGTAGAGTATTGTATGGAAATGGATTTAATTTTACAGATGGTAAGGCAAGACTTAAAGTTGTAGAGGATGGTAAGTTATTTGTAAATAATATAAACACAAATAATTTAACAAATGCCTTTATACAGTATTTAGAAAAAGAAGAGCTTATATAAAAACATAGCCCTCCACATTTAAATATGGAGGGCTATGTTTTGCATAGTAGCAAAAAATCACAGACTGTGTTTACTTTACATTTTAGATTCTAAATCGGTTACTAGTTCTAATGGAGATATTATGTTTCCTAACTTATATTGTTTATCATTTTTTTGCAGTGTGATTGTTTTCCCTGTTCTTAGAGCTTTAGACAAAAATGTAGCTGGGGTAATGTCCGGATTAACTTGACAAGCTAAAGCATATAATCCTGCCATATAAGGTATGGACCAGCTTACACCTCCTTGTCGATAAAATGCATAGTCCTCTATACCAGTAGGGCTTGCTGTTACCCTTGAGTCTGATGGCATTAATAATACATCTTGGGGTAAGCGAAGGGATCCATCATAAAAGCCCTTAGCTATATGTAGATTTGGTTCATAGGAAGAAAACTCATTAGGGTTGCTTAAAGGGCTTCTACCTAAGTGACCTATGAAATAACCATTGTAGGTTTCTTGTAAGCCAGCTGAAACAACAAATATACCTTGTTTTTTTGCCTCTTTTACAGCCTCCATAACTTCAGTATATCCTTCTTCGCCTTCATGCCAAGCTACTGAAATTGAAATAACTCTGATCTTATTTTCCTCTGGAAGAAGTTCATTTATTTCTAAAACTCTATTTATGGCCTGAGCCAACCATGTAAAGTTCAATTCAGTGATATTGTTTTTAATTTCACTATTAGGTGCTGCAATGTAATAGAGGTCAGCCTCTGGTGCAACACCTACACTTTTACCAACTGCAATGGAAGCCACAGCTGGACCATGCATTTCTGCTTCCTCACTAACCTTATGTATTTCTTCGTAGAACTTAAGGTTATCCTTATATTCTACATGGTCAACAAGAAGTACTTGGTCTATAATTGCTATACCAATCCCTTTACCTGTTATTCCTTTTTTATGTAACTCATTTACTTGGAGTCCTGGATTTTTACCAAATTCTATTATTTTATCAATATCAAAATCCTTAGGAAGTTTTTCAGGCCATTTCGTTTTACTATCAAAATCTGCATACATTAAATCATTAATTCTATCTTCAATATCTAAATTTGATAAATCGGTGCTTCTTAAATCAAGCTGCCATAAAAGGTCTAAATCCCAATCCAATGAGGACAACTCATCAAGCTTTCCTCTGTCATAGTTTGCTACCTTTGGATGTTTTGTAATTTGAATTTCGGTTTCGAGAGATTTATCTGTCATATCCACTTTAGCACTACATGATGTCATAATAATGGACAAAGCTAGAATAAAAATAAAGACTATTTTTCTCATTTAAATACCCCTTTCTGTTACTCCTGTAATTGACTAGTATTTTTTATTATAATTTTATATTGTATGTTAAGTGTAATTCGATTTTTTAAAACTAATTCCTCTAATTATTTGAAAAATTAAAATTTAAATGCAATACTTTTTATTTTGGTATATTTGAAGGATTAAAGGGTATTAATGTAGAAGAAAGATTATAAAGAAAACTTGGTCCAAAGAGAGTTTTAACTCTCTTTGGACCATAGTTGTACTTATCTCGAGGATGTAGTGCTTGACATCCCGCTCATAGAAGCGGGAGTCTTAGCAATACACCGAATATGAAAATTATTTATGATGGAGGTTTTCGAATGAAGGTGCAAGTAATTAAAGATCAAATTAAAGATGTTATGACTGATGCAATAATCATTGGTATTTATGAAGGTGTAAAAAGCTTAAGTAGTGCATTACATAGCATTGATGAGCAACTAGGTGGCATTATTTCAGAAATGATCAGCAATGAGTCCTTTAAAGGAAAAGAGGGAGAAACCTTATTGGTGCATAGTCTTGGTAAGGTTCCAGCTAAGAAAATACTGTTATTAGGACTTGGACAGGAAGAAAACCTTAAGGAAGATACTATACGTAGATTAGTGGCTAAGGCAGTTAAGGAAGTAGAAAAAGTTAAAGCAACCACAGTTGCAATTATGCCTATAGGTTTAGATAGAAATATTGCTGCTGAGATGGTTGGACAGTGCATTATGGAAGGGGCAATGTTAGCATTATATAAATTTAATAAATATAAAACAACTGATAAAAGCGGATCAGAATTGGGTATAAAAGAATTATACATACTAAATGAAGATGTATCAGCAAATGAGCGACTAGAAAAAGGAATTGGAGTAGGAGAAAAACTAGCAAATGGTACTATTATAGCTAGAGATCTTGTTAATGAACCAAGTAATGTATTAACACCGACAGCAATGGCTAATAAAGCTATTGAAATTGCAAATAGACATGGTCTTGAAGTTAGCATTCTAGAAAGAGAAGATATGGAAAAGTTAGGAATGGGAAGCTTCTTAGGAGTAACTAAAGGAAGTGAAGAACCACCTAAATTAATAGCTATAAAATATTTTGGTAACAAAAATAATGATGAAATCATAGGATTAGTAGGAAAAGGATTAACTTTTGATTCTGGTGGAATATCCTTAAAGCCAGGTGCAGGAATGGATGAAATGAAGAATGATATGGGTGGAGGTGCTTCCGTATTAGGTGCGATGGATGTAATCGGAGCTCTTAAGCCAAAAGTTAATGTTATTGGTATAGTAGGTGCTTGTGAGAATATGCCTTCAGGTAAAGCTTATAAGCCAGGAGATATTCTAACTTCTATGGATGGAAAAACAATAGAAGTACTGAATACTGATGCAGAAGGTCGACTAGTTCTTATTGACTGTATCACATATGCCATACAGCAAGGAGCTACAAAATTAGTAGATTTAGCTACATTAACAGGAGCTTGTATTGTTGCTCTAGGTAATATAACAACGGCTCTCATTTCCAATAATGATGATTTTGTAAAACAGGTAGAGAAAGCAGCTGAAAATGCAGGAGAAAGGGTATGGCAATTACCTTCATTTCCAGAGTATAAGGAATTAATTAAAAGTGATATAGCAGACCTTAAGAATGTTGGAGTTAGAGGAGCTGGTACAATTACTGCAGGATTATTCCTAGGAGAATTTGTGGGAGAGCGTCCTTGGGTGCATATGGATATTGCTGGTACAGTTATGACATCTAGCGATAAAGGCTACAATGTTAAAGGTGCAACTGGTGTAGCTGTAAGAACACTTTACCATTTGGTAAAATCTATGGAAAAGTAAAATAAAAATAATTTGGATGTTTGTATATAAATGTAATATACTAATAAGGCTATAGTCAAAATACTATAGCCTTAATTAAACTATATATCCAGAAGGAGGAAAAATTATGAATATAAATTTAACTGATTCTGCTAGAGAAGAAATATTAAAACAAAATGCAAAGGATAAGGGTGTAAGAATATATGTAGCGTCTATGGGCTGAGCGGGCCCCAGCTTTTCATTGTCTCTGGAAGAGGCAACAGAAACAGATGTAGAAACAGATGTAAATGGTATAAAATTTGTAGTTGATAAAGATCTTCATAAGCGTTTTGGAGCTGTTAAGGTGGATTACGGCACTAAGATGTTTAGAAAAGGCTTTATGATTTCCTTAGAAAGCGACGATGGTGGAGGTTGTCACTAGTAAGTTTTTAAAGGTGTGAAGTTTGTGTAAATTTTAAAAATCACGATATGTGTAAATAAAAAAGTCGAATTGATATATTATCAATTCGACTTTTTAACGTAATAAATCTTTATTGACATTTTTAGCTAACACAAATAGGATGTGCTGACCCGTCTTCTAATATTCTGAAAAGTTGAAGCTGATCCTTTCTAGAGTAGAAAATTTCCACAAAACAATTACTACAAAAATATCTAGACTTACTTAGTTTTCCAGTATTCTCATTACCGCATATAGGGCACTTCATTTTAATTCCTCCTGTTCTTTAAAACAGTAATATATTTATATTATATCATTCTGAAATGAAAATTTTGCAACTCGAAATAATTGGTTAAAATATTGCCATTAATATCATTATAATATAAAAAGTTAAATTCTGGCAAGATAAAAATAAAAATATCATACATTATATGCTACAAAAACAGTAGTTATGCACAATGAAAACAGCTTTCTCATATTATATATTACAATAACCCTATACTTAGCCTATGGCTTTTAAAATTACTATATACAAGTAGTTATAGAGTGGGGGAAGTTGATGTAAATAAAAAGCATATTGCGAAAGACTAGGAGGGTTAAATTTGTATGATGAAAGTAGAGAAGTTTATATAAATATATATGATAAAAAAGCTGACAAAATAGTGATAAATGAACTGGAGGAACTGGTGAAACAGTTAGTGGCATGGAGTATTCCACTAAACTTTCATATAGAGGCTTTAAAGTGTCAAAGCATTATTATGAGAACTAAGTTAGTTAGACAAATGAGAGCTTATGGAGGATGTGGTGTAAGTCAGCAGAAGGAAGCTGATATTTTAATGGAGAATTTTGTAGGAGTTATACCGCTAGAGCGGTATAAAGAAATATGGGGGAGAGATTACGAAGATTATGTTAAAAAGATAGAAGCAGCTGTAATGGAGACCAAAGGGTCTGTTTTACTATTTAATAATAAGCCGATTGATGCGAGGGCTCATCTAGTATGTGGAGGATCTACAGAAAATAGCGAAAATGTTGAGGGCAATGTTGTTCAGTATTTAAGAAAAGTACTTTGTAATCATTGTCAAAACAGCCCGTATTCTTTAAACTATAAGGATATTCCTATAGAAGAGGTAGAAAATAAATTAGGAGTAAAGCTAACTAATGATGAGGTTTTGAAGGATACTACTATTGATAATATTATTGATGATGTTCTTAGGGATGAGCAAAATAGAGTAACAAAAATAAAAATTGGTGGTAAAGAGTTTAAAGGAAAAGAAGTAATGGATATTTTGAATATAAATTCAACTAGATTTGGATGGAGACCACAAATAATGCGCTTTTTTACGATAGGTAAGGGCGATGGTTTAGGTCTTTGTCAGTATGGTGCAAATAATATGGCCTGTGAGGGTAGTTCGGCAGAAGAAATTTTAAAATATTATTATACAGGGATTGAAATTAAAAAAATACAAAATCCATGTATAAATATGCCCTTAAAAGGGAAACTAGTAGTGATTGATCCTGCCCATGGTGGTGAAGATAGTGATGATCATGTTGGAAGCCAAGGATTAAGAGAAAAAGATGTTAACCTATCTATAGCTTTACACTTAGAAAAGGAACTTCAAAGTTTAGGCGCAGAGGTTTATTTAACTAGACGAGAAGATATTGTTGTACATTTAAATGATAGAGCTCAAATGGCCAATAGTATTGCACCTCATTTCTTTATTAGTATTCATCAAAATTATTTTAATCATCCTTCTAAATCTGGAACAGAAATTTATTATTTCCGAGGAGATACAGTTGCTAAAGAACTTGCAAGAGAAATAATGACTGCATTGACAGAGGAGATTGAGACTCTGGATAAAGGTATAAAGCCAGCTGACTTTTTCCTATTAAGGGAAGTTATTGTTAGTTCTATCCATGTGGAAGTAGCCTACATCTCTAATTTTGCAGAAGAAAAGATGCTAATGGATGATAGCTTTAGAAAGAGAGCTGCTAAATCCATCGCAAAGGGATTTGTTAATTTCTATAGATATATTTAGTTAAAATAAAATAAGAGAATTAACAATTCTCTTACTTTATGTATAATAAATATTTAAAAAACAAATATATGCTATTTGACAAACAATCCATTTGCATTTATAATATATGGTCAACTATTTGACAATAGTTATCAAATATGTTATGATATAATTGTCAAAGTTGCGAAAGAAGGTGATTACTTGGCAATCAAAACTCCACTTGATGGAACAAATCAATTACAAGAGATTAGAAAGAACATTGAAGGATATGTTGGACAAAAAATTGTTCTTAAGGCTAATAAAGGAAGAAAGAAAACTACTGTTCGAGAAGGAATCTTAGAGAACACATATCCCAATATCTTTATCGTAAGAATTGATGGAAAGTTTGATGACAATGTTAGAAGAGTTTCCTACAGTTATTCTGATATTCTTACAGAAACAGTTGAAATCACCGTGTGTAGTGACAACAAGAGTATTAAAGTTAGTTAATATAAACGCCACCCTAATGGGTGGTCTTTATTTTTATAATCAATGAGACAGCATTATACGAGTTTAAATTTTTATACATTAAATGTATAAAAACTCTATAAACCTTATAAATACTAATATTGAATTATGCATAAAAATTGGATATACTATTATTAGAATAAAAAGACAATTCATAAAAGTTTAAAACGGAGGCGGAAAAACTATGCTAAATGGTGGTTTTTTAAATATTACATCGGAAATAGGCAAATTAAAGGCAGTACTTCTTCATAGACCAGGTCGAGAATTAGAGAGATTAACACCTCAATATTTACAAGAACTTCTATTTGATGATATACCATGGCTTAATAGAATGAGGCAGGAGCATGATGGCTTTGCAAAGGTAATGACTGGCAGAGGAGCTGATGTATATTATTATGAAGAATTATTAGAAGAAGTTTTAAAGAATAAAGATATACATGAATCCTTTGTTGAAGATTTAGTAAAGATCTGTAACATTGGTAATGAACTATTAGAAAAAGGTATTATAGAATACTTATTAACAAAAACGCCAGCAGAAACTGTGGAGATAGCTATATCAGGACTACATAAAGATGATTTACCAGAAATTAAACGTGAACCTTGTTTATTAGATTATATTAAACAAGAATATCGTTTCTATATAAATCCTCTACCAAATCTATATTTCACCAGAGATCCAGGAACCGTTATTGGTCAAGGTCTATCTATTAATAAAATGGAAATGAGTGCTAGAAATAGGGAAACTATGTTTTTACGATATATTTATAAATACAACCCATTATTTAATGGGAAAAATACTCCTCAATGGTACGATTACAATGAAAAACACAGTATAGAGGGAGGAGATATTTTAGTATTAAGTGATAAAGTGGTGGCGATTGGCTGTAGTGAAAGGACTTCAGCTAATGGTATAGAAATTTTAGCCCAAAGACTTTTTGAAAATAGTAACATAGAAAAGGTGCTAGCTGTTAAAATTCCATTTACTAGAGCATATATGCATCTAGATACGGTATTTACAATGGTTGATTACGATAAGTTTACAATTTATCCTGGAATAGAGGATAGGGTTAGTGTATATGAGTTAACCAAGGGTAGGAAGATGCCAAAGATTACACCTATAGATACATTAGAAAACAGTTTGAAGTCAGCCTTAGGACTTCCAGCTATAAAACTAATTAAAACTGGTAGAGGAGATGCCATTACAGCGGCTAGGGAGCAATGGAACGATGCTACTAACACCCTAGCTGTTGCACCTGGAGTAATTATTACATATAATCGCAATGAGATATCAAATGAATATTTAAGAAATAATGGAATAGAAGTTATAGAGATTGAAGGATCTGAACTGGTAAGAGGACGAGGTGGTCCAAGATGTATGTCTATGCCTCTTGTGCGTGAAGAGCTTTAGTATTGATGGTTTAAAGATTTAGAGTAAAACAATACATATTAAGGGGGTATTATAATGGACATTGGTAAAAGAGCTGAAGAGCTAGCTATAGGGCTTACAAGTATCCTTAGTGTTGTAGGTACTAAAGAAGAAAATAATGTGGTTAAAAGAATCTATAAATTCTTTGGTGAAATGGATTATTTTAAGAATAATCCTGAAAACTTAAAATACGTAGATGTTATAGACGATGAGATTGGTAGAAAATCTACTTTGGCTACGATTAAAGGAAAAAAGGGAAATTCCAATAAGACAGTTATTTTAATTGGACATACAGACACTGTTGGTATAACGGATTATGGTGACTTAAAAGAGTATGCTACTAAACCTTTAGAATTAATTGAAAAATTAAAAGAAGTAATCATTCCTGAAGAAGCCAGAATTGATTTAGACACTGGAAATTATATCTTTGGTAGAGGAATTTTTGATATGAAATGCGGAGTAGCAATTATCATGACCATAATGGAAGAACTAGCTAAAAACGTAGATAATCTAGAGGGAAATGTTATATTTGCTGCTGTATGTGATGAAGAAGGCAACTCTGGTGGAATGCTATCTGTAGTACCTGAATTAGTTAGGCTTAAAGAGTCGGAAGGCTATGAATACTTAGCAGTTATAGACACTGATTATAGTGCTCCTAGATATGTTGGCGATGAAAATAGATATGTATACATAGGTACTGTTGGTAAACTAATGCCTAGTTTCTTTATAGTAGGTAAAGAAACCCATGTGGGGGAACCCTATAAAGGATTAGACCCTAATCAAATATCTTCTAGCATAACTAAGGAATTTAACTTAAATATGGAGTACTGTGATGTGGCTGAAGGAGAAGTGTCTCTTCCACCAATTACTTTGAGGCAACAAGACTTAAAAACAGAATACTCAGTACAAATTGCGAAGACTTCATATCTTTACTTTAACTATGCTACCCATATATCTACTCCTGATGAAGTAATGAACAGAATGTTAGTAGGAGCTTTTAAAGCTTTCCAAAATACTATAGATGAGTTAAATAATCAATATAAGAGTTATTGTAAAATGAGTAGTTATCCTTATGCGGAGTTACCTTGGAAAGCAAGAGTTATTACTTATGAAGAGCTAGTTGAAAAAGTTAGGGCTGAAAAAGGTGAAGAACTTAATTTAATGCTTGAGAAATTAAATAGAGAGCTACTTGATAATGATAAAATTGATGAAAGGGTTTTTGCATTAAAACTTGTAGAGCAAGTACATAAAATGTGGTCTGATAAAGAACCTGTAGTTATAGCTTATTTCTCACCACCATATTATCCTCACATTTATGTAGAAGGTAATGAAGTTAAAGAGAAAAATCTTCTAAGAGCTGTTGATGATGCTATTGAAGCTGCTGACAACAAATTTAATATAGTTAGAAAAAAATTCTATCCTTATATATCAGATTTAAGCTATGCTGCTGCACCAAAAGAAGATTCTATCATCGGAGTTTTAAAAGAAAATATGCCAGGTTTTGGTGTAAAATATAATCTTCCACTTAAAGAAATGCAAGAACTTAACCTTCCTGTAGTAAATATAGGACCTTTCGGCAAAGATGCTCATAAGTTTACAGAGAGAGTAGAAAGAGATTATTCCTTTAATGTGCTTCCGAAGATGGTTTATGATACTATTTTAAATTTATTAAAGTAGGCTAGTACTAGAAAAATGATAAAATATATATGGTGATTAAAATGAACTACGTATACATATTAGAATGTGCTGATAAGAGCCTATACACTGGATGGACTAATAATTTAGAGAAGAGAGTTAAAACCCATGGAGATGGGAATGGTGGGAAATATACAAGGGCTAGACTTCCTGTAAAGCTTGTATATTTTGAAGAGTATGATGATAAAGTATCTGCCCAGAAGAGGGAATATGAAATAAAGCAGATGAGAAGAAAGGAAAAATTAAAATTAATTGAAAGCGCCATTGTCGAATAATGGCGTTTTTTGTCGATATGATAATAAAGGATTTTGTAGAGAAATGTATAATTATATACCTGTTAAACGGAAAAATATATACAGTATTTGAAAAGGGCAAAATTATCGAAAGATAATGACGCAAAGCCTTGGGCCTAAAGTATATTTTACTATGGTAGCCGGGTTGCCGAAAAGGATAATCCAATTATATAAGGATTATCCTTAGCTTTGTGCGCTTTTGTACAAAGCTTTTTTTATTTTAAAGTTATATTATCTATGAAAGGAGGCTAAAAATATGTCGGAAGAAGTAATGGAGCAGGATTATGTCGATGATGGAGTATGTAAAAACTGCAATAGTCCTCATGTTGAAGAGGGATATAATCTAGCACTATGTAGAGAGTGTAGAGAAGAATTTGTTAGGAGACCCATACCTCTATGGGTTAAGGGATTTATTATAATATTAATATTTACGTTTATTGCTGGTATAATGAGATTTCCTCAAACATTAATCAGTGGTATTGCCTATGAAAGAGGGAAAAAGGCAGAAACAGCCCACAAATATAAAACAGCTATGGAGGAGTATGAAAAGGCATTAGAACAGTATCCAGACTCCACATTAATATTAGCTAAACTGGCGGTTACCTACTATCATAATAATAAAATTGAAGAAGCCATTAATACTATTGATATAATTGGTGGTAGAGATCTGGACGAACAGGATTTAGTTGAGGAAGTTAATGAAATTATGGATAAAATATCTAGGAATTTTTATCCAAGCGAGGAGTTAGTGAACGTATTAGATCAATATGATCTAGGAACCCAAGAGTTTTTTAATGAATTAGAAAATTGGGTTAATAAAAATCCAGAGGATGTTTTTGCTATTTATTATTTAGCTAATGTCTATTACGATCAAGGAAGATATGATGAATCAGAAGAGTATATGAATAAAATACTTAGTATTGATCCCACATTTTATGATGGCTATTTATTTCTTTCTGCACTTTATAGGGAAAGAGGCGAGTTCGATCGAGGCATTGAATATTGCAACAAAGTTTTAGAACACAATATTGAAAATCCACGTGCTTATGTTGGATTAAGTAGAATTGAACTTAAAAGATATGAAGATAAAGCAGCATTGGACTTTGCAAAAAAGGCTTATGAGATTAGTCCGCAGGAACCCTATTTTATATCAAATCTTGCCTTAGCATATCATTATAATAATATGGAAGAAGAAAGAAATAAAACAATGGATTTACTTAGAAATCAGCAAAATCAGTACAGTAATAGGGAGATAAAATGGTTAGAAGATGTTATTTCAGGGCTGATCAAATTAAGATAGTAGATAATATAGGAAAAATGTTGAATTGTATTTATGCCTATAAAGATGAGAGGAGGTAGAATTAATGTATATAATACCAGGTTTTTTGGTTTCTATAACAACCTTTCCAGGTGTAATTGTTCACGAACTTGCACATCAGTTATTTTGTAGAATTACAAGGGTTGCAGTATTAGATGTTTGTTATTTTAGCCTAAAAAATCCAGCTGGATATGTAACACATGAGATTCCTACAGAGCCTATTAAACAGTTATTAATAGGAATAGGACCATTTTTAATTAATACTATCCTAGGTGCTTTGATAGCTCTTCCAGGAGCTATACCAGTAATTAGGTTTGGTGATGGTCATACAGTAGATTACTTTTTTATATGGCTAGGTATTTCTATAGCAATGCATGCTTTTCCTAGTATTCAAGATGCTAAAAATATTTGGAATGGAATTAAAAAAGAAGAAACACCAATATGGATTAGAATATTAGCTACACCTATTGTTGGACTTATTTATCTATGCACTATTGCATCTGTATTATGGTTTGATGTTATTTATGGTATGTTTGTAGCTATGTTAATTCCAAATATTATTATAAACCTATTGGCTTAGTTATTAAGTATCAGTTTCAATCTATAATATTATTGAGATTAAGGTTAATTCCTTTAGATAGAATAGCAAAAAAAGAAGTGAAAATCCTGCATTTTCACTTCTTTTTTTTATTTAATAACATATATATGTAAAAGAGAAATTTTATTGGACTAACTAAAATGGTAATAAATTTTTTAACATATTTTGTACACAACAAAATATAGTATAGTAAGGATTTTAAAAGATTTCGGGAGGAGGCAAATGTATGTCTGTTGAACTAATAAGAGACTTGTTTAAATTGGATCAAGTAGTAGGTGAAAATATTGCTCAGACAATTGTAGAAGGAGATATTCTAGTACCTGATACAAAGCCTGACATTACAAGAGTTTTATCTGCCAATGGTAAAGTACAATTAACTAAGCAAGAGATAATGGATAACAAAATTGCTGTAGAAGGGACTACATATTTTAAGATTTTATATGTTTCTGAAAAAGGAGAACAACCTCTTTACAGCATAGATAGTAGCACAGAATTTAAGCAAAGTATTGAAATTGAAGGTATTAATTCTAAAATGAAGAGTGAAGTAGTAGCAGAAGTTGAACACGTTGACTTTAATATAAACAACGATAGGAAAATTGGGGTAAAGGCTGTAATTAACTTAACTGGTAAAGGTATTGAAGAAAAGACTATGGAAATTACTAAGGATCTTGCAGGCCTAGAGGATATTCAAGTGTTGAAGGAAACATTTCAATACACTGATATTGTAGGAGTCAACAAATCAGAAACATTAGTAAAAGATAATTTCGAAATAGATGAAGATGAATATGAGATTAAAGAAGTTTTAAAATGGGATGCTACAGTACTAGAGAGGGAAACTAAAATTACCGATGGAAAAGTAATTGTAGGTGGTATAGTAAATATCGATTTATTATATGTTGATGAAGATGATGAAAATCCATTAAAGATAATTAAAAGAGAGATTCCATTTACTCACTTTGTAGAAATTACGGATGCTTTTAGTGATATGAAATATAAATTAAAACTTTCTGTTGACGAACTTTACTATGATATTAAAGAGAATATTCGTGGTGAGAGAAAGATAGTAGAAATTGAAGGGGTAATTAAAGTAGAGGCCAAGGTTATGGACACTCAAAGTAGGGAGATATTGGTTGATACATATTCACCAAGTAAAGTGCTTAAAATCAACAAAAAGCAGATTGAATTAAACGAAAATATTGGTATGAATAGAGCACATGTACTTTTGAGAGAAACTTTAGATATACCTCATGGCCATCCTCCTATTAATGAAGTATTTTCTGTTAATGTTAAACCAATTTTAACAGACTATAGTCTTGTAGTAGATAAAACTATGATAGAGGGAATATTAGAAGCTACAATTATGTATAAGGCAATGGAAGGAATACAACCTTTATATAGCTTTATTCAAGAAGTTCCATTTAAACATTATGTTGATCTTGAAGGTCTACAAGAAGATATGGAAGCTGAAGTTGAATTATTTATAGAAGAAACAAACTATAATGTTATAAATGGAGAACAGGTTGAGCTGAAGATAAATGTAGGAGCTACCTGTGAAGCATATTGTAAAAAAGTTATAGATGTAATTGCAAATATTGATGAATTAGAAGAAGATGTTAATATAACATCAAGACCGAGTTTAACTATATATTTTATGCAACCTGAGGACACTCTGTGGAAGGTTGCTAAAAGATATCATACAACTGTACAAAGGATTATGGAAACAAATCAAATTGAGAATCCAGTAGCTGTTAAAGCTGGAGATCATATTATTATTGAAAAAGTTCACAACTTTAAGCTATAGTAAAAAGGACTGTCTTATTGACAGTCCTTTTATGCTTTTGTTAAGTATTGCAGAAAAAGCCCTTATTAATATATAATAATAGATGATTTATCAGATATAATGTTGGTTGAGGAGAGAAAACAATGAAACAAATAAATTTGAAATCTAGGGCAAAGATTAACCTATCATTAGATGTGATAGGCAAAAGGCCCGATGGTTACCATGAAGTAGAAATGATTATGCAGCAAATAAATTTATATGACAATATATGTATTAGAGAAAGAGATGATAAAGAAATAAAAATCTTCACCAACTGTGAATATATTCCTAAAAATGTTTCGAATATTGCATATAAGGCAGCGGATAGGCTCCGAAGGGTATTATCTATTTCTAAGGGGGTAGATATTTATATAGATAAGCAAATCCCAGTAGCAGCTGGGCTAGCAGGTGGGAGCTCTAATGCAGCCGCAGTTTTAAAAGGCCTTAATCATCTATGGGATCTAAGGCTTTCCACAAAAGAGCTTATGGATATAGGGGTAACCATTGGAGCAGATGTTCCATTTTGTATTTTAGGAGGAACTGCCTTAGCAAAAGGTATAGGAGATAAACTGACTCCTATAGATTCTAATATTAAAAATACTTGGATAGTATTAGCTAAACCTCCCATATCTGTATCCACTGGGGAAGTATACGGACAGTTAGATTTGTCTAAAATAACAGATAGACCTAATACAACTCAATTAGTTGATGCTATTAAAGAAGGTAATATTTATGCTTTATCAAGTAATATGGGTAATATATTAGAAACTGTAACAGAAACAAAATATAATATTATTACTGAGATTAAAAGAAGAATGATGGAATATAATGCCTTAGGAGCGATGATGTCTGGAAGTGGTCCTACAGTTTTTGGTATATATAAAAATTATGAAAAAGCAAAATCCGCATATGAACATCTATCCTTATTTTATAAACAAACATATATGGTTCAAACCTATAATGGAGGTAAAAAAATTGGATAATTTAGAAAAGCTATACATAGAAAACTATAAGCCTTTAAGGGAAATCGTTTTTGAATATTTAAGACAATCTATATTAGATGGTAAGCTAGAACCTGGAAAAAGACTGATGGAAATTCAGATGGCAGAGCAGTTGGGGGTTAGTAGAACGCCTGTAAGGGAAGCTATACGAAAACTAGAACTAGAAGGTCTAGTAGTTATGGTTCCTAGAAGGGGCGCCTATGTTGCAGATGTTTCAATAAAGGATGTCTTAGAGGTATTAGAAGTACGAATGGTATTGGAAGGATTAGCAGCATCTTTAGCAGCGGAAAGAATGTCCGACGATGAAATTAATGAACTTACATCTGTTTGTGATGAATTTAAACGTTATTACGAAGAAGATAATATTGAAGGAATGATCCAGAAAGATGTGGAGTTCCATGATCGTATTTTTAATTCCACAGGCAACAATAAGCTGAATCAAATTTCTCAAAGTTTAAGGGAACAGATCTATCGCTTTCGTGTTCGTTATATTTCCCGATATAATAAGGCTAAAGAACTTGTAGACGAGCATCAGGCCTTATTAGATGCAATACGTAATAGGGATCCAGACAAGGCCTATAAATGTGGAATGAAGCATATAGAGAATCTAACAGATCATATGATGGAGCAATTACAAATATATAAAGAAGAATAAAAGTAATAGTTTGAATGTTAGAACTTTTAGGTAAGTATTTGCTAAGTTAGGGGGTTAACTAATGAAAGCCATTATATTAGCAGGCGAAGGAGAGCAGGACATTAAATATTTTGGACAAGGAAAAGCATTAATTAATTTTAAAGGGAAGCCTTTAATAGAGTACACTATAGATGCCTTAACCCAGTCAGAAATGATAGAGTATATATTAGTTGTGGGTAATAAAGCCCTCTTAACTCCATATATAGGTAATAAGGTAGATGAAATAATCGATCAAGAAAAGAATATGTTAGATAATCTAATGAAGGGAATATCATATTTCGAGGAGAATGAAAAAATCCTAATATCTACCTGTGATATACCATTAATTACTTTTCAGGCTGTACAGGACTTTATAATTAAGTCCCTTAATTTAAATGCTGACCTATGTTATCCTATTATTGAAAGATCGATATGTGAAGGTAACTACCCAGATGCTAAACGTACATATGCTTCTTTAAAAGAAGGAGACTTTACTGGAGGTAATTTAATAATGGTTAATCCATTTAAAGTTAAATCTATTGAAGATCATATTAGACTCCTTATAAAGCATAGAAAAAATCCATTAAAAATGACAAGAGCATTAGGGCCAAAGATTGTTTTACAAATGCTTTCAAAGCGTCTTACAATTGAAAAACTTGAAATCTATATAAAAGAAAGATTTAATATAGAGGGCAGAGCACTAATTACCCCCTACCCCGAAGTCGGTAGCGATATAGATCGTATAGAAGACATTGAAATATTAGAAAAATATATTTAAAAGACCTAAGGAAAACCTTATTCCTTAGGTTTTTTATTGTTATAAATGAATATAAAAATGTAAAAGTGTAAAGATTATTAAATAATATTTCAGATATAGAAAGCAAGGCACATGTATTTGATAATATAGAAAAATTGTCTTAAGTAGGTAATAAATGGGGGAGATATAGTGAATAAGGATGAGAAACTATCAGGTTTTGAAATAGTTACGATATCAACTTTATTAATGGTAGGTACCGGTATTTTATCCCTGCCAAGGTTTTTGATCGAAGCCTCGGAAGTAGATACTTGGCTAATAATATTATCAGGAGGAATAATTCTAGCTATAGTTGCATTTATATATGGGTACATTATAAGCCGATTCCCAGGTAAGGGATACTTTGAAATACTTTCAATAACTTTAACCAGACCTATCGCATATATATTATCCACTATATATATTATTTACATAATAATTCTAATGGGACTAAATATAAGGATATTTGCTGAAGTGCTTAAGGGATCATTATTCCCTATGACACCAATAGAGATTATTATATTAGCTATGATACTAACAGGCGGTTACGGAGCAAGACTAGGATTAGAGACTTTAGGTAGGTTTGCAAAGTTACTGTTTCTAGTTATGACACCAGTAACCATAATTATGTTTAGTCTAGCATGTTTTGATGCCGATTTTTCTAATCTGCTTCCTATTTTTAAAATTAGTTTTGAGGAATTAGCTTTTGCAGTTCCCAGGGTATTTTATAGTTTTATAGGTTTTGATGCTATATTGATTTTGGGCATGTTTTTATACAATCCACAAGATGCTAAGAAGACAGGACCTACATCTGTAGCATTAGTAACGCTTTTATATTTATTTATAAACACAGTAACCTTAGCAAAGTTTGGTGCAAAACAAACCTTAGTATTGGTATGGCCCACTTTAAATTTAATAAGAAGTATAGATATTCCTCTAGCATTTATTGAAGATATGACAAGTATAGGTGCAAGCCTATGGGTTTTCTCGGTATTCATGTCCTATTTACCTAACTGTATGGCTAATAGTGTATTGCTTGGTCAAATGACTGGATGTAGAGAAAATAACTTTTTCTCTGTATGTCAACTACCACTTATTTATTTAACTGCTATGCTTCCGAGTAACATCACTCATATATATGTAATTTTGGATGGAACTACTAAATACTTAGGTCCTTTATTTTTATTTATAGTACCAACACTTATTTTAATAGTAATAGGGATGAAGGGCTTAAAAAATAAAGTAGTAAAATCTGAGTCTTAGCTTAGAAAATTAAAAGGAGAATTAACTATGAACATAATTTTATATTATATTAGGACATTATTTAACGTTAATATGCTAGTTATATTTATATTAGTAGGGCTATTTTTGCTCTTAAGAGATGTACCACTTTTAAAAAAGAAAAAGCTTAATAAAGAAAGTAACATTGCAAATGCATTAGCTTATATATATATATTTGGAAGTATTGCTTTATTTATAATTGCAAAGATGATATAGACTTAGGAGGAATTTAGATGAGCCTGTGGGAAAGTTTATTTGGTAAAAAAAGTGAAAATGAAAATATAAAACCAGAAGAAACCAAGGTGGGTAAAAGCCTGGATGAAAATCTAGAGTCTATTAAAAACATGCTGATAGATTGTGATGATATTGTATATAGAAATATTAAAGTAGGAACAGATGAAAGCTATAGAGCAACATTAATATATATAGATGGTATGGCAGATAAGAATTTACTAAATGACTATGTACTTAAAAATTTAATGGTATCTAGCAGAATCACTCCTCCTAATGCAAAAGTTATTAAAAAGGAACTAAGTAATATTCTAAAGGATAAGACTCTAACCGTATCAGAGATGAAGGAAGTAGAGACTATTGAACAAGGAATTCTAGATATATTAAGTGGAGATACAGTACTTATACTAGATGATTATGAAAAGCTAATTATCATTGCATCTAAGGGCTGGGATGGCAGATCTATTTCTCAACCTGAAACAGAATCTGTTATTAGGGGACCTCGGGAGGGTTTTGTAGAAACCATTAGAGTTAACACTGCCTTAATTAGAAGAAGGATTAGGGATCATAAGTTAAAAATAAAGGGGTATAAAATTGGAAAGAGATCCCAAAGCGATGTGTGTGTTATGTATATTGAAGATATAGTTAATCAAGATGCATTAAAAGAGGTGGACAAAAGGCTAAGTGCAATAGATATAGATGCAATAATTGATAGTGGATATATAGAACAGCTTATAGAGGATAATTGGCGTTCGCCATTCCCACAAATACAAATTACAGAAAGGCCAGATGTTGCATCAGCAGCTCTATACGAAGGTAAGATAGCTATTATAGTGGACAATAGTCCTTTTTCACTAATAGTGCCAGCTACTTTAAATGCTATGATGCAATCTGCTGAAGATTACTACGAGCGGTGGGGGATTGCCACATTTATTAGGATTTTGAGATATATTGGCGCTGCCATATCTTTATATGCTCCAGCACTATATATTGCAGTTACAGCCTTTCACCCTCAAATGCTCCCTTCCAAGCTGTCTATGTCAATAGCCGCTAATAGAGCAGGGGTTCCATTTCCTTCTGTAATAGAGGCTATTATTATGGAAATAACTCTAGAAATATTAAGGGAAGCAGGGGTACGGCTACCTGGGCCCATAGGAGCCACCATAGGTATTGTAGGTGGTCTTGTAGTTGGACAGGCAGCGGTAGAAGCAGGAATAGTAGGACCTATAATGGTAATTGTAGTAGCAATAACTGCTATATCATCCTTTGCTATTCCAAGTTATAGCATGGCAATTGGTCTTAGATTATTAAGATTTTTACTAATAATTGTATCTGCAACTTTGGGTCTATATGGTATTATGTTAGGAACAATACTAATACTAGCACATTTATGCAGCCTAAAGAGCTTTGGAGTACCATATTTAGCTCCTTACACAACCTATATTAGACAAAGTACAGACTTAAAGGACACATTCATTAAGGCTCCGCTACCATCTATGCATAATAGAGATACAACAGCTAATAAAAATCAAAGTAAAAGAATGCAGGATCGTAGGGAAGAGGATTTAGATAAAGAGGAGTGAAGCTAGATGCAAGATAACAACGATATAATCCCAATAGGGCAGATGATATTTATTTTAATGATAGCTATGGTAGGTACAGGTATACTTACCTTACCCCGAGATTTGGCGGAGGTAGTACCCTATGATCATTGGATTATTTTATTGGCTGGAGGATTGGTAGCAATAGTAACGGTTCTAATCCATGGGGCAATTATAAGACTAAAACCTAGGAAGCAATACTTTGAAATACTTTGTGATGCATTAACTAAACCTATTGCCTATATAGTAGGGTTTATATATGTAATATATTTAATAGGATTTATTGGATTACTTGCAAGGATTTTCAGTGAAGTTATAAAGGTGTATTTACTTACAAACACGCCTATAGAAGTAATAAATATAAGTGTATTAGCTGCTGCTATTTATTTAGCAAGAAAAGGAATAGAAGTATTAGGAAGAATGATGGAGTTTTTATTTCCAATTCTTATAACAATTACAGTATTTATATTTGCTTTATCCTTTACTAGGTCAGATTTTGCAAATTTACTTCCAGTATTTGAAATTACCCCTACTGAAATTTTAAAGGGAGCACCCACTATTATACTTAGTTTTATAGGTCTTGAAATGATACTTTTTTTCGGAGCCCACTTAGATGAACCTAAAAAGGCTACAAAGGCTTATATTGCTGTTGTGGCAATATTGCTGTTCTACATGTTAGTTATAACAGCAACCCTTGCACAATTTGGGCCTATACAAGTAAAAGCTTTACTTTGGCCAACGTTAGACTTGTTTGACACTATAGAATTGCCAGGACTTTTTATAGAAAATATCCAGGTATTAGTTATGAGCCTATGGGTATTAGCTATATTTTCTACTATGGCCCCTATGTTTTTAGCGGCGACAGTTATGACTAAATCATTAACTAGCTCCAAAGATCATGCTTATTTGGCTGCACCATTTTTGCCACTTATATATTTCGTTTCTATAATTCCTGAAAACATATCTATGACATACGAAATGATGGATATATATACTAAATATGTTGCGAGTACTATGATTTTTGTAATTCCACTAATTGTTTTAATATCTTTAGTTATACAAAAAAGACTAAGGAGGGAGGAAAAGGCTAATGTATAAAAGGAAAGCTATTTTTCTACTATTAATTTCATTTTTACTAACTGGATGTTGGGATAAAGTAGAAATAGAAGACAGAGCTCACATTAGCGCTGTAGGCATTGATAAATATTCTTCTGCCGAAGGGGATAAGGCAGCAAATATAGATGAAGAAACAACAGATATTAAAGAAGCTAAGGATACTGGAAGAAATAAGTATACCTTTACATTTTCATTTCCAAACGAAACGAAGGAGGAAGTGACAGATATTGTTATTTCAACTGTTGGAGATGCTCTATATAGCGTATCTAGAATAATGTCAGACCGTACTAATAAAGAACTATTTTTAGGACATCTAAGGACTATAATTATAGGTGCGAATGTTGCTAAAGACCCAAAGTCATTTCGAGAAATATTAGATGGAATAGAGAACAATGAACTTTTAAGTAGAAGGGTTGTACTTGCAATGACAGATGATTCTGCAGGGGATATTATTAAGATTAATCCATCCATGCAGCCAAGGCTGGGGCAATTTATTTCAGAAATATTTAGAAGAAGAGATAGAACTCCTAGAGTACCTAGTGGGTCTGTAGGGGATATACTTAAAGACCTACATGAAACTGGAAACGCACTTATACCTAAAATAACAGCTGGAAAAACTGATGTAAAGGTGGCTGGTGCTGGTGTAATTAGCAACTATCAGTTTAATGGTTGGTTAGGAGAGGTAGAAACTGCACATTTAATGCTTTTAAAGGGTGAAACCCGTATATTAGGAGGCGCGATAGTTAGCTACAAGGGGCATAGTATTCCTATTGATATGAGGCCACAAAAACCTAAAATGAGCCTAATAGAGAACGAGAATAATATAAAAATTTTAATAGAAATAGAGGCAGAGGCAGACGTTAAACAAACATATTTTGAGTCTAAGGAAGATATGTTAAAAGTTGAAGTTATTAAAGAAGTAGAAGAGCTGGCTAATAGAGAAATAAAGCAAAGAATAGAAGAAACAATATATAAAATTCAAAAAGAATTTGCAACAGATGTAATAGGAGTGGATAGATTTTTAAGACAACGCCACTATAGTTTGTGGAAAAGTGTAGAAAAGGATTGGAAAGATATTTTTCCCAATATAGATATTGAAGTAAAGATGGATGTTAAAATACGAAGGATAGGTTTAGTTAGATAGTAGGTTATATAAAAATATACTTGTATAAAATTTCCCCTAATTGTACATAATGAGAGTATAACAATCAAATGGATGAAAAGGGGAAATGAAGATGTATAAAAAATGGGCTAATAAATTAGTAGTATGTTTTTTAACGGGATTAGTTTTAATAAATGTTCTATATGTAAATGAAGAAGTTAAAGCTCTAGAAAGAAGGGGAGAAAACTTAATACGTTTCCATGTGTTGGCTAATAGTGATTCTCCAGAAGATCAAGAGCTAAAGCTTAAAGTAAGAGATAAAGTGATAGATGCAATGGCTGAAGACTTAGAGAAGTCTAAGGATGTAAATGAAACTAGAGAAATTTTAGCGGCTAATTTAAGAAAAATAGAAGAAGTTGCGAAAGAAGAGATAGAGCGAAATGGAGAAAAATATGATGTAAGGGCATCTTTAGGAGAGCATAAATTTCCAACTAAAAGATATGGTAATGTGGTTTTCCCTGCAGGGATATATGAGGCACTGCGTATAGAAATAGGTAAGGCTAAAGGACAAAACTGGTGGTGTGTAATGTTTCCACCACTATGCTTTGTAGATGTAAAGCATGGACTAACAGATGAAAAAACAAAGCAAGAATTAAAGAGTGCCTTAACGGAGGAAGAGTACTATCTAGTATATAGTAGTGTAAATGAAAAGGAGTTACCACTTCAATTAAAATCTAAAGTGTTTGAACTTTTTAAATCCTCAAAAAGACAATTGAGTCGCCGTTAATCTCCTTATTTTAAAATAAAACTTACAAAAAGACAGTCAATCAATTCAATTTGATCGACTGTCTTTTTGTGAAGAGAAGAGGTTTAATTGATTCTAAGATCATGTTGAAATTTATAATTAATTTGCAAACTTTATACAATGATGATTCTTATAAAATGTTGAATAATAAGACAAACAAAGGTAGAATATTAATTATATAGGAAAGAAGGTGTTAATGTGGGAAAGATGAATGTAATGGTAATATTCGGTGGAAAGTCGGGAGAACACGAGGTTTCATTAATGTCAGCTACCTCTATACTTAGGGCAATGAATAAGGATAAATACAATATTATTACTGTTGGAATTACTAAAGAAGGTGTTTGGAAGTTATATGAAGGACCTATAGATGAGATTCAAAGTGGAGCTTGGGAGAAAACTGCAGATGAAGGAGCACAAAATGCAGGTTTAAATACACAGATGTCCTTATTGCCAACTGAGAAAGGCAATGGGATGATAACTTTTGGTAATGGAAGGATTGAAAAAGTAGACGTTGTTTTTCCAGTTCTTCATGGTCCATTTGGAGAAGATGGAACAATACAGGGGTTATTTGAAATGATAAACATACCCTATGTAGGAACAGGGGTTTTAGCTTCTTCTGTAGCAATGGATAAAGCAATATCGAAAAAACTTTTACAGGTAGATAGCATTCCACAGGCAAAGTATGATGTAGTTATGTTTAAGGAATATAAAAAAGATAAGATGGAAGTTATATCTAGAATAGAAGAGAAATTTAAATATCCTATTTTTGTTAAACCTGCTAATATGGGATCAAGCGTAGGTATAACAAAGGCTAATACTAGAGAAAAACTAAAGGAAGCTATTGAACTGGCAGGAAAATATGATAGGAAGATTGTAATAGAGGAAACTATTATTGGTAAGGAGATAGAATGTTCTGTACTAGGAAATGATGATCCTATTGCATCTCTACCAGCAGAAATAATACCATCAGCGGAGTTTTATGACTATAATGATAAATATTTTGCAGGGACTAGTAAATTTGCAATACCAGCTAACTTACCGGAGAGTATACTTAATGAAGTAAGAGATATGGCTATTAAGGTATATAAGCTTTTAGACTGTAGTGGACTATCTAGGGTAGATTTTTTTGTTGAGAGCAATACTAATCGTGTTTTACTTAACGAAGTTAATACAATGCCAGGGTTTACAAAGATTAGCATGTATCCTAAAATGTGGGAAGCTACAGGAATTAAATACGAAGATTTAATAGATAGATTAATAGAACTAGCTATTGAACGTTTTAACGAGAGAGGTAATTAATATAAGAGAAGGAGAGTAAAATGAAATCTACACGTATGATAAGGGTTATAGGGATACAACAGAATTCTGATGGTGAGGAAAGTACAATTGAACTAACTACAGAAGGTTCTGTTTATGAAAAAAATGGCAGTTATTATATTCTTTATGATGAGTCAGAAATTTCAGGAATGGAGGGATCAACAACTAGAATAAAGATAGAGAACAATAAAAAAGTATCTATGAAACGCTCTGGAGCCTCTGCTGTAGACTTTATATTTGAGCAGGGAAAAAAATATGAGAGTAATTATATGACTGCCTATGGGGACTTTACTATGAAGGTAACAACAAATGTATTAGATGTAGAAATTAGTGAAGAAACAGGAAAGGGAAAAATAGATATAGATTATGATTTAAAGATTTTAGGAGGCGTAAGAACTTCTAATAAATTACAAATACAATTGATGTAATTTTGTATTTAATAAGGGGAATATAGACGAAATATCTTTAGTATGATAAAGTTATAGTGAAAACTGAAAATTAAAAACATTTATAGAAGGGGGAAGATTTATGTTATTGGTTGATAGACCTATTAGAGAGTTTGTAGATGCGGTAGAAAGCAAAGAGCCAACACCAGGGGGTGGAAGTGTAGCTGCTTTAGCAGGAAGTCTTGGAGCTGCTCTTACAGCAATGGTTGGTAATTTAACCTTTGGTAGAAAAGCCTATGAAGCTTTAGATGAAGCAACAAAGGCAACTTTAAATAATAATTTTAATGAGGTTGCTAAACTAAAAAATAGATTAAATAAACTAGTAGATAAAGATGTAGAAGCCTTTGAAGGATTTATGCAAGCTCTAAAAATGTCAAAGGAGACAGAAGAGGAAAAGACAGCAAGGAAGAAAGCTATGGAAAATGCAACAATAGAAGCTCTTGAAGTACCACTAACAACTGCTAATGAATGCCTTAGCATACTTAAATTGCAAAAAGTATTTGCTAATTATGGAAATGTAAATGCAATTACAGATGTAGGTGTAGGAGCATTAATGGCTTATGCTGGAGTAGAGGGAGCTTTATTTAACGTAATTATAAACCTACAAGGTTTAAGTGATAATACTTATGTGGAAGACAAAAAGGCAGAGTGTGATAATATTTTAGCTGAAGCTAAAAGGCTTAAAGAAGAGGTACTGTCTATTACTTATTCTAAATTAGCTTAAATAAATAGTAAAAGAAACAAGGAAATTATATAGATTTCCTTGTTTCTTTTTTGTTAAAAATAATAAAGGATTTCTTCTAAATATTTAGAACTGTACAAAGGGGGTGGGAAATAATGAGAAGGCAAAATGGGATTACTGTTGAAGATGTTTTAAAAATGGAATGTATGGAAAAGTGCAAGCTAATTGCAGGATTTAATGGGTTGCATAATACAGTTTCAAAGGTAAATATTATGGCAGATCCAGAAATTTTAGATTGGGTAGACCAAGGAGAATTTTTGCTAACTACAGCGTATTCCTTTAAACTTGGAGGATTAGAAGAACAAAAATTATTTATAAAAGAATGTGCAAACAAAGGGTTAGCAGGTATAGGAATAAAGATATATCCATATTTAGAGTCCTTTCCAATTGAAATTATTGAACTGGCCAACGGACTAAATCTTCCCATTATAGACTTATACTATGGAACTCCCTTTAGTGATATAATGACACCTGTTTTTAAGGAGATTTTTAACAAACAGACATCTTTGCTGCAAAGATTAGAAAGAGTCCACGAGCAATTGATGGATGTAGTACTAGAAGGTGGAACTATAGGGGATATTGGAAGGGTAACCTGTGAAAATTTAAGAAATCCTCTTATAATTAAGATTGGGTTTCCGGATCAATGGTTTTTGCAATTGGAATCTATTGATAATATCACTAAAAATATTCTATTTGAAAATGCAAAAAAATTTTACGATCCCAATTCTACAAAAAGTGCCGAAAGAAAGTTTAACGAAGGAATAGAAATAATCGAAGGGAAGCCCATCCGGAGGATGGTAATGCCTATTGTTCTAAAAGACAGTATATATGGGCATATTTTTTCCTGGGCTATTAATACTCCATTGGGGGGATTTGATCTTTCTGTATTAGAAAATGCATCAACTATAATTTCCTTAGAAATATTAAAGCAACTTTCTGTAAGGGATGTTGAAAATAGATATAGATCGGAATTTTTGGAAGACCTACTTTCTATGGAGGAGAAAAGAAAGGAAAAGGCAGAGGAACGAGCTCATTTATTTAAGCTAGATATTAATGACACCTTCATTATAGTGTTGATACATACTGATGAGAAAGAAGAAATTATGGTTGATAATTTTGACCATAGATTAGTAACCTTATATAGTGCCTTGGAAGGGTTAATAGAAGAGTATAGTTTAAAAGGTTTCGTTGCTAGGAGAACTGATAGCGTATATATGTTATTGGCTTTTCATAATAAAAATAAAATAGATTCTACTATTAAATCATTTAGTAGCAATTTGGAAAACTTATTAAAGAAGAAATTTGAAAAACTTAACTATAAAATAGGAATAGGAAGAGCTTATGAAGGTTTAAGAGAGGTACATAAAAGCTATATGGACTCTTTAAAGGCTATACAAGCTGTGGAAATATTAAATGAAAAATCTTTAGTATTTTTTGAAGATCTGGGTGTATATAAAATACTTTTTCAAGATCATTTGTGTGATGAGCTAGATAGATTCTATAATATGACTATTAAGCCACTTGCAGCCTATGATGAAAAAAAATCGACAGAATTAATTAAAACCCTAGAAGCTTATTTTATGTACAATGGCAATTTAAAAAAGATTTCAGAAGTACTTTTCACCCACTACAATACTACGCTTTATCGAATTGAACGGATACAGAAAATTACAGGTCTAAACCTAGAAAACTCAGAACATAGGCTGAACCTGCAAATAGGGCTTAAAATCAAAAAGTTACTAGATAATATACCTAAAAACTAGTCTGAAAATACTGATATTTCGATAAGTGATTTTAATAAAGTTATTTTGTGGAAGAGTCGATAAAATTGTAAAGATATTTAGCAAATCCGCCGATATATATTAAATAACGAATAATGGGGGGGGTTTGACAACATGAAAAGTATACGAAATAAATTAATTGTTATCTTTACACTAATATTACTAATTACATCATTAGCATTAGGCGTTGTATCTATTCAAACTGCTTCAAATAGGCTTATTGATCAGGAGAGTGAGTTCTTAGAAACTCTATCTATAGAAGCCTCAAAGTATATTGAAGCAAGAACCAATCAACAATTAAGCCACAATGAAACATTAGCAGCCAATATGCATTTAATCGACAGTCTATCCTGGGAGAAGAAGGTAGATTTTTTTGAAAGGGAAGCAAAAAGGGCAGGTTATAATAATTTTGCTATAGTAGATTTGAGTGGTAATTCAACTACTATAGATGATGAAATGATTAATTTTAATGTAAGTAATAGAGATTATTTCAAAAAGGCATTGTCTGGAGTATCTGCTATATCCGATGTTATAATTAGTAATGCAGATAATGATACAATAATTGTATATTCATCTCCAATTATTCAAAATGGACAAGTAATAGGAGTATTAAATGGTGCTAGAAAAGGAGATATACTGAGCGAGATTGTAAGTGAAATGAATTATAGAGAAACTGGAGGTTTCTTTATAGTAAATGAAAATGGAACCATTGTAGGAGATGAGGATAGGGATTTGGTTATGCAACAGTATAATCCGATAGAAGAATCGAAAAATGATCCAGCTTCAGAATCTTTAGCTAATTTTATTAAAAGTAGTATTTCAGAAAAAACATCTGGAAAAGGAAATTATACATATAAAGGAACAGAAAAAATGGCAGCCTTTGCTCCAATAGGTAATAGTGGATGGACTATATTTGTAGGGATAGATAAACAAGAAGTATTATCAGGTGTAAATCAACTAAGAAATAATTTAGGTTTGTTTACATTAATTGCAATTGTATTAGGAGGATTAATCACATTTTTTGTTAGCAAAGGTATTGCAACGCCAATTGTATTGCTTACAGGTTTTGCACAGAAGGTGGCTAACTTAGATATTACTGAAGATGTAGAAAATAAACTTCTTCTGAGAAAGGATGAAATAGGAGAACTAGGTCGTGCATTTAAAGAAATAATATACAGTTTGAGAGAATTTATAAAAAATGTATCCTATAATTCTGAGCACCTAGCATCCTCTTCGGAAGAGTTAACCGCTGTTACTCAACAGTTAGTTGTGACATCAGAAGAAGTAGGCAGAACTATTGAAGAAATTGCAAAAGGGGCAAATGATCAGGCCAAGGATACTGAAGAAGGTGCAATTAATATTGATGAATTAGGTAAGCAAATATTCAAAAATCATCAAGATATTTTGAATTTAAGTAGTGCATCGGAAGAAGTAAATATTCTAAAGGATGAAGGTTTAAATATATTAACTGATCTTGTAGAAAAAAACACAGAGTGTAACATGGCTATGAAGGAAGTAGGAGAAATTATTGCTAATACGAATAAAAGTGCGGAAAAAATAGAAGTCGCTAGTGAAATGATTAAAAATATAACAGAACAGACTAATTTATTGGCATTAAATGCAGCAATTGAGGCGGCACGGGCAGGAGAAGCTGGTAAGGGATTTGCGGTAGTGGCAGATGAAATAAGAAAGCTATCCGAACAATCCAATCAATTTACACAACAAATTACTGATATAGTGGTAGATTTAACTAATAAAACTGGTGAAGCTGTAAATACTATGGGCGAAGTTGATAAAATAGTTATGTCTCAAACTGAGAGTGTAGAACTAACGAATATTAAATTTGAGGGAATTGCTGATGCGATAGACAAAGTAAAGGAAGCAATAGAAGATATTAATCAATCTGGAAATGAGATGGATAGAAAAAAAGAAAGTATTATAGAGACTATCCAAAATCTATCAGCAATATCTGAGGAAAATGCAGCAGGAACAGAAGAAGCAGCAGCATCTGTAGAAGAGCAAATAGCATCTATAGAAGAAATTGCTAATGCTAGTGAATCTTTAGCAAAGCTTGCTGAAGAAATGCAGGAGAGTATTTCTAAATTTAAATATTAGGAGTTAAATAAATATTCTCTGTTGACATAATAATAACATTTGGTTATAATACATAAGTAGATTTTTCCAAAATCATAATTGATAAATAATCAGAAGCACATGGGCAGCTTTATAAAACACCCAGTTGCTTCTGTTTTTTTATTTTTGTAGGCAGAGGAGGAATAAGATATGAAGAAACTACTAAAAGATAAGAAATTTTTTATTTTATTATTTACACTAGCTTTACCGATTACTTTTCAAAATCTGATCAGTTCATCCCTTAATCTAATTGATAATTTGATGATTGGTAAGCTAGGAGAAACAGAAATTGCTGCTGTAGGCTTAATCAATCAGTTCTTTTTTATTTTTATGTTATGTTTATCTGGTATTAATGCTGGAGCCAGTATATTTATGTCTCAATATTGGGGAAAAAAGAATATAGATAGAATAAAAAAGGTATTAGGTTTAAATATTATATTAGGGTTATTAACAGCTATTGTATTTTCAATTGTGGGGCTGGTATTTCCTAGTTTTGTAATTAAAGTGTTTACTAAAGATCAACATGTTATTGCTTTAGGTACTACTTATTTAAGATTTGTTGCTGCTAGTTTTATTATGACAAGTATTACACAAGCATATTCTACTGCATTGAGAAGTACAGAACAACCAAATACTCCGATGTATGCTAGCTTAATAGGGGTTGCTTGTAATGCTATTTTAAACTGGGTATTAATTTTTGGAAACTTGGGCTTTCCCGCCATGGGTGTTAAGGGTGCAGCTATAGCTACAACTATAGCGAGAGGAGCGGAAATGCTTTACGTTTTAAGCAGAGTATATGGGGTTAATAATATTATTAGTGTAAAGCTTAGAGAAATATTTAGCTTTAATAGAGAATTTGTAATGGTATACTTTAGGACATCCTATTCAGTAATTATAAATGAAATTATATGGGCTTTAGGTATGACAGCCTATTCAGTTGTTTATGCTAAAATAAGTATTAGTGCTGTAGCTGGGATGCAAATTGCAACTACAATAAGTAATATTTTTATGGTAGTATGTATTGGTTTAGCTAGTGCCTCTGCTATAATGATAGGAACTCAGATTGGGGCAGAGAATGAAGATATAGCTAAGGACTATGCATTTAAACTAGGAGTATTATCACCTTTTATTGGAATATTGATAGGAATAGGTATATGGGTTTCTGCTCCTTTTATTTTACAATCCTTTAATATTAGCCATACAACATATGAATCGACCCTTATGGTTTTAAGAATTATGGCAGTATTTTGTCCACTACGCTTCTTTAATGTTCTTATGATAATTGGTGTATTTAGAGGCGGAGGAGATACAACATATTCTATGATAGTCCAGGGAGTTACCCTATGGCTATATGCAATTCCACTTTCATTTGTTGCCGCAGTCTATTTTAAAGTATCATTGCCTATGGTATACTTTATTATCTGTACAGAAGAAATTATAAAAGCAATCTTTGAGGTTAAAAGATTTTTATCGAATAAATGGATGTGCAATGTAATTGAACAAGTTGCATAGCAATAAAAGGCTAAAATTATTATAAACATTTAAAAATATATAAATCACCTAGTATCTATTTTAAAATAGATACTAGGTGATTTATTAATATTTAATTTCTATAGTTCTATTTAAAAGAATATAAGAATAGAAATAAGAAAAGGACAGACTAATTAAATTAACTAAACACTTTCTCTATATAAGAAATTATCAGAATATTTAAAATTATGGAATTTCAAATTTGCATATTGTTTCCTATATCTACTCTCTTGATATTTATATGAAATAGCAAACCCTGTAGAAAGTGTTAAGTTAAAAAAGAAATTATTAAAGGGGATGAAAATTTTGAAAAGATTTTTAGTGTTACTAGTAGCATTAATTATGATTTTGAGCCTAGCAGCTTGTGGGAACAAGCAAGGCACAGCGGCAGTACCTAAATATAAAATAGGTATTATGTCTGGTACGGTATCTCAAGGTGAAGAGGAGTTTAGAGCGGCTGAAAATATGAAGGCAAAATACGGTGATATGATTGTTACCAGTACGTATCCAGATCGCTTTATGCAAGAGCAGGAAACTACGATTACTAATATGATGGCTATGGCATCTGACCCAGATGTAAAAGCTATTGTTATGACTCAAGCTGTACCAGGTGCAGCAGCAGCTGTTGACAGAGTTAGAGAGATTAGACCAGATATGCTATTTATATTAGGATCCCCCCAAGAAGATCAAGATGTTATTGCATCTAAGGGTGATATTGTACTGAACACAGATGATTTAGGTAGAGGAGAACAAATAGCAGAGCATGCTTATAATATGGGTGCAAAAACTTTAGTCCACTACACATTCCCAAGACATATGTCTATTGAATTCTTAGCTGTAAGAAGAGATAGAATGAAGGCTAAGGCAGAAGAACTAGGTATGAAATTTGTGCAAGAGGATGCCCCAGACCCAACAGGTGATGCAGGAGTTCCTGGAACACAACAATTCATTATTGAAGATGTGCCAAGAAAAATTGCTGAATATGGTAAAGATACAGCCTTCTTTGCTACTAATTGTGCTATGATGGAACCTCTTATTAGACAAAGTGTAGAAGGTGGAGCTATATTCCCAGTACAATGTTGTCCGTCTCCTTATCATGCAATGCCAGCTGCACTAGGTATTGCTGTTCCTGATGAAAAGGCGGGGGATTTAAGTTATATAATCGATGAAATAGGCAAGAAAGTTGAAGAAGCTGGAATGAAAGGAAGAGTTGCTACTTGGCCAGTTCCTGTAAACATGATGTTTATTGAAGGTGGAGTAGAATATGCTAGAGCTTACTTAGAAGGTAAGACAAATGGAAAAGTGGATAAAGAAAAACTTGTTGAAGTTCTAGAAAAAATAGCAGGTGCTTCTGTTCAATTAACAGAGTATGAAGGTCATAACAACTATTTCCTATATCTTTCAGATCATATTATTTTTTAACCTTCTAGAAAAGTGTAAATTTTAAAAATTAAATTTCTACCTACAAGATTGCCAGTAGATGGCAATCTTGTACTATTAATTCCTTATGAGTAATAACAAAGGAGGTATAAGCGTTGGAAAAGGAAGAGTATGTATTACAGATGAATAATATTGCAAAGGAATATTACGGAACCCGTGTGCTAAAAGGGGTGGATTTATGCGTTAAACCAGGAGAAATCCATGCTCTGTTAGGTGAAAATGGAGCAGGTAAGTCTACATTAATGAATATACTTTTTGGAATGTCTGTAATTCACTCAACAGGCGGGTTTGAAGGGGATGTGCTAATAGATAATGAAATTACCCATGTTAAGTCCCCTATAGAGGCTATGGAGCTAGGTATTGGTATGGTACATCAAGAATTTATGTTAATACCAGGATATTCAATTACTGAAAACATAAAGCTTAATAGAGAAATAAATAAGGATAATTTTATAAATAAATTTTTAGGGTCAAAATTAAAGATATTGGATTTTAAAAATATGAGTAAGGATGCTAGAGCAGCCCTAGATACGGTAGGAATGGATGTGGATGAGTGGGTAAAGGTCGCAGGATTACCTGTTGGCTATATGCAGTTCATTGAAATAGCAAGGGAACTGGATAAGAAGAATTTAAAAATTATTGTATTTGATGAACCTACTGCCGTTCTTACAGAAAGCGAAGCCAGTAGACTTTTGAAGGCTATGAAAAAAATTGCTGACTCTGGGATTGCGATTCTTTTTATTACCCATAGACTAGAAGAGGTAATGGAAGTAGCTGATAATATAACTATTTTACGGGATGGAGAACTTGTAGCAAAGGTTAAAAAGCAAGATACTAATCCATTAGAACTTGCAGAGTTAATGGTTGGAAGAAAAATAGATGGAATTTTAAACAATACTACTAGTAGTATCCAGAATAAAAGTACAATATTATCTATTAAAAACTTAACTGTACATATGCCTGGCGAAGAAGTAAAGGGAGTGAACCTAGATATTAAAGAAGGTGAGATTTTAGGAATTGGAGGTTTGGCGGGTCAAGGAAAGATTGGTATTGCTAATGGAGTTATGGGACTGTATCCTGCTAGTGGAGAAGTTTATTTAAAGGAGAGAGAGCTTAAGTTAGGTGATCCTAAGGAAGCTCTTAAAAATAATTTAGCTTTTGTATCTGAAGATAGAAGGGGCACAGGCTTGCTTTTGGACTCATCTATCGAATTAAATATTGTTATTACAGCTATGCATAATCAAAGAAAGTATATTAAAAATTATGGACCATTTACTCAAATAAAATCAAAGGAAATTAGGGAATATAGTTTAAAAATGATAAAGGATTTAGATATTAGATGTACTGGCCCAACTCAGATTACAAGAAGGTTAAGTGGAGGAAATCAACAAAAAGTTTGTATTGCTAGAGCTCTTACATTAGAGCCTACTATTTTATTTATTTCTGAGCCTACTAGAGGGATAGATGTTGGGGCTAAAAAATTAGTTTTAGAAACATTAGTTAAGCTTAATAAGGAATTAGGAATGACAATAGTTATGACTTCTAGTGAGCTTTCTGAATTAAGATCAATATGTAATAGAATAGCTATCGTAACCGAAGGTAAAATACAAGGTATATTAAAACCAGATGACAGTGATGCTAACTATGGGTTGATGATGGCAGGCAATAAGTTGGAAACCCTTAGCAAAGGAGTTGAATAAATTGAAAGAGAGAGTAAAGCAATTTATTGAAAAGTTTGGTCTTCCTCGAATTATTATTGTAGGGTTTTTAATTTTTCTTTCTATTTTAGCAGCTATTGTGAAAATACCTTTTGGAGAATTAATTAAAGATTCCTTAGTTAGAACAGGAATGAATGGTGTATTAGTCTTAGCCATGGTTCCAGGTATATTAAGTGGTGTGGGATTGAATTTTGGCCTGCCTTTAGGAATACTTTGTGGTCTTTTAGGTGGACTTATAAGTATAGAGCTAAACCTTTCCGGAGGGATAGGATTTTTTGCAGCTGTATTGTTTTCTATACCACTTGCTGCAATAGTTGGATTTGGATACGGTTGGCTTTTAAATAAGGTAAAGGGCTCAGAAATGATGGTAGCAACATATGTAGGGTTTTCAGCGGTATCTTTAATGAGTATCGGTTGGATGATTCTACCCTTTAAGAGTCCAGAAATGGCTTGGCCTATAGGTAAGGGTGTCAGAACTACCATATCCCTAGCAGGTAGATTTGATAAAATATTAAATGATTTTGCAACTTTTAATATAGGTAGTATAACTATTCCTACGGGCTTAATTTTATTCACATTAGCTCTTTGTGGTATTGTTTGGATTTTTCTAAGAAGTAAAACAGGTGTTGCCATGAAGGCTGCGGGGGATAATCCTAGATTTGCTATGGCAGCTGGAATTAATGTTAACAAACATAGAATAATAGGTACAATATTGTCCACTATTTTAGGGGCAATAGGTATTATAGTTTACTCTCAAAGTTTTGGTTTCCTTCAATTATATCAAGCACCGATGTTTATGGGCTTTGCAGCTGTAGCTGCTATATTAATTGGTGGAGCTACTGTAAAAAAGGCATCAATCTCTAATGTGTTAATAGGAACCTTTCTATTTCAATCTCTTTTAGTTGTTGCATTGCCAGTTGCAAATAAAATTATGACCTTAGGAAGCCTAGCGGAAATAACAAGAATTATAGTAAGTAATGGTATAATTTTATATGCACTTACACAAGTTCGTGGAGGTGAATAATATGATTGATAAAATAAATGACACTGAAAATCAAAAGGATAATTTAAAGGAAAAAATAAAGAACTTACTAACAAATCATATGGTAACAGTGGTATTTGCAGTACTTTGTTTGATCGGATTTAAGGCTTCAGGATTAACATTTTCTTTTTATTTAAATGATATTATTACTAGAATTTCTAGAAATGCATTTTTAGTATTAGCCCTTATTATTCCAGTACTAGCAGGAATGGGTCTAAACTTTGCTATAGTTTTGGGTGCAATGGCTGGGCAAGCAGCTATTATTGCAGTGGCTCATTGGGGAATTACAGGATGGCAAGGGATTCTACTGTGTGCAGTAATAGCAGCACCCTTAGCAATTATTTTTGGATATTTAACAGGAAAGCTATTAAATAATACTAAGGGGCAGGAAATGATAACAAGCTTAATTTTAGGTTTTTTTGCGAATGGTATTTATCAAATGGTATTTCTTATTTTAGTTGGATCTATAATTCCTATGAAAAATGAGGAACTTATTTTAAGCACTGGGGTAGGGGTTAGAACTACAATAGACCTAACTGGCAAATTGAAATATGGTTTGGATGATATTTTTAAGCTTTCATTTCCTATGTTTGTATTATTACTTTCAGTTGTTTTAGCTATATACATTATTTGCAAATATTACAAAACTAGATATCTAAAAGAATTTAATAATAAAAAATATAAGACCATTGGTGTAACTAGCCTATTATTAATAATTTTTAGTATTATATCTATGAATGCTTCTGCATTGTTTCAATCCTTTGGAAATTCCTCAGAATTTGCAAGAAAAATTTTGTTAGAATTAATTATGATTAATAATGTGAAAGTACCAATAGCAACAGGAGTTTTAATTACCCTATTATGCTTGTTTAATATATTTATTTCAAAAACAAAGATTGGGCAAGATTTTAAATCCGTTGGCCAAGATATGCATATTGCAACCGTATCTGGTATTAACTCTAATAAAATTAGAGTTATTGCAATCGTAATTTCTACAGTACTTGCCGCATGGGGACAGATTATTTATCTTCAAAATCTTGGTACCTTTAGTACATATGGTAGCCATGAGCAGGTAGGTATGTTTGCAATAGCAGCTCTTCTAATAGGAGGAGCCTCAGTAACTAAGGCAACCATTGGTCAGGCCTTATTAGGTACAGTTTTATTTCATACATTATTTATTGTTTCGCCACTAGCAGGTAGGAATTTATTTGGTGACCCACAGCTGGGAGAGTTTTTTAGAGCCTTCGTAGCTTATGGAGTGATAGGACTTTCACTAGGTATGCATGCTTGGAAGCAACAGATACAGGCAAAACATAAATTATAGCTTAAAAAGCCCCCAGATACTTAAGTATCTGGGGGAGTACTATTTTTATAGAGTATCGTCTCCAGGATTCCAGTCAATAGGGCATAGTCCGCCAGATTGTAGACCTTGAAGTACTCTTAATGTTTCATCTACACTTCGTCCAACATTTAAATCGTGTACTACTGAATATCTAAGTACTCCTTCAGGGTCTATAATAAATAATCCTCTTAAGGCAATTCCTTCTTCCTCTATTAGTACACCATAATCCTTAGCTACTTGGTGAGTCATATCAGAAGCTAATGGGAAGGATAGTTGTCCTAATCCACCTTGATCTTGAGCTGCATTTATCCAAGCTTTGTGGGAATGCTCACTATCTGTACTTACACCAAGCACCTCTGTATTAAGCTTATTAAAGTCCGCTAGTCTTTTGTTTATTGCTGTAATTTCTGTCGGGCATACAAAGGTAAAGTCTAGTGGATAAAAGAACATTACTAACCACTTTCCTTTATAATCATCTAAAGAAACCTTTCCAAAATCCTTACCATCACCGTTAGCTGTGTTCATTGCAAAAAAAGGTGCTTTTAACCCAACCATTCTTTCTGCCATAATAAAACCCTCCTTATCAATCATATGTTATTGTAATTTAATACTTGTCCAATATATATATTCCCAAATAAATCGATCCTAAACATTAATGATTATTATTTTCAATAAAATTATAATTTGCTATATTTAGCATGATTTATCTCATTATCATTGCCTACTGGAAAATATGTAGTTTTTGTTATTGAAGTGGAGAATTTTTTAATTGTGGCTACTTTATTTTAAAATTAATCTTTATACAAGGTGTAATATGACATGGTGTTGTCATATAATTGTGATATTCTATACTTAGGTGATGAAAAATGCAAATGAATAGATTATTTGAAATTATATATATTTTATTGGGCAAAAAAAGAATAACCGCAAAAGAGCTATCTGAACATTTTGAAGTCTCACAGCGAACGATTTATCGGGATATTGAAACACTTTCAGCTGCTGGAATACCAATTTATACGAATAAGGGAAAAGGCGGAGGTATTAGTCTGTTGGATAATTTTGTGTTGAATAAATCCATTCTTTCTGAACAGGAGCAAAATGAAATATTGATGAGTTTACAAACACTAAATGCTGTGCAATTTCCTGATATAGAGCCTGTGCTTCACAAATTAAGCACTCTTTTTAAAAAGCAAAGTATGAATTGGATTGATGTTGATTTTTCTCATTGGGGGAGTGATGAGAATGAACGGCAAAAATTTAACTTACTAAAAACAGCTATTCAAAATGGAAATGTTCTAATCTTTGATTATTTTAGCTCTTATGGTGAAAAAACGAAAAGAACCATTGAGCCTATAAGGCTTATTTTTAAAGAACAAAGCTGGTATATTTATGGATTTTGTAGGTCTAAAAATGATTTTAGACTATTTAAAATCACACGGATAAAAAATTTGAGTCAATTAAATGAAACCTTTAGGAGAGAGAGTCCTAACAATATTTACAATGGTTTTCAAGATCATAATAATAAAATAGTGGAGCTTGTTTTAAAAATTGAGGGTAAAATGGCCTATAGGATTTATGATGAATTTAATCCAGAATACATTTTGAAAAACTTGGATGGAAGTTTTACTGTAACTGCAATTTTTCCAGAGGGTGAATGGATATATTCTTATGTGCTGTCCTATGGTGATTTTGCAGAGGTTTTAGAACCAAAGCATGTTCGGGATACTATAAAAAGAAGACTTGAAAATGGATTGAAAAAATATCTATAATATGACACCTAGGTGTCAATTTATTAATGATATACTGATTATAACCTGGGGGGAAATATGCAAAATTTGTAGTGCAAAGGGATAGGATATGAATTATGCAGAAATTCATATGTACATTTCTTTGAATTAATTAGGAGGAAATATATGAATAAATTAGATTATAAAAAAGACTATAAAGATCTATATCTTCCGAAAAAAAGTCCAGTTATCGTTACAGTGCCATCTAATAAACTTAAAACCGTATTACGGTATAAGATTGAAGCTGAGGTGAAGTAAAATGAAGATTATAAAAGTTGATTATCATAATATTGATATGGAGCATATTTGCTGTGCAATTACAGATAAAAAAGGAGAAAGCTGTGCTTCCCTAAAAAAAGCATGGATGAAGGAGCGCTTTGATGATGGATTGATCTTTAAAAAGCTTGATGTGCGGGGGAAGGTTTTTATTGAGTATATTCCTGCTGAAAATGCTTGGTGTCCTGTAGAAGCTGATGGATATATGTTTATTAACTGTTTCTGGGTTTCAGGCAAGTTTAAAGGACAAGGTTACGGGAATAAGCTGTTAGAAGAATGTATCAAAGATTCAAAGCAGTATGGAAAGAAAGGATTGGTCATTCTTTCCTCAAAAAAGAAGATGCCTTTTTTATCGGATCCCAAATATTTGAAATATAAGGGCTTTCAATTATGCGATGTTGCTGATCCTTATTTTGAACTGCTGTATCTACCTTTTGAAAAGGATGCAGAAAAACCAAGATTAAAAGAATGCTGTAAAAAGGGTGTAATTGATAAGATGGGAATCGTCTTATATTATTCGAATCAGTGTCCACATACTGAAAAATACGCCACCCTGCTTACGGAAATCGCTGGTATAGAAGGTATTGACTTTACTCTAATAAAGTATCAAACAAAAGAGCAGGCACAAAACTCACCTGCACCATTTACAACATACAGTCTTTTTTATGATGGCAAATTTGTAACTAACGAAGTGTTATCGGAAAAGAAGTTTAGAAACTTTCTTGCCGAACGGGGATTGTAAAATGGAGTTTATTAAGGCAAAAACAATCATTTCAAGCTATGCTACTAATAATTCTTGGTTTGGGAATAATTACAATATGAATATTTATAAGGGTTGTTGCCATGGCTGCATCTACTGCGATAGTCGTAGTGAATGTTATCGTGTAGAGAACTTTGATGAGGTAAGGGCAAAAGAAAATGCACTTGCCTTAATTGCACGTGAGCTTAAATCAAAACGTAAAACTGGTGTTATCGGCACTGGATCAATGAGTGATCCATATAATCCATTTGAGAAAGAGTTTAAGCTAACAAGAGGGGCACTTGAGCTGATTGATCGTTATCGGTTCGGAGTTTCTATTGCTACAAAAAGTGATTTGATTTCAAGAGATATAGATATTCTAAAAGCAATAGCAGTACATTCTCCAGTGATTATCAAGATGACAATCACAACCACTGATGATCAATTGTGTAAAAAGATTGAGCCAAATGTGGCTGAATCATCGCAACGATTTGCCACAATAAAAAAACTGACTGATAATGGTATTTTTACAGGCATATTGTTAATGCCTGTACTTCCATTTATAGAAGATAATGAAGAAAACATCAGTAGCATTGTTAAGCTTGCACATGAAAATGGAGCAAAATTTATATACCCTGCTTTCGGAGTGACCTTACGACAAAATCAGAGGGAATGGTATTATAATAAGTTGGAAGAACGCTTTCCATTCATTAAAGAGAAATACATTAGGCAATTTGGAAATGCCTATGAATGCCCTTCTCCAAAGGCAAAGGAGCTATGGAAATTGTTTCGAGGTGAATGTGACAGACATGGTATTTTTTATAGGATGAATGATATTATCAAAAATTATAAGCAGGGGTATAAAGATGTTCAGCTCTCATTTTTTGATTAAGCATTTTATTTGTTTTTCAAAGCCGTGTGCTTGGATAAAAAAAACACTTGTTTTTGTCTTTTAAATTAAAATTCTTTTAGTTTTTACTTAACACAGGCCATGAATATCATCATGAGACTACAGATTTATATGATAAAATAATCAATTATATTAAACCAGATATATTTGTTATATTCCTCATAGTGGATGTTCTTTAGGAGCATACTAATACCAATAATTAACATACACCAGTATACCTGCTTATCCAAAAAATAGTTGTAAACTCTTTGTTAATGTGGCACTATATATATATTCAGTTAATAATATAATGTTTGTTTATGATATATATGGGGTGATTTTATGGAAAATAAAAATAAGGCTGTAATTTTAGGTTCAAATTATTATATAGGTTTAAGTACGATTCGTTGTTTAGGTATTCATGGTATATATACTGTAGCTGTAGATTATTCAGATAAGAATAGATATGGTGCAGAATCTAAATATTGTTCAGAAAAGCTTATTGCACCTCACTATAGACAAAATAAAGAAGATTTTATTAGTTTTTTAAAGGATTATGCAAGGAAACAAAGTGCACCTCCTGTACTTATTCCCTGTCATGATTCATATGTTGAGGTTATTGATGAATATTTAGATGAATTAAAAGAATATTATCTTATCCCACAAACTGAAAAGGGATTATACACTAGGGCAATGAATAAAGAAACATTACATCGACTAGCAACAGAAAAAGGAGTTCTTGTACCAGAAACAGTTAGGGTAAATGAGGATAATTTTTTTGAAAAAATAGAAACTATAATTAAATATCCTTGTATAGTTAAGCCTACAGATTCATCATCTTTTGTAGCAAAATTTAGAAGAAAGATATTTAAAGTTAATAATAGGAAAGAATTAGAGGAAGCTTTAGAAAAAGCACATAATGCAGAACTAGAAGTAATTGTGCAAAGAATTATACCAGGCTTTGATGATCATATGCATACATTTGATGCATATTTAAATCAGGATGCAAAGGTAACTCACTGGACAACCTGTCAGAAGTTTCGTCAATATCCTATAAACTTTGGAGCATCTGTTTACACCGGACAAAAGTATATTCCAGAGCTTTATGAAATTGGTGCTAAATTTTTAGAAGATATAGGATATAAGGGATTTGCTGAAATAGAATTTAAAAAAGATGCTGAAACAGGGAAATATTACTTAATAGAAATCAATGTAAGAATTACAAACTTTAATAGTTTATTATATAAAGTTGGACTTAATATTCCATATATAACTTATAGAGAATTAACAGGAGAACCTTTAGAACCTAAAGCTATTACAGAAAATACAAATCGAGTATTTTGGTACCTATATGAAGATTTGTTAGCTATAAGAGACTATATTAAAACTGGACAACTTTCTTTAGGTGATGTAATAAGCTCATTATTTAAGCCTAAGGCTTATGCAATATGGAGTCTAGATGACCCTAAGCCGACTTTTAGCTTTTTTAAAATGATGGCTAGTAAACTATTTAAAAGATAAATAATCTGAGTAAAAGACAGATTATAAGAAGGTAGAAAAGAGGAATAATAAATGGTAAGATTAGAAAATCTGCTTAAATCTATACAGATTAAAAAGTCTTATAATGAAAAAGACTTAAATATTGATGGAATTTCATATCATTCTAAAAAGGTAACTAATGGACACCTGTTTGTTTGTATAAAAGGATATAAAACTGACGGACACAAATATTTGCCTCAAGCTATAGAGAATGGGGCAGTAGCTGCTATTGTTGAAGAGTTTCAAGCGGATATAAGCATTCCTCAATATGTTGTTGAAAATAGTAGGATAGCATTAGCTAGATTAGGTGCAGCTTTTTATAATAATCCATCTAAAAAAATGAAAATGATAGGAATTACTGCTACTAATGGTAAAACAACTACTTCATTTATGACAAATGCCATGTTAGAAAATGAAGGGCTTAAAACAGGATTAATTGGAACTGTATTAATAAAGATGGATGATTATTGTACTCCTGCTGAACTTACAACACCAGAGTCTTTAGATTTACAATATTATTTAAGCCAAATGGTAGACAAGCATGTTTCCCACGTAACTATGGAGGTTTCATCTGCTGCTTTAGAGACTTATCGTGTTGAAGATGTTGATTATGATATTGTTACATTAAATAATATAAGTCGAGAGCATATTGATTCTCATGGTTCTTTTGAAAAATACTTTGAAGCTAAATCTAGTTTAATAAGGAATGCTAGCGAAAAGAGCTTTGCTGTTCTTAACTTAGATTGTCCTTACTCAGCATCGCTTATAAATGAAACAAAGGCTCAAGTTATAACATTTGGTGTTAATAGTAGAGAAGGCCATATTGCTTGTAAAAATTTAGATTTAACTACTGGAAGAGCTAAATTTGTACTAGAAATCTTAAAATCTTTTGAAATAAACGGTACTTCATATGAACCAACAGAATTTGAAGTACAGCTATCAGTACCAGGGCTACATTCTGTATATAACTCTATGGTAGCTATTACAATAGCACTTTTATGTGGAGTATCTATTTCTACAATACAAAAAACATTAAAAACTTTCGCAGGTGTTGAAAGAAGATTCCAGTTTATCTTTGAAGAAGATATTAAAATTATTGATGATCACTTCGCTAATTCTGGAAATATAGATGTTACTTTGGAGACACTAAAGTATATGGATTATGAAAAACTTCATGTTGTTTATGCAATAAGAGGGGAAAGAGGACCTACAGTAAATAGAGAGAATGCTGAAACTATTGTAAAATGGGCATCTAAGCTTGGATTAAATGAAATAACTGCTACTAAGAGTGTATCCCACGTAACTTCTAAGGATAGAGTTACAGATGAAGAACTGCAGGCATTCCAAGAAGTAATGGATAAAGCAAAAATTAAGGTTAACTTATATGATGAGCTACCAGATTCTATATCTCATGCTATTTCTAATGCTAAAACAGGAGATTTAATTTTATTAGCAGGCTGTCAAGGGATGGATTTTGGAGCAGAAATCGCATTAAAGCAACTTGCTGTAATGAAAGATAATTTAAAAGAGGTAAGGTAGGTAAAAATATGAAATATAAGAATTTAGGTGTAATAGGTGGCATGGGACCTAAAGCAACATCAGTATTTTTTGAAAAGATAATTGAAAATACAGATGCAAATAAAGACCAAGATCATATAAATATGATTATACTTAACCATGCTACCCTGCCAGATAGGACTACTGCTATTTTTGAAAATACAGGAGAAGTTTTTTTAGAACATATTAAAGAGGACATAAGGCTACTTGAAATGGCTGGAGTCGATAATATAGCTATACCATGTAATACGGCACATTACTTCTATGATGATATTAAAAATATGACAGATATTAATATAATAAATATGATAGAGGAAACTGCCAAAGATGTATATAACAAATATGGTGAAAAAAGTAAAGTAGGTATACTAGGAACTAAAGGAACTATAAATAGTGGAATATATGAAAAAGCATGTGATAAATATAATATTAAACTACTTGTTCCAAGTGAAAGTGTTCAAGATCAAACTATGAAAATAATATATGATAATGTTAAAGGCGGCTTAACGGAAGATGCTAGTAAACTGGAATCCTTAATAATGGATTTTATAGAAGAAGAGAATTGTAAATGTGTTATTATAGCATGTACTGAGCTATCCAGTATTAACCTAAGTGCTGAAGTTAAAAAGTACTGCATAGATGCTATGGAGATTCTAATTAATAGATCTATAGAGTTATCTGGAAAAAATCTTAAGAAATAAACCGATAGAATATTTTATTGATTTTATAATTAATTTATAAAACCCATCTAAAACCTATATTAAATAGTTTTAGATGGGTTTTATTTATATAGCTAACAAATCAACCTGTTCTAAATTGAATTATATAGAATATTTTATATATAGTGTGACTTCGCTTTGAATTTAGGAATAAATAGAACAAATGGTTCTACTCAAAATCAAAGAAGTCCTTATTTATTAAAATACATATGAGATTATGTATTAAAGCCTACATACTTTCATATGGGTTAAAAAAGAATGGGAGGAATAAAAATGAGTACAACTTTATTGGTAGGGATTAATATCGTTGTAATGGCTGCCATTATTTATGGACTTATGACGATGAAAAAGATGAACTTTTCTTTTACAACTAGGGTACTTTTAGCACTTGCTGTTGGAATAGTATTTGGTGCTATATTACAATTAATCTATGGTGACTCCTCTGAAGTAGTATCTAAATCTAATAGCTGGTTTGCTGTTGTAGGTACAGGGTATGTAAGATTGCTTCGTATGATAGTAATTCCACTTATATTTATATCTATAACTAGTGCTATAGTTAATCAAAAATCTAAAAATTTAGGAAAAATGGCGATTCTAATACTTGCTGTACTTTTAATTACAACTGCTATATCAGCATTTATAGGTGCTGGTACTGCAAAAATTTTCAATTTATCTGCTGAAGGATTACAATCAGGTGAAAGTGAGCAAAGAGCTTCTGAAAGATTAGAAACTAATCTTGAATCATTCCAAGCAAAGCCGATACAAGAGCAAATTGTAGAAATAATACCTATAAATCCATTTTATTCTATGACGGGTCAAGGTAGCTCTGCTACATTATCAGTTGTAGTATTTGCAGCTTTTTTAGCTATAGCTACTTTAGAAATTAGGTATTCTAAACCAGAATCTGCCGAGTTGTTCGCAAACATAATTAAAGCACTGCACGATGTTATTATGCGTATGGTTACTATGGTATTGAGATTAACTCCATATGGAGTATTAGCATTAATGACTCGAATAGTTTCATCTAGTAATTTTAGTGAAATATTGAGATTAGTTCAGTTTGTAATAGCATCTTATGTGGCTCTAATAATTATGTTTGTAATCCATCTAATAATTTTATCAATATTTGGATTAAATCCACTTATCTACCTGAAAAAATCTGCAACTACTTTAATGTTTGCATTTTCTTCAAGATCAAGTGCGGGTACGCTTCCTTTAAACGTAGAAACTCAAATAGATAAGTTAGGTGTGTCTGATGGTCATGCAAACCTATCTGCATCACTTGGAACTAGTATCGGACAAAATGGCTGTGCAGGTATATACCCTGCAATGTTAGCAGTTATGATAGCTCCGACTCTAGGAATCAATCCTATGGCTCCAGCATTTTTAATTAAGCTAATTATTATAACAACTCTAGCTTCATTTGGTATTGCAGGGGTTGGCGGTGGCGCTACATTTGCAGCACTAACAGTTTTTTCAGCCATGGGCTTACCTGTAGGCTTAGTCGGACTTTTAATAGCTATAGAACCACTAATAGATATGGGTAGAACAGCACTTAATGTAAGTGGATCTATGTTATCTGGATTATTATCTAGTAAATTTATGAATGAATTAGACCTAGAAAAATATAATAGTGAAATTAAAGTAGATGCTTAAAATATTGTTTTAAATATATTATTATAATTAATTAAACAGGGGTGATTTACATGAAAATTACTGTTGATAACAAGGCTTTAAAATTTTTAAAGTCTAAAGGAGAAAATACATTAGAAATTTGGATAAAAGGATGCTCAAGCTGAGGCACCGGTGAGCCACAACCATCGGTTTCGATGGGAAAACCTCAAGACATAGATAAGTACTATATGTATAAAGTTGGAGATATAGACGTATATGTAAAGTCTGATGTTAAGGCTAAAGACGATGAAATTAAAGTTAAATATATAAAGATTTTATGGACAGAAAAATTATCTGTTGAAGGGATCTTAATTTAAAATAAATGCCTAGAAAAGATAAATGCTTTTCTAGGCATTTATAGCAATGTAAAAACTACTTACTAAATTCCTAAAAGAGAAAGGGGCAATTAAAATGTCTATGAATTCTATAAATAGCCGTATAAAGGATATATCTCCACTTATAGGGAACACCCCATTACTAGAGATAAAGTTAAAATATAAAAGTGAAGATCGGATTATATTTGCTAAAGCAGAAAATTATAATTTAACGGGCAGCATAAAAGATAGAATGGCTATCCATATACTAAAAAAAGCATATGAATCAGGTACTTTAAAAGAAGGAGATAAAATTGTAGAGGCAACTAGTGGAAATACAGGTATAGCTTTTTCGGCTATTGGGAGTTATTTAGGACATACTGTTTCTATTTTCATGCCAGACTGGATGAGTGCAGAACGAAAAAACTTAATAAGAAGTTATGGTGCAAATATAGAACTAGTAAGTGCTGATCAAGGTGGATTTTTAGGAAGTATTAGGATGACTGAAGAATTAGCTAAAACAAATGATAATGTATTTTTACCTTGTCAGTTTTCTAACAAATATAATTGTAAAGCCCATTACGAAACTACCGGACCAGAAATTGTAAAACAGCTTAGCAAACTTAATCTTAAGGTCGATAGCTTTGTAGCAGGAGTAGGAACAGGAGGAACGATAATGGGAGTAGGAGGCTATTTAAAAGACCAGAATCCTAATGTTAAACTTTACCCACTAGAGCCTGCTAGCTCGCCTACACTAAGTACAGGCTATAAGGTAGGCAAGCATAGAATGCAAGGAATTTCGGATGAGTTTATTCCTTCCATAGTTAAATTAGAAAAGCTAGATGATGTAATAGCTGTAGACGATGGAGACTCCATAATTATGGCACAAAAGTTAGCTGCTAAATTAGGTCTGGGAGTAGGAATATCATCTGGTGGAAATTTTCTAGGGGCTTTAAAAGCTCAAGATATGTTAGGTAAGGATAGTGTAGTTGTAACTATATTTTCTGATGATAGTAAAAAGTATTTAAGCACAGACTTAATGAAAGAAGAACCAGTAAAAGACGATTTTTTATCTCAACATATTGAGTTAGTTAGTGTGAAGGCTTATAAAATGAAGTAATGCAGAAAGTATAATAGGTATAAAAAAGCTAAGAGCCGCTTAAAATCATATTTTAAGCGGCTCTTAGCTGTATTACTATTAATCTATTAAAATATACTTGAAATCATATTATCTTAACAAATTATTTACTATATAACTTCACAATTTCTAGAATAACCTCCATGGCTTTATTCGTAGATTTTACACAAATATATTCATATTTACTGTGGAAGTTATGGCCTAAACTAAACTTCCCCTCATAAGCCTATTGTTTGTGAATTTTAAATATGATAATATAAGAAATTGTTATGTCTATGTTTTTTACTTTATGAAAATAAAGAAAAAATGATTATAAGTTCTTAAAGCAGGAATAAGGTCTAGTGATAGAGCATATATAGGGCTATTTTGCAATTCTATTAGATAGTGCATGTATAAAAATGACAATTTTTTAACAATTTAGAGCTTTTCAAAAAAATATAAGGAGGAATAAATATGTCTTTAAAATCCAAAATATTTATCGGTTTTACTGTTTCTGTTTTATTAATATTTTCAATACTTTCTTATTATACTTCTAGTATGACAACTAAAATTATAATTGAAAGAGAGCAGGAGATGTTGGAAGTATTAAGACAATCTGTTCAGATTCAAATGGAAAAGCAGTTAGAGGCTGCAGAAATAAGTGTTTTAGCATTAGCAAACAATATGGAAGTTAAAAGAAGCTTTGCAGAGAGAAATCGTGAAGGATTAGAAAAAATGCTTGTACCTGCATATAAAAGTATTTCTTCAAAAATTTCTCAAGTACAGTTTCATCTACCTGATTCTACATCTTTTCTTAGATTGCATCAGCCAGAAAAATTTGGGGATAGTTTAAAAGATTTTAGATTTACAGTGAATGAAACAAATGCTAAAAAAGAAATTATTAAAGGTCTTGAAGAAGGTGTTGGTGGCTATGGATTTAGAGCTGTAGTTCCAATGTCTTATGAAGGTGTACATACTGGTAGTGTAGAATATGGTAGTGACTTTGGAATAAATTTTTTAGAAGGATTAAAAAACAATTATTCTGGGGAATACTTTATATATAATCTAGAAACTAATGCAGATTCTAATTCTAATATGTTAGCTTCCACTAGTGAAGATAGCTGGAAAATCGAAAATGACGATCATTTAGAAAGATTAGGCAATGACGAAACATTATATTTAACTACTGAAGATAATAGATACAATGTAATGCTTATTCCTTTTAAAGACTATAGGGATAATGTTCGTGGTTATTTTAAAGTAGTAAATGATAGATCCTCTTTAGTTCAGCAAATAAACGGAATAAAAAGAAATTCTATATTATATACAGTAGGATTATCATCTATAGCACTTGTGATATTCTACTTATTTTTAAATTATTCATTGAAACCTATTAAAGAACTAATAAATGTAACTGAAAAGGTAGCATCTGGAGATTTAACTCAAAAAATTACTGCTAATACAAAGGATGAAATAAGTATACTTGCAAACTCCTTTAATATAATGACATCTAGCCTTAGAGATGTTATTTCTCGTGCTGGAAATGTATCGGAGAATGTAGCTACTATAAGTCAACAGTTATCCGCTTCATCTGAAGAAGTATCCGCTTCGGCTGAAGAAGCTGCAAGCACTATTACTCAAGTGTCAATAGCTGCTCAAAATCAATTTGATTCAATAGAAGTATCAAGAGATGTTATGGATACTATGGTTGAAAATATTAAAAATGTTACTACAAATATAGGTAATATAAATATATCATCTAAAAACACATTAGACTCTGCACAAGAAGGTATATTATCTTCTAAAGATGCTGTAGAAAAAATGAACAACTTAAAAGATTCTACAGAAAAAACAGCAGAGGAAATATTTAAACTTAACGAAAGTTCAAGAGAGATTGAAAAAATTGTAGTTACTATAAGTGATATTGCAGAGCAAACTAATTTATTAGCTCTTAATGCAGCTATTGAAGCTGCAAGGGCTGGCGAGGCAGGAAGAGGCTTTTCTGTAGTAGCTGAAGAAGTAAGGAAACTGGCGGAACAGTCCTCACAGTCTTCTAGACAAATTGCAGAGCTTATATCAAATATTCAATATGAAGTAAATGAAACAGTAAGAGCAATGGAATCTAACAATAAAGAAGTGGAGTATGGAGTAGCTAGCGTAACAGAATCTAGCAATCGGTTTTCAGATATACTCAATGAAATAAATATTATAGTAGGGCAAATAGAAGAAGTTACAACACTGACCCATGGAGTATATACAAATGCTTCAGAAGTTACAGATAGTTTTGATATTATGACAGATCTCTCTCGTGAAACAGTAGATTCTTCCAGCAATGTTGCTGCTAGCTCCCAGGAGCAAACAGCAGCAATGGAGGAAATAGCAAATGCAGCAGCAAGTCTTGCAACCACAGCATCCGAGCTTAGAGATTCCATTTTAATATTTAAATATTAACCAAAACACCACTAGAATATAGGAGGCAAACTAAACGCTTCATTGATACACTAGTGGTGTTTTGTTTTAGAAAAAATTAGCCAATAATTCATATCCTAATATCAGTGGATTTTTATATTTTTATTTGCTATACAACTCCACAATTTTTAGAATGACTTCAACAGCTTTATTCATAGATTCTACACAAATATATTCATATTTACCGTGGAAGTTATGGCCTCCTGTAAAAATATTAGGACAAGGTAGACCCATAAATGAAAGTCTTGCGCCATCGGTACCGCCTCGAATAGCCTTAATAATAGGAGTAACTCCTACCTCCTCCATAGCTAATTTAGCAGTATCTATTATATGCATTACAGGCTCAATTTTTTCTTTCATATTATAGTATTGATCTTTTATTACAACCTCTATAGTATTTTCTCCGTATTTACCATTTAAATAATCGACTGCATTTTGCATTAATGTTTTCTTTTCCTCGAAAGAATCTTTAAAATGATCCCTTATTATGTAGTTAGCCTTAGTTTCTTCCACATCTCCATTTATTGATGTAAGTAAGAAAAAGCCTTCGTAACCTTCAGTATATTGAGGTTTTTGATTTTCAGGTAGCATTGAATTAAGTTCCATAGCTATTTCCATAGAATTGATCATTTTATTTTTAGCTGTTCCAGGGTGAATATTTCTACCATGAATAGTTACTTTAACCCCTGCGGCATTAAAGTTCTCATATTCAAGTTCACCTATTTCTCCACCATCAATTGTATACGCAAAATCTGCACCAAACTTTTTAACATCAAAATGGTCTGCCCCTCTACCAACTTCTTCGTCTGGAGTAAAGGCTACTTTAATGGTCCCATGTTTTACTTCGGGATTATTAACGAAATATTCAACAGCACCCATTATTTCAGCTATACCCGCCTTATTATCTGCGCCAAGGAGAGTTGTGCCATCTGTGGTTATTAAGGTTTTTCCTATATATCTCTTTAAATCTGGAAAGTCTGCTGGAGATAAAACTATATTTTTCTCCCCGTTTAAAATAATATCCTCACCGTTGTAGTCTTCTACCATTTTAGGCGTGACATCTTTACCAGACATATCAGGACTAGTGTCCATATGGGCAATAAAACCTATTGTAGGAACATCTTTGTCCATATTAGATGGTAGAGTTGCCATAACATAACAGTTTTTGTCCACAGATGCATCACTCAGTCCTAGTTCTTTAAGCTCCTTCACTAAAAGATTTGCTAGTTCAAATTGGGTTTCAGTGCTAGGAACATTTTGAGAGTCATGCTCTGATTTTGTATCAATAGTTACATAGTTTAAAAACCTTTTAATCATATTTTCCATATATATCACTCCTTTCTAATCAATATTTTATAATATTTATTAAATAAATGATAGGAAGATTGAATTAAAATATTTATCAGCCCGTGTAAAGCTTATATTGGACAGATTATAGATATTTTTTTATTTCTTCTATTATCTGATTTACGAAGAAGGAATTTCTAAATAAAAAGAGACACCTTCAACTTCATTTTTAACTCTAATATTACCATTAACTAAAGAAATAACACGATGAACAATGGCTAGTCCGAGTCCGACTTCTCCCTGAGGTCCTTTCTGAAATTTACCAAAGATATCATCTATGTTTTCAGCTGAAATGCTTGGTCCATCGTTCCAAATACGAAGGTATGCTAATTTTTCATTAGGATATTCCGAATTTGCTAAAGATATAAGGATTTTACTCTGGGCATAACGGGTTTGATTATCTAATAAATTTTCTAAAACTACTCGCCATTGATCTATATTCCCTTTTACAAAAGTGGGTGAAAGTTTCAAGGTCCAATTTAGCTCACTACGTCGCCAACGAAATCTTTCTACTACATCTTTTATGAGTTGATCCATAGCCACCTGTTCATTGGATGGATTGTGAGTAGCTAAGTAGTCAAGCTTTGTTAAGTAAAGGAGGTTGTTAATAGATTTTTCTAAACGCATTGCCTCTTCTTCAATGGTCCTGACACTAGTTGTTAAATTCCCTTTAGGATATATGCCATCCTGAATTGCCTGTGTATAGCTACGAATCACCATAACAGGCGTTTTAAGCTCATGGGATGTATGTTGTAGGAAGGATTGTTGAGCTTCATCCTGTTTGATAAGTTGATTTCTCAGTTGTTCCATAGACTGACCTAATCTTCCAATTTCATCTTCTCTTTGTAATTGTATAGGTTCCTGCCAATCTCGATTAGCAAGCTTTTTAACTCTCATTTCCAAAGTAACTAAAGGTTTAGATAAATACTTTGCTAACCCTAAAGAAGGCAACCAGCTTAGTATAAAAACTAAACTCATTATAAAAACTAACCTTCTTAAGAGGGTCTGTACTAAATCTTCACGATATGAGTCCCACATGTAGGAAACTAGAAAAATATTTTGATCCAATACTTTCTCTTTAGCAACCACATAAAAAATTTTTTGATCTCCGATTTGTCCACTATATCGTTGAACATCTGATGTTTGATCTTTTATGTGGTCTCTGACCGTATATAAAAATTCTACAGGAAGACGAGATGCAATAACTTCTTGACTATCCTCTATTAGTATAAAATGATTAACTGTTCGGATATCCTGAATTTGTTGCTTTCTATCTGGTAGAATGCCGGTTTTCCATGTTTCTCTGGAAAACTCATTATTAAATCGATTAAGAGTTAAACTTTGTGCACTCTCGATGGTAGCATAAATTTCCCTAGTAAAAAAATCTCGTAGGGTCCAAGGAAACAGTATTGATAATAGTATTGAAATACTTAACATTATAGCTGCAAAAACTAACCAAATCTGCATTGATAATGGAAGGTTTTTCATGACTTCACCATCCTATAGCCATATCCATACATTGTTTCAATACGCAACTTAGACATTTTTTTCCGAAGTCGTCTAACTAGATCGTCTACTACACGGTCAGTTCCAAAATAATCATTACCCCAAATATAAATGAGGAGCTGTTCGCGAGTTAAAGCTTGTCCTTGATTTTTAGTGAAACAAAGAAGGAGATCGAATTCTTTAGAGGTGAGATCTATTACTTCATTTTGGAATATAACTTTCCTGCTTACTTCATCTATACTATATGGAGGAATAGTTTGTGGCTGATATTGATTCGGGTAGACACGCTCTAGAAGTTTTCGAGTTCGAATTACCAGTTCCCGAGGTAGAAACGGCTTAGATAAGTAATCATCACTCCCTAGCTCTAAACCAATAACTCGATCTAAGTCAGCATCTCTTGCAGATATAAAAATGACGGGAATTTGTGGGGAAGTGGCTTTAATTTCACCAATGAGCTGATAACCATCTACATCAGGGAGCATAATATCTAATATCCATAAATCAGGTGGGGAACTAATCTCTTTTCTTGCTTTTTCACCAGTAAAAAAAGAAGAAACATTCCATCCTTCTTTTTTTAAATAAGAAGTAAGAACTAAATTTAAATTACTATCATCTTCTACTAAATAGATTCGAAATGACATAGCATCAACCTCCTTAATTTAGATTATAGCAAAAAGGACGTGAAATTTCACGTCCTTTGAATCTTGCTTGGGAGGTACGTATTTTGTTCTAAGTTTAGATTAAACTACTGATTTCTTTATTAGAAGAGTCTTTTCTTTGTATTTTAACTCGAAAACCTTCAGGTATCAATTCCTTCATTTCTTCATGAAACTGATCCTCAGTAATTTCTCCATTTTCTAGTTTAGTCCTAAGCTCTTGTAATTTTGTCTTAACTTCCTCAGAAATCGCTATTCTTTCATGACGAGATCCCTCTGGCATCAATTCCTTCATCTCTTCGCGGAACTGTTCCTTTGTAATCTCCCCACTATCTAGTTTAGCTTTGAGCTCTTCTAATTTTACTTTAACTTCCTCAGGAATCTCTATTTTTTCAATAAGCTTTTTTTCCACACCTTTAAATTGAGATCTCTCTGGCATCAATTGTTTCATCTCTTCGCGAAACTGTTCCTTAGTAATTTCTCCACTATCTAGTTTAGCTTTCAGTTCTTCTAATTTTATCTTAACTTCTTCAGTAACCTCTATGTTACTATAAAAAACTTCATTTTCATGTGAAGATCTATTGGTAATTACTGTTCTAAGTCCTCCAAACCCTTTTGTATTTTCTGAAACATTTGCATTATTATCAGCAAAAGCAGCTGTAGGAATTAATAGAGTTAGCGAAAGTGTAGCTGGGATAATACTTTTTTTCCAATTCATAAAATCTACTCCCTTCAAATTATTGATGTCTATAAGGTACCTCCTGATTAATAGTATAGGAGAAAACTGTGGAATAATTGTCATGGAATTATGGGAAATTATGAAATGTAGGAGTAACTTATTATAGATAAATATATAAATACCTAGTGTAATTTTTTTATAGAATTTTATATAGATGTTTTTACTGTTATGTTCTAAAATTGATTGTAAAACCATCTAAAACTTATTGATAGGTTATATTGGGTTTTTATTTATATAAGAAACTTAGCTGAGATATGGATTTATTTTGTATTCCCGAATATATTATTTCAAATTCATCATCTTCATCTGCCATACCTAATATATAAAGAAGAGGTAGATAGTGGTCTTTGGTTGGTATAGACAAAGTTTTCATATCTCCATACTTGATAAGCTCTTCGAAATCTTTTCTTTCTAAAGATTGCATTACTTCTCTTTCAAAATCTATAGCCCAATTATAAGGTTCAGAATCCCCACGTAAATCTGCTTTAAATAAGTTATGTACAAGATTGCCACTTCCTAAGACTAGTACACCTTTTTCGCGTAAAAATCTCATAGATTTTCCTAGGTTATAATGATACTCAGCTGGTTGAGCCATATCCAAACTAAGAGCAACTACAGGAATATCTGCCTTTGGATACATAAACTTCATTATAGCCCATACACCATGGTCCAGCCCATAATCCCTAGATGGAACTATGTCCAATTCTTTTAACATGTCCTCAATTTCAGGATATCCGGGACAATCGTATTTAATCTTATATAATTCTTCAGGAAACCCATAAAAATCATAAATTAAATGGGGGTTGCTTGCAGTAGTAATAGCAGTAACTCCATCTGACATCCAATGGGCAGTAATTACTAAAATTGCCTTTGGTTTGGGGAGATTATTCCCAATATTATAAATACTTCGAGTGTAGGGATTGTCAGAGATTATATTCATAGGTGATCCATGACCGATAAATCCAATTGGAAGTTTATTTGACATTTAATTCAGTCCTTTCAAAAGTTTTTAATAGTGTACTCTTTTAAATAAATATATATTACCCTAAACTATGATGATTTATCATAGAGACTAGTTGTTTTCAATGGGATTTTTAAAGGTAGTGCCATTATATAATAGTTCTTATTCACATATACATATCTAAGATCTAATTCTTTAAGCTCCTCTACTAAAATCTTTGTTAGATCAAATTAGGCATTATTTGTTATAATAACAGAGATGGTTTGAATAAAATACTAACTTACTTATATAATATTTTATTTAAGGAGAATTTGAATATATGAATTATTTTAAGAGATTAGAAGAGATTATTAGTGAAAACCTAAATAGTAGGGGTATGGATAAAGCCTATCTAGCTGGTGAAATTGAAAATGCAGCAAAGGAACTTATAAAATCAGATACTATTATAATTGTTACTGGATTCGTAATTAAAGATACATTGACTGGAGAAACCGATGGGCCATTAGGTGCTATTTCGGTTGCTAGCGCATTAGAGAAACTAGGGAAAAGTGTAGTTATTATTACAGATATATATTCTAAATCAATGCTAGAAGCTGCTTTAAAGTTGGTAGGTTTAAAAGCACCACTAGAAATATTTATTAAAGGTGAGGAGGATATTCTTTCTCAAAGTATACTGAGTACATATAAGCCAGATTGTTTACTAGCAGTAGAAAGACCAGGTGAAGCTTCCAATGGTAATATTTATTCTATGAGAGGAGAATGCCTTAGTGATATTATTCCAAGTATGGACTGTTTGTTTAGGGAAGCAGGGCGCTTAGGATTAACTACAATTGGTATTGGTGATGGTGGAAATGAAATTGGAATGGGAAAAATAAAACAGTATGTAATAGAAAATATTCCAAATGGGGATATAATAGCGGCATCCTTTGTTACAGATTATCTTATAGTAGCGGGTGTATCTAACTGGGGCGGACACGCTCTAGCTTCTGCCCTTTCCATGTTTTCGCAAGAGGACTTACTTTATAATGTTGAAACAGAAATACAGGCTTTAGAAGCTATAGTAAATGCTGGAGCTGTAGATGGTTTGACTAAGGAAAGAACCTTAACAGTTGATGGTATAAGCTTAGAAAATAATATTAGAATTTTTGAGATGATAAAATCCACAATAGAAGAAAGTCTAGCACTAGATAAAGGTGCATCTTGATATAATTCCTTTTCTTTTATAATTAGTCAATATGACACTAGAAAAATTTTAGATTGGTAAATCTTGCTTATTGGCTTTAAATACATTCATGTAACAAGTTATGATACAATTCTAATAGATGAAGCAATTTTGAAATAAAATACATAAGAAAAGCAGGTGAAATAATGAGAAGCAAGAGTAAAAGTCTTATTCTTATACTATTAATTTTGTTAACATTGATTTCAAGCTCAATATTTATTTCTGCACAAAGCGAAGTTACTATTAAACTAAATAATACTAAAATTAGTTTCCCTGATGTTAAACCATATATGGATGCTAAAGCTGGTAGGGTATTCGTTCCAGTTAGCTTTGTAGCAGAGCGTTTAGGAGCAGAAGTTAAGTGGGATCAAGCTAATAAGGCAGTAGATATTATTAAAGATAATACTAATATGAGATTTAAAATCGGAGAAAAAAGATTTACACTGAATGGTATAAATAAATCAATGGATACTGTTGCTTTCTTAAAGGATGAAAGGACTTTTGTTCCTTTAAGATTTATTAGTGAAAGCTTAGGCATAGATATTGAATGGGACCAAAAGACATACACAGTATCATTGAAGGAGAGAAATATCAATAAAGAATTTGTTGTTCAAGGTATTTCGGTAGGTTTAACCGAAGAAGATCTAATTTCTAAGCTAGGGCAACCTGATAGGAAGGATTTAAGTAAATACGGATTTGAATGGTATATTTATAATAGGGATTATAGTAAATATATTCAGGTGGGAGTAAAAGATAAAAAGGTAGTAGGTATATATACAAATGTAGATAATTGGAAGTCAACAAAGGGAATAAAGATAGGCATGGAAAGAGCAGAGGTAGAGAGGCTACTAGGAAAATCTTTAAACAGTGTTAGAAAAGGTAATACTGTTTACTCTATATATAATGTAGATGAAAAAGGACTTTATCTTATTGATGGAAGCTATGTATCTATTTTCTATGATATTCATGAAAATAATACTGTAACATCTCTGCAGATTATAGATGAAGATATAGAGCTTGGGTTAGATGGATATTATGGGATATACAGTGAAAAGCTAAGGAATAGCTTTGAAAGACAGATATTTGATCTTGCAAATGTTATTAGGGTAAGGAATGGTTTAGAACCATTTACATGGAGTGACGATGCAATGATTAGTTCAAGAAAACATAGTCAAGATATGGCTGATAGTGATTATTTTGAACATATTAATTTAAAAGGGGAAAGTCCTTTTGACAGAATGAAAAAGGAAGGTATAACCTATATATCAGCGGCTGAAAATATAGCTGCTGGAACTTCAGATGCTATTGAAACACATGAAGGCTGGATGAACTCAAGTGAACATAGAAATAGTATTTTAGGTGAATATAAAACCATTGGAGTAGGTGGAGCCTACAACTCAAGTAGCACATATAAATACTATTACACACAAAACTTTTTTACAGGGATATAAACAAAGACTCAGCTTATATGGAATTTTAATTTCATCATTATATAAATATTAAAAGAAAAACTACTAGGTACATTGAATATGCCTAGTAGTTTTTCTTTTAATTACAAATAATATAAGATTAGAGTATATTTTCACCTAATAAATTGTTTATAGCTTCTGTGCTATAGTTTATTATAAGTTCTTTAGGAAAATCTATTTCTTCCATAATATCTATACAATTAGTAAATTCTCCAATATCATAGGAAATATGAGCATCACTACCAAATATAACTTTAGTTTCATATTTTTTGCATAGGTTTAAAATAGATTTTACGTTTTCATAGGCTCCTGTTCTAAAGCTATCAGGCTTTAAAGAAGAATTATTAACTTCAAGGGCCACATTATATTTTTTAGAAGCCTTTACTATAGCCTCATGATCTATAGGATATCTAGAATCATCAGGATGAGCTATAATTTTTACATAAGGATTTTTCATGGTATTTATAATAGCATTAGTGTTTTCTTCAATTGTACCTGGATTAATGCAAGGTGGATGTAAACTAGCTATAGCGTAGTCTAATTTTTCTAAAATCTCTACAGGCATGTCGATATTTCCTTCATAGTCCATAATATTAGCTTCTACACCTTTTAGTAAAATTAATTCATCTATTTTTCTAGGCACTACGGATAAATTAGAAAAGTAAAATACGTGAGTACTGCCAGGCATAGAAGGTGCATGATCTGCAATACCTAAAACCCTAAGGCCTTTCTCCTTAGCTCTTGATATCATTTCCTCCATTGTACTGTAAGCATGTCCACTAACAATAGTATGACAGTGTATATCTATTAGTGCTTTCATTTGTTCAACCCTTTCAAATTCTGTTTATTTAAAGAATCTATTATTTAAATTATATCATATTAGTCAAATCCTTTTCCTATTCAACTACTAATAATGTCTTAGCAAATTTACTAATACCTATAGCTCCAATTGGTGCAGTTATAATTATGGATAAGACTGAAATAGCTAGAATAAGATCTCCAGAAGCAACACCTAAAGATAGTGGTATGGAGCCTATTGCAGCTTGGACTGTGGCCTTAGGTACGTATGAGATAACACAAAATACTCTTTCTTTAAAATTTAAAGCACTTCCTATTAAGGAGATTAATACGCCTATACTTCTACCTAAAAGTCCTAGTAGTATTAATATAATACCTACTTTTCCACCGCCAGCAGCTACACCGATATTTACCTCCGAACCCACTAATACAAAAAGAAGTATCTCTGCAAATACCCATACTTTATTAAGCTTTACAGCTAATCTTTTACCTATGTCAGGGCTCTTCTCTAATATTATAAATCCTATGGTCATAACACCTAATAATCCTGCCAGTTGAACTCTATTCTTTAAAAGATCTTCCAGTGCAGAAATAAGAATTCCTAATCCGAGAATAATTAATACCTTTTTTGTATCACGAATAGGATATTTTTTAAAAAGTTTAATTAATATTAAACCTGTCATAACACCAATAGCAATACCTAAAATAATAGCTAATGAAATTTCAAGGATTTTAATACCTATATTAACCTGTTTTCCACTATATAAGCCTAAAAATGTACTAAATATTGTAATAGCAAAAACATCATCTATTGAAGCACCTGCCAATATTAAAGTTGGTATATTTTTGTTAGTCCCTATTCTATTCTCCATAAGATTTAACATTTGAGGTACTACCACTGCTGGAGAAACTGCGGCAATTATAAAACCAAGTATTCCACCTTGAATAAAAGAAAAACTTAAAAACCTAATGGAAGCAAATGCAATAAAAAATCCTTCTATTAAACCTGGAATACAGCTTAATTTTATAGCTGTTTTTCCTATTCCGCTCAAAGATTTTTTATTTATTCCTAGTCCAGCCCTTAATAAAATAATAATTAAGGCAATTCTTCTAAGGTCTGCAGAAATGCTGAGTATATCAGTACTAAGTATATTTAGCCCATATGGACCTATAACTACTCCAACAACAAGCATTCCTAATAGTCCTGGTAAATTAATTTTTTCCAAAACTGCATTTACAAATAGTCCAAGCAAAATAATTATGGCCAAATCTACTGCCATTATAACACCTCCTTAATATTAAACAAAAAAACTCCTACAGATACAATTATATAATTGAATCTGTAGGAGTCATTAGCCTTTGGCAATTATGGTGAACTCCATCACCTTATATTATGTTTTATTTTAATTACACTATACTTTAAATTTATATATAGGTCAAGATAAAAGTATTGAGTAATAATATTATAGATAAAAATCTTATAATGGATATATAAATATGTTATTATTGTTTTTAAGTAGATTAGGAGGTATGTTTATGGAATGTAGAACTGGCTGTGGAGCCTGTTGTATTGCGCCTTCAATATCATCACCAATACCAGGTATGAATGGTGGTAAACCTGCAGGCATTAGATGTATTCAACTAACAACGGATAATAAATGTATGTTATTCGGAAAAAAGGAAAGACCAGCTGTATGTATTAATCTAAGGGCATCGGATGAAATGTGTGGCAAAGCTTCAGAAGAAGCTTACTCATATTTAGAATATCTTGAGAAGGCTACAGCTATTATTAATATATAATATATATTTTATAATAAATTGGGGGAGGGATATAATATGATATTTTACTTTACAGGTACAGGAAATTCTCTACAAGTAGCTAAAGATATATCTAAGTATCATGGAGAAAAGCTTTTTTCTATATCTGCTGCAATGCATAAGGGAGAAGAGAGCTATGAATACATCCTAAAGGATGATGAAAAAATAGGCTTTGTTTTTCCTGTATATGCTTGGGGTGCTCCTAAGATGGTATTAGATTTTATTGCAAAACTAAAACTAAGTAACTTTAAAGATAATTATGTTTTTGCAGTAGCCACATGTGGAGAAAATATAGGAAGTACTATGAAAGCCTTTGAAGATAAGCTAAAGAAAAGAAATATAATTTTAAATAGTGGATTTTCTGTAGTAATGCCAAGTAATTATATGATTATGGGTATGGATGTAGATTCCATAGAGGAGTCTAAGAAAAAGTTATTAAAAGCAGATAAAATTTTAAAAGAAATAAACAAAGTGATAGAAGAAAAGCAAAAAGGTATTTTTCAATTGGAAAAAGGACATTTGCCGAATATATTAACATCTGTTATAAATCCGTTATTTACGAAATTCTCAATTAGTACAGAGAAGTTTTATGCAAAGGACAATTGTATCTCCTGTGGTATTTGTGAAAAGGTTTGTAATACTAAAACTATAAGGATAGATAGAAAGCCTACTTGGGGAGATAAGTGTACTCAGTGCCTGGCCTGTATAAATATTTGTCCGGTTAGAGCTATAGAATATGGTAAAGCTACAGTAAAAAAAGGAAGATACAAAAACCCAAATATAACTGTGGATGAGTTAGTAGTGGAATAAATTAAAGGGGACGATTCCTTGGCACTATGTGGCAAAGGAACCGTTCCCTTTAATTATTTAAGGCTTTAGAATATCGTCCCATTTAGCTAATTCCACCTTATCATTACTTATATCTTTAATTTTAACAGAATTTTTAAACCGATTAAGTCTATCTTTAGCCATATTTATCATTTTTAGAACTCCTGCATTCTTTGTTGTTGATGTTCCTCTAATTAGTTCATTTAAGGCAGGGTCATTAACTATAATAGTTATTTCGTCATCCTGATACTTTTCTAATTCTTTCAAAACAGTCAACAGTGCAAATGGACCTACTACTGCCGGTTTTTTATAATCTTTTAGAAGGGACTCTTTTAATATAAGATCTTCACCGTTATAAATACGATATCTGATCTCTATATCTTCTCCTTCATAATATGCTGAAATTCCAGCCAAATAAACTGTAATCATTTAAACCACCATCTCTTTCATTTGTGATCTTTTTTATGTAATATATCCTTTATTATAGAACAAACTAATATTATTTAATACTTAAATTTATAAAAGGAGTGATTTTTTGAATAAGCCAGGAAGGACTCCCTTAATGAGAGCTAAAAATCTAGAAAAGTATCTAGGTGTAGAAAAAATATATTTAAAACTTGAAGGAACAAATCCTTTTGGACATAAGTTTGATAGAATTTCTGAGGTAATAGTTAAAGATGCGCTAAGTCATAAAAGTAAAGGTCTTTTAGTGGATGGTTCTGACGATTATATTAATTCAATTATCCATTTTTGTTATAAGAATGATCTAAGTGTAAAAATTCCTTTATTCAAAACCGAGAGATGGAAGGAAAATTTATTTGATAATAAGTTTATTATAGACTTTAGAAGAAAAAAAATAGATAATAAATATCAGTTTGTAGATAAATATTGTAGAGAAAATAATTTCTATAATGCGTCTAATCAGTATGCAAATAGACATCTTAGTATGATCTCTCTGCAGAAAATAGGCGAAGAGATCGCTGAAAAATTAGGAGATAATATAAGTACCGTATTTACTCAGCTGAGTTATGGATATACAGTATCAAGCCTCTATAACGGGTTTGTCAATAAGTGGGTTGAAGGGGATATAAATAAATATCCTAAAATATTTTCATGTACCATACCAAAGGGGAATGCTATATTTGATGATTATAAGAGAAATATGAAGATAGGTGATCTTGAAGAGTATGACATAAAGGTTAATAAATATACAAGAAATCTATTTACGGGAGAAGGGGTACTTCTTGGAGATACTTTGAAAGCTATACATGATACAGATGGTAAAATAATATCTATAGATGAAAAAATTTTAAAAGAAAGTGTTCAAGTTCTAAGAAAACAAGAAAATATAATACTATCTACGGAAGAAGGTTATTCATTTGCTGGATTTTACAAGCTTGCTAAAGAAGGAAAGATAAAAGATGGAAAGCATGTAATAGTTCTGAATGACGGTAAAAGTGACCTAGAGCTTTATCGAGTTACTAACTTTGACAGATATTCTAAAGAAACAATTGTACAGTGGATAAAAGAGTGGCTACAAAATTATTCGGACCCTATACAAGAAACTGAAGATGCAGTTGAATCTGCAGTAAAATCTGGATTTATAATTATAGCCCTTAGAAATAACGTACCTCAAGCTGTATGTGTAGTTGTAAACCTCAATTTTAAAGACTTTATTCCTACATATCATCTAGGTTATATAGCTACAAAGGAAGGAAATAAAGGCCGAGGTATAGCTACAGAGCTTATTAATCAAATAATAGAACTAACAGATGGTAAGTTATCTCTTCATGTAGACCTGGATAATAAAAGGGCTAGAAAGCTATATGAAAAGTTAGGGTTTAAAACAGCATATTATAGAATGATATATTCTGCTGAATAATATAAGATAATAAAAAGCCATGCTGACAATAATATTAAGAAAATAAGATTGTTCAGTATGACTTTTTATTTTTAAAAAATATAATCAGTATTATCTTTTCTATCTCTAAATTCCTTGGAAAAGCATTATATTATTTTGCTAATCCTCGAAGATATTTACGTCTTTTAAACTTATATACAAACAATATAGCTAATATCATAATTAAAGTACATACTCCTGCCACTATTAAAGAAGGAATAAGGTTTCTAGTGTTTGATCTATTCCTACCTCCACCCATGTCTCCACCAGGAAAACCTTCACCTCTTCCAGGACCATTTTGGAAATTTTCTAGATTCATATTTGGAGGCATATTTTTCATAAATTCTATTGCTGTATCATCAAGTCCTAATTCTTTTAGCTTGTTAATTTGAGAATCAGTTAATTCTTCTCCATCAGCTGTTTGCATAATTGCCATAATCTCTTCCATATTTTCTGGGTTAATATTATCCTGCATAAAGCCACCTTGCATATTGTTATAAGGATTATCTCTATTTATATTTTCTTGGTCTCCAACATTAGGAGGGTTACCCATATTCATATTATCTTGATTCCTATTATTAGGACGATTCTCATTACCCATATCATTAGGCATATTACCTGGTTGACCCATATTATTAGGTCTATCCCTATTATTGCCATCACCAGCTCCGTTAGGTCCGGCCATTCCACCAGCTCCACCACCCATACTACCAAGGGCATTTAAGTCCAAATCTACTGTACCAGCTGTTGTTTCTCCTGCTAATTGTGCAATAACACTTTTAGCCCTTAGTTTACCAAATTCCTTAAGAACAGGAAGGGATGCAGTATATTGCTCGTAGGTGTAAAATGCAGTTGCATCATTTTTTACATATTCATTTATTAAATTATCTAGATTACTAACAGTTGTTTTAAACAGTCCACTATTAAAATATAACTTAACTGCTTCCTCTAAATATTTATTATAAATCTCTTTATACTCTGGAACTTCAAGTAGTTTGCTAATAAGAGGGTAATTTTCTCCATTGCCGCTATAAGGAGTATTAATTGAAAAATCTACTGCTTGTTGCCCATTCCTAACTTGAAAACCTCCAAAAGCCATATTAAGATCCCAAGGTAAAACAGAGAATACACCATCTTTTTCATATAGAAGATAATTATGATTAAAATTACCGACATAACTATCTAGGTTAACCAATAACGTGTTTACGGCAAAATAGCGTAGTATTTCATCAACGTCCAAGGATTTTTCTAAGTCTGTTCCATTATTAAGGTTTTTAATCATTTCAACTACCTTATCAAAATCCTTATCTGTAATTTTTATTTGAGCGTTATCTTTAATACCCTGGTAGCTGGAATGATTTTCATCTACCCACTTTAGCGAAGAACCAGTATCTTCAGCTTTATAAAGATTGCCATAATCCTCACCAAAATTTCTACTTAAAAAATTTTCTTCAGTAGCTTCTACTGCAAGATAGAGTCCCCAAGGTTCGTCATTTATATTTATATTTGCAAAGGAATTTAGAGGGGTAACTATATCCATTTTTTCAAACAAATCATAGGCAAGATATTCCTTCATATAGGTTGCGTCGGTTATCATATTATTGATAACTAATTTATCAAGTCCATAATAGTTTTGGCCCTTAACATATTTATCAAATTTTATTTTAAAGCTAAATCGATCTGTTGTATCATCCTGTGCAACAGTTCTAAGGCTAGAATTTCCCTTTGGACGAATACCAACATTATAAAAAGTTTCACCATTTATAGTTATATCAGCACTTCTATACTCTTCATCTAAAGCATTTTCTATAATCCAATCCCAATCTTCTTGTTTCATTTTTATACTAATTTCTGCTATCTCATCTTTTTTGAACAAACGGCTAGCATACTCCACTTCAGTAGTTGAAGATGGAGTTATGCCTAAGCTTTGGGGAGATAATATAAAAATAGATGTAAAGATTATAGTAACAATCATCAAAATTATTATAATTAAATTGATATGTCTATTTCCTAACATTTAACATCACTCCTAAGACATATATTCACCGTTGTAGCTTACAAGTACAGCGTTATTTACTCCTTCAAACTTAGTTATATCGTTGATAAATGTTGTGGACATATTTTTAAGTCTTATTTCTACAGATAGTTCTATATTATTGCCAGATGATACGGTTTTTGATTTTATAACATATTTGCTAACTCTACCTCTTATAAACTCTATTACATTATCTTCGCATTTATCTCCACTCATATTAACAAGCACTATATAGGGATTATCTGTACTTTTCTTATTAACAAATACAATTAGTACTAGACCTATAAAAAGTGATCCTAATACTGCAAGGGGAATAAGCCCTGCACCAATGACAATACCAACACTTATGGACCAAAATAAGAAGGCAATATCGATGGGCTCTTTAACAGCAGAACGGAATCTGACAATAGAAAGTGCACCAACCATACCAAGAGATAGCACTACATTAGATGTAATTGCTAGAATTATAAAAGTTGTAACCATTGTCATTGCCATAAGGGAAGCACCAAAGTTAATAGAGTACATTACACCTTTAAATGTTTTTTTGTAAACTAAGAATATAAATAAGCCTAATACAAAGGCAAGGCCCATGGCCAGAACCATATCTAAAAGAGAGAAAGATGTTACTTTTTCAAGAAAACTTGACTTAAAAATATCATTAAAAGTAATTTGTTTTGCTGCATTCATTTTTCAAACCTCCATTATTAATATTTTAAATTAGCCATATATTCTACAAGCTGCATATTTAGAAACTGATGTGCTTCTATGCTCATTTGTTTGTAGCATATCGCTTATTATCTCAGGTAGAAACTCATCAAATTTAACCTCTAAAATGCTATATCCTGTAGGATACATGCCTATTGTAGGTAAATTTGGATTAAGCAAATCCTTAGAAAAAATACCAGTTTTAATATTACTATCTATAGTAATTCTCACATTACCAGGTTTATACATATAGGCTTCTCTAGTGTAGTCCACCACAGTCTTAGGTCGTAAAAACTCGTTTTGCATTTTAATATAAAGCTCTAAAAGTAAAGGGTTATTAGAGTCTAACATCCAAGCTATGTCTCCTTCTACTATACGTTTACAGTTTTCATAGCTTATTTGCACAGAATCCTTTAAACATAAGCCTCTGGTTTTACTTTTTTTTTCAAGTTTTATAAACGAAGGATCATCATTATAAAAACGAATTCTAAACTTTTCACGATTATTAACTCCATTTATTTTTTCTAAAAGGGCTTTGTCATTAAAGTTATCAAAGTATAAACTTCTAATTTTATATTTGCCATCTTCAAGAGCAAAAGTATCTGGACTCATTATTTGTTTTAACCTAGTTCTTAAAATACAATTGTCTAAACTATTAATAAAATGTTTTATTTCATGTCTGAATTTTGGTTTATTCATTTATTTACCTCCTTTCTATTATCAATGTCCACATATTTAATTTACAGTATGATCCTTAATTTAATCTTAAACTGAAGATCAAATTGAATAATTTTAAATTTAATCTTGTTTTAAGCTTTGTATGCTATAATAAAGAAAATTTATATCAATATATAGTCAAGTTAAAAATATAAAAATAAAAGGCGTGATATAAAATGAAGGTTTTGTTAGTTGAGGATGAAAAACAATTATCAGAAGCATTAATGCAAATTTTAAAACAAAATAAGTATATGGTAGATGGGGTTCATAACGGTGAAGATGGCCTGGACTATGCTTTAACAGGTATTTATGATGTAATAATCTTGGATATAATGCTACCAAAACTAAATGGACTTGAAATATTGAAAAAGATAAGAGAAGAAAATATTTCTACTCCTGTTATATTGCTTACAGCTAAAGGAGAAGTATCAGACAAGATAAAGGGGCTGGACTGTGGTGCCGATGATTATCTTCCAAAACCATTTTCTACAGATGAGTTATTGGCAAGGCTAAGAGCATTAACTAGAAGAAAAGGCGAAGTGATAAACGATGACACATTGTATTTTGGAGATTTTTCTTTAAATTTATCTACCTACATACTTGAAGGTAGGAAAGGTAATGTAAGACTAGCACTTAAAGAATTAGAAATACTTAAATATTTTCTATTAAGGACTGGAATAGTAGTCAACAAAGAGGATCTTATAATAAAGATATGGGGGTATGAATCTGAAGCCGAGAATAATAATATAGAAGTATATATATCTTTTTTACGGAAAAAACTTCAATATATTGGGACACAAGCTAAAATATCTACCATTAGGGGAGTAGGTTATAAATTGGAGGAGTAAATATGTTTAAAGAATTAAAACAAAAGTTTGTTATTATAAACATGTCCCTTTTAACCTTTGTTTTTGTAGCTATTTTTATTGCAATATATATACTAACCGCATTCGGTGGGGAGCGTCAACTAGCTTTTGATCTTGATAAAATTATCAATGCCCCTCCAAAGCCATTCCCAGGAGGGCCGAGGGTAGCTACAAGTCTAGTTGTAGAGTTAAATAAAAACAATGAAATTATTGTATTCTCCTCTTTTATAGCTATGGAGGAAGATATTATTAAAGAGGCCGTATCGAAAGCCATAGAAATACACGAGGATTCTGGAAAAATTAAAGCGGGAGATTTTAATTATTCTTTTCTTAAAAGAGAAACTCCTTTTGGCACAAAAATAGCATTTGTTGATAGAAGTCCGCTTCAGGAAAGTTTAAGAGATATTTTGATTATCTTTGTTATAGTAGGTGGGGGAAGCCTTATTGTATTATTTTTAATTAGTGTATATTTAGCTAATCGTACTATTAAACCTATTAAAGAAGCCTTTGAAAAACAAGAGCAGTTTGTTGCAGATGCATCCCATGAGCTTAAAACTCCACTGGCCATAATTAAAACCAATTTAGCTGTAATTTCAGCGAATCAAGAGGAAACTATAGAAAGCCAGTCAAAGTGGATCGGTTTTATACACTCACAAACCGAAAGAATGTCAAATCTTATTAATGATATGTTGTCTTTAGCTAAAATGGATTCATTAGAACAAGCTTTACTTTTCCAAAGTTTTAATTTAAGTAATGTGTTAGATGGAGTCTTATTATCCTTTGAGGCAGCCCTATTTGAAAATAGTATTGAACTAGAGACAGATATTCAGGAAGAGATATATTTTTACGGGCATAAGGAAAGTTTTGAGCGTTTAATTAACACATTAGTAGATAATGCAGTGAAAAACACACCCAAAGGTGGTGTGATTTCAGCAAATTTAAGATATAAAAAAAGTAATATAGAAATTGTTATAAAAAACACTGGGTTAGGGATTATGCCTGAAAATACTGATAAAATATTTGAAAGGTTTTATCGTGAAGATTCTTCTCGTGCAAGAGAGAGTGGTGGCTATGGCCTAGGTTTAGCTATTGCAAAATCAATTGTACAAAAACATAACGGTAAAATATATGTTGAAAGCAATATTGGAGTTGATACTTCATTTATTGTGAAGCTACCTCAAAGCAGGGTATAAGGATTGGCAAAATATATTAAGGGTACAGTTAATCGACATAATGTGTCGACTAACTATACCCTTTGTTTATCATTAATTATTCTTCTGCAATTATTCCGCCAAATTCCAGTTTATCTTCTAATAAAGATAAACCTCTTTTAATAAATATTACACCAGTAAGAGCGGCAATAGCATCTGTTACTGGATATGTTATCCATGCTCCCTTTACACCCATAGTGTTTACTAAAACAATAACTATAGGTATGAATAATAACAGTTGTCGGTATATAGATAAAAAGAAACTAACTCTCGCTTTATTTATTGCTTGATTATAGTAAATAGAAACATAGTAAATTCCAATAACTGGGAAAATAATAATTGTAGTTCTAAAGGCTTTAACCGTTTCGACTAAAATATCAGCTTCTTTTATAAAACTTGCAAATATTTGAGTTGAAAAGATCATCATTCCACTCCATAAAATTACCGAAGTAGCGGAAACCATTTTAGTTGTTATATCAATAATTTTATTTAGTTTTTGATAATCTTTAGCGCCATAATTATAGGCTGCCAAAGGCTGCATTCCAGAACTAATCCCAATAATAGTAATATACATAAACATAGATACCCTTGTAATTGCTCCTACAATGATAATAGCTGTATCTCCACCAGTAGGTAGTAATAGATTATTTAAAACAGCTATTACTATAGCATCTGATATTTCAACTATAAAGGTTGCAAATCCTATCGATATAATAGATCTTGATATATTTAAATCAAAGGACATTTTAAGTTTTAAATTAAAATCTCTTTTACAGCTATACATTTTTACTAAAGCGTAGATAAAACCAATAGTTTGTGATGAAATAGTTGCAATTGCAGCTCCTGCTACGCCCATTCCAAATATTGCTACTAATAAATAATCTAACACTATATTAACAATAGTACCAATGGAAAGTGCAGTTACAGTTACTTTAGGATTACCAAGTGCAATAATGCAATACCCAAAGATATTAGTAAAACTCAAAAATAAACTGCCTATTAAAACTATTGAAATATATTTTTCGGCAATTGGATATATTACATCACTTGCACCTAAATTGTAAATTAAACCTTTTCTAAATAAAAAGATTAATATTGGAAGCACTATAGAAAATATTAGTCCTAAAGTGATAGCGTTAGCAATATTTTTATTTACCTTACTATAATCCTTTTCACCTAAGGATCTAGCAATAGAAGTAGAAGTACCAACTCCTATTAGTAGAGATGTAGCTATTATTAATCTTTGAATAGGAAAGGCAATGCCTAAGGCCCCAACAGCATTGGCACTTACATATTTACCTACAAAAAATGTGTCTACCATATTGTAGAGCTCCGAAACTAAAATGGTTATTACTCCAGGTACAGCAAATTGAATTAGTGCTTTTAATACATTGTTCTCTCTAAATATTTTAGTTTGATCTTTCATATTATCACCTCATAGTCAACGCGGCTTAGTAAAACCTACCAGCTGGCTTATTTAGTTGTACTTTACGTTAATTTTCATTTTATATTTTATTTCCTGTATTGTTTCGTTCCTCTAACTATTATATCATAGGATATTCCAATGTCATAACTTTAAAGAAGTTTTAAGAAAAATGATGAAATTTATAGAACATTAAAGCGAAGAAGTAAGCGCAGCAGCAGCTATGGTAGAGATAGCTAATAGATACATAACAATCAGTATACACTACATAAAAAGTCTAAGATATTTAATTTTATCTTAAACTTTTTTACTAGAAGAAGCGTATAGTTAAGCCTATATGGACAATATAAAACTAGTTTAGTAAAATAAAATTAAAGGGGGAGTTTAGATGGATATAGTAAATGATTATACTATAATTAAAATGAAAAAGCAAAAGAATATAGCACTTATTGCACATGATAATAGAAAAGAAGATTTAGTAAATTGGGTGAAAGCAAATAAAGATAGGTTAGAAAATCACTTTTTATGTGGAACTGGAACTACTGCTAAGCTTATTGCAGACACTGCTGAGTTACCAATTATAGCTTTTAAAAGTGGACCTTTAGGTGGAGATCAGCAGATAGGATCTCGTATAGCAGAAGGGAATATAGACTTTATGATATTTTTTTGGGACCCATTAGAAGCCCAACCTCATGACCCTGATGTTAAAGCATTACTTCGTATTGCAGTTCTATATGATATACCTGTTGCAAATAATCGTTCTACAGCGGACTTTTTACTTTCTTCTCCGCTGATGAATGAGGAATACGATAGGAAAATAATTGATTATTCTAAAAGGATAAGTAGTAGGGCTAAAGAGTACAGTAATAATATAGGTAATAAATAAAAAGCCAATGAAAATTTAGATAAGGAGAGCTCATATGATTAAAAGAATAACAATAAAATTAAATGTTATTGAAGGAATGCTTTATTACTGGCAAGCAACTGCTGAAAAAGAAAAGGTAGGAGAGAATTATATAATTAATATGGCAGAACTACCTGAAATGACTTATCTATATGATAGTGAATTTAACCAAGAATCTATGCGAAAAGTACTTAGTGCCGTGTCTAACAGAGAAGTTTTAAATAGTGATAGCAAAAAAGAAAGAAAGTTTTGGAACAATAATATGTGGATGCTAGAAGATTTAGAGTATACAAATATGATGGTTAAGCCATTAAAGACTTTAAATTTAGATTCAATAATAGATGAATTAAATAGTAAAAATGGGTCAGAGAAATATGAAGAACTTGAGGTGATTTTCCTACCTGGACATCAAGATGAATATTCGATTGTAGGAAACAAACTAATTATTAATTTTTTTAGAGTTAAGCCAGATTTATATGATGAATATAAAATAATGATTGGAGAAACTTTATTATTAGACTATATTGAGGAAAAATTGATAGAATTGATTAGTGAGTAAATATTTTATCTAAAACAAATAAAAGACCTAAACACTTCTAACCAATTAGTGTTTAGGTCTTATTAAGTTTAAAAAACTTTTTATTAATTTTTTTAATAAAGGCTCTCGGCTTAGTCCAACTTTAATCTTAAATTTTGCTATTGTGGTAGATGGAAAAACACCCTGTCTATTAAGTTCAAATATAGGGTCTCCAGTTTTTACGAAGCCTTCTTTAACTGTAAAGGCCATCTTATATTCCAAATCATGTAGAATCTGAATGGTTTCATCCGTATAGTGACCATATGGGTAAGCAAAGTAGGGATTATGTACAAGCTCTAGGTTTTTCCTTAGATCCTCTTTTACTTCTGCCCTAGGCTTGGTTACTACATAACTTTTATTATCATCAGTTAAGTAATGAAGTTTATGTGTATGACATGCAAACTTAAAAACATCTTGGCTTAACTCCATCTCTTCCCAGCTAAGATATTGTATCTGAGTAGGGTCGAATGAAACTGTTGTATCGGAAATTCTATCCGTAATCATAAATATTGTGGAAATAAATCCGTATTCTTTTAAAATTGGATAGGCATATTCATAATTACTCTTGTAGCCATCATCAAAGGTAATTAGAACACTCCTTGAAGGTAGCTCTCTTTCTCCAAGTATAAATCCTTCAAGCTCTTCTAAGGTTATACTACTATATCCTTCGTTGTATAATAATTCCATTTGTTCTTGGAAATTTTCTACGGATATAATAGAAGCATTATTTTTCATAGTATTCTCTTCATCTTTAAGTAGATGATGATAGACCAAAACAGGAATTTTTTTAGCAAACCTAGTTGAATCAGAGATAGAGCTATTATCAATACCTGCAGGTTTTACCATATTAGGAGAATAGATAGATCTAACAATAAGAGCTGTAAATATTAAAGTTAGTATTAGTAACAATAGTGATTTTTTACTCATGGTGTATCTCCTTCTTAAATAGTATAGGAACAATTAGTTAGTAACCTGACGTATCCATTCGCTTGTTCTTAATCTTTTTAATGCGAATACTACCTTTGTTACTTCCTCTAATCCTACCAATAGTACTACTATTTCTACTGGAAATTTAAACACAAATGATCCTAGAAAAGCTAAAGGGACTCCTACTCCCCACATAGTTAAGGCTTCTACCTTGAGGGCATAACCTGCATCCCCTCCACCTCTTAAAATGCCTACTATAGTAACTACGCCAAGTACTTTTATACACATTATAAGAGAAGTAATATATAAAATTTTTAATGCGCTATTGTGCACTTCTTCTGAAATATTAAAGAATGAAAGTACAGTGGGTGCACTAAGGGCAAGTATAATTCCTATAAAAATCCCTACAATTATAGAAAGTTTTACAAATCTTCTTGTATATTCCTTGCCTTCCTCTATGTTTCCAGCTCCAACTTGATGTCCTATCATTACCGCGGCACCGTTTGCAAGACCAAAGGTAAATACCATAAAAATATTTTGAATTGTAGTTGTAATCTGTACAGCAGCCATAGCCTGTGTGCCTAAATTACCATAGGCAATAGCATAAATAATCATAGCTATAGCCCAACACATATCATTTATAACTACAGGAATAATAGTTCGTAAAGCTCTTTGTATAAAGCTTTTGTTTATATCTAACATTTGTTTCCACTTAGCTGATAAAACTCCTTTTTTAGCATAAATATAAAAGATTAAAACTATAGCTTCCACTATTCTAGCAATCAGAGTAGCAAGGGCAGCTCCTTTTACACCCATTGCAGGGAAACCTAAGTGTCCAAAGATAAAAATATAGTTTAAGCTTGCATTTACTAGTAGGGCTACTATGCTAACTAGCATAGGTGCAACTGTATCTTCGACACATCGGGATGATACTCCAAATACTAAGGATACAGCAGTAAAAACATAGCTTATAGAAACTATCTTTAAATAATGTATCCCAAGCCCGATTACATAAGGGTCTTTATTAAACAGTTTCATTATTGTCTCTGGCATTATAAAGGCTATTATTGTGAAAAGAATAGAAAATATTATACTGGATATTAGGCTGAGTCCTAAGGTTCTACGAATATTTTCTTTATCTTTTTGTCCCCAATATTGAGATATAAATATTCCAGCTCCGCTTGTTATACCAACTATTAGAAGATTAAATAAAAAGAAATATTGGTTAGCTATACCTACGGCTGCAATTTCAATTTCTCCTATTTTACCTATCATTATAGTATCCACCATGTTAATAGAAGATGTAATAAGATTTTGTATAACAATTGGTATTGCTAGTTTTAATAGTGTATTATAAAAAATTGATTGTTTGTTTTGTAATTTTTCTACTGTCATTGTTATCACCTTTCATTAAATAAGGACTCAGTTTATGCGGAGTCTTACAGTCTCTAACTATCAATAAAAAAACACCTTGAGGATTCAGACAAAGTGTTTTTGTACTGTTTTGTTTTCACCATACATGTATGCTATTATACCATATAAAAGATATTTCTGCTATTGAATGTACATTACTTTGTTCAAAAGGGGGACTAAAAATGAATATAGATATAAATTTACCCATAGCATTGTTTAATGGAACTGTTGCCACTGCCAATAAATAGAATAAATATATCCCATGCAATCTAAGACTTCGAGAAATTGTTATATAGAAAAGAGAAGATAAACTCCATAAAATTGTATGGAGCTTCTTCTCTTTTTAAATGATTATTAATCTTCAAATAATGGAGTAGATAAATAACGTTCACCTGTGTCGGGAAGAATTACAACAATGTTTTTTCCTGCATTTTCAGCACGTTTTGCAAGCTCTGTTGCTGCAAATATAGCCGCACCAGATGATATTCCTACAAGAAGACCTTCTGTTTTAGCAAGTTCTTTCCCAATTGCAAAAGCATCCTCATTACTAACTTTAATTATTTCATCATAAATTTTTATATTAAGAGTATCTGGAACAAAACCTGCACCAATACCTTGAATTTTGTGCGGCCCTGCCTTGCCCTCTGAAAGAACAGGTGAGTCAGTAGGCTCAATTGCCACAATTTTAATATCAGGATTTTTTGATTTTAAATATTCACCAGCCCCTGTTATTGTTCCTCCTGTACCAATACCAGAAACAAAAATATCAACCTTACCATCAGTATCATCCCAAATTTCTGGTCCTGTTGTTCTCTTATGGATCAACGGATTGGAAGGGTTAGAAAATTGACTTGGAATAAATGAGTTTTCTATCTCTGCTGACAGTTCATCAGCTTTCTCAATTGCACCCTTCATACCTTTTGCGCCATCTGTAAGTACAATCTCTGCCCCATAGGCTTTTAAAAGATTACGTCGCTCTATACTCATTGTTTCAGGCATTGTAAGAATTATTCGGTATCCTCTTGCAGCTGCAACAGATGCAAGACCTATTCCTGTATTCCCACTTGTCGGTTCAATGATAACTGAATTAGTTTTTAGTAGGCCTTTTTCTTCAGCATCAACAATCATTGCATAGGCAATTCTGTCCTTTACGCTGCCTGCTGGGTTAAAATATTCTAGTTTTGCAATTATTTTTGCACCCAAATCATGCTTCTTATTATAGTTTGAAAGCTCTAGAAGTGGGGTTTTCCCAATAAGCTCAGTTAAACTTTTGTGAATTTTTGACATGATCAACACCTCCATTTATACCATACTAAATCGGTATGTTTAGTATGGTATTATTATATTCTTTTAGTTTAAAATTATCAATAGTTTTCCCAAGAATTTTAATTTAATAAAAAATAAGTAACGGAATTTATTTAAATATTTAAAATAATGACATGAAAATTTCGTATATAAAATAAATTATGATACCATGGAAAGTAGAGTAAAATATGGCGAAATCCAAAGGAATAACGAAAAAGTTTCTAAGAAGATAAAAGACAATTAAGGGGGCATAATTTTATGACAAATAGTATAATTTCATGCAATAAAAAAGAACAGCGATGTAGTCATATAGTAAAAAATATTATTTTATTAAGTATGTTGATAGGAATAACATTTATTGGCTTTAAAAACTATCTATTATTCCATATAACTGTAGAACTATTTGCTATCATTATTGCTGGTACTATTTCCATCATTGGTATCAATACTTATACAAATAATAGAAATCAGAGTTTAATTTTTTTAGGAATTTCCTATGGATTTGTTGCTTGTTTTGATTTGCTTCATGCTCTTACATATAAGGGAATGATGATTTTACCAATTGAAGGAGTAGATATACCTACACAGCTTTGGATTATTGCTAGGTATATAGAAAGTACCTCGCTTTTTATAGCAGGGTTTTCTTGGAAGAAAAATATTAATTTTCAAAAAATTATCGGATCTTACTTTATTGTTTCTGTGATTTTACTCTTAAGTGTAATTGGTGGGGATATATTTCCTAGTGCATTTATAGAAGGGGTAGGGCTAACCTATTTTAAAATTATAAGTGAATATCTTATTTGCGGCATTTTAGCGGCTAGCATAATATTATTCCATAAAAATAAAACCCTATGGAATAAAAAAACTTATTCTTATATAATAGCATCAATTTTAATTTCTATTCTATCAGAATTTTTTTTTACTTTATACATAGATGTATATGACATATTTAATATGATAGGTCACATCTTGAAAGTAATTTCTTTTTACTTAATGTATAGAGCTATTATAAAAATTGCAATTAAAATGCCTTATGAAGAGCTTAATAAGAGTGAGCAGAGGTATCGCAATTTAATTGAATTATTTCCTGATGGAGTATTTGTAATCAAAGACGATAGAATTATTTTAGCAAATCATAGATTCAGTCAATTGCTAGGTTTTGAAAATTCCATGCAGTTAGTAGGAAAACATTTAAAAGATTACGCTACGCAAGATTGGTATCCTATAATAGATAAATATACAAGAACAATTAATCCAAATGATAAAAAACAAATTTTTAGAGAGGAAGTGTTGTCCTTAGAGGGAAGAGATATTATTTCAGAGGTTATAATGGCTCCTTTTCAATATGAAACTCATAATGCGACCCTCATTGTTTTACGAGATGTGTCGGAGCGAAAAAAGGCTCAGGAACTTGAAAAAAGTATGGAGGAAAATAGAAAGAGATTAGAGGAGTCTTTAGAATACGATAGAATGAAAACTGAGTTTTACAGTAATTTATCTCATGAAATGAGAACTCCTCTAAATTTAATTTTTAGTACAGTACAAATTCTAGAATTAGAGTTAAAAAATAAATTGATAGATGCTAATGATCCCGTCATCAATAAATATATTCTTTTATTACGACAAAATTTCTATAGAATGTTAAAGTTGGTAAATAATCTACTGGATATTACAAAGATGGATGCTGGATATTTTAAATTAGACCTTAAGGCTCATAATATCGTTAATGTTGTAGAAGAAATTACATTATCCATTGTGGATTACACAGAAAAGAAAAATATTACTTTATTATTTGATACAGAGGTGGAGGAAAAAATAGTATATATTGATCCTAATGCTATAGAGAGAATTATATTGAATCTTTTATCAAATGCTATTAAATTTACGGATGCTGGGGCAGACATAATTGTGAATATTTATGATAGACAAGATAAAATTTTAATTTCTGTAAAGGATACTGGTATAGGAATTCCTAAAGATAAATTGAAAGGAATATTTGACCGTTTTACCCAGGTAGAGAAAACACTAAAAAGAAACCAACAGGGAACAGGGCTAGGATTATCATTAGTAGAAACTTTAGTGAAATTGCATGGTGGAAAAATTTATGTTTATAGTGAACTTGGAAAAGGAACGGAATTTATCATAGAACTACCTACTCAAAATATAGACTATGAAACTTGTCATATAGAAGATTATGGAGTAGACGAATGGCAAAGTAAGTATGTAGAACGTATTAATATAGAACTTTCGGATATATATCCTACTATTCAAGCAAAATAGAGACGATTTCGCCATATTTTAATTTAATTCACAAAAACCACTTACAACTTCTATTATAAGAAGTTGTAAGTGGTTTTTGCTATATTTGGATTAGTAGTTGGTACTGTTGTAGCAATTGAGGTAATTATTTAGAATCCTTTGGTAATGATTTTGATGCACTGATAGCAGGAAGTACATAGCGAATATATACTTTAAATTAAAATATTTTTTTATGAAATTTTTATTTAACGCTAAAATGAACCGTTATTCTGATTATTTGTCAATAGCTTATTGCATAATTAATAATTATCAGAGCCATACTACCTAAGAGATATACTAGTAAAAATATGGGGATTTTAGATGAGAATCAAAAACATAAACCAATACATTGTGGAAAGGTATTTAGTGTGTAAAGTTATCTTATAGCGTCACGGCTAGTAGTGTATAGTAAAATTATAGATTCTGTAACTAGGGAGATATCTGAATGATGTTTAGACAATTTCATGCTAAAAATTTCTAATATGGTGGTATGCTATTAAAATTATTAAAGAAAAAGGCTAGTTAATCCTACATACATCACATGATTCAAGTAAGAATGAATAGTAATAGTGATAAAATAAAAAGGGAGTGTAAAAATGAGTAATACGACAATGGCTTTAGTGGTTAAATTTATCATGACTTTCATTGCTGCATGGCTTACTTTAGGAGTAATGGATAGAAATCCATTATTATGGGTAGTGATTGTATCAATAGTAGGTACAGTATTAAACTATATATTAGGAGATTTAGTAGTGTTACCAAATCTAGGAAATATTATAGCTTCTATTGGAGACGGTATAATGGCAGCAGCCCTTGCCTACATAGTTGACCTGTTTACGATAGATTTTAATACTACATTTAGTGGATTGGCAGTTTTCGCATTGATTGTAGCGGTAGCAGAATACTTTTTTCATATATATTTACTTCAATCCGATACAGTCGCTCCTAAAGAAAAGTAAATGCAATAAAGATAGGGAGGGATAACCTTCCTATTTTTATTTATCTACAAGTAGCCTATCGCGTGGTATATACTTTTGAAATGATATGATTTTTGATAAAAGAAGTTAAAAACCTATACCCTTGAACATACAAGAGGTTCAAGGGTATAGGTTGAAAAATGGTCTATTCATGTAGGCTATTTAGTTCATTTGATTGGGGTTAGGTTGCTGTCTTGGGTTATCAAAGCTTGGCGGAGTAGGATTTGGGGATTCAAAATGTCTATCTGGTGAAGATAGATCAAAATAGAGTTTTGAATCAGGAGTTACCCCAAAATCTCTATTAGAGCCAGTATCTTGAATTTTATTTAGTGCCTCTCTAAATAGTGCATTGTGAGCTTCTTCTCTATTTAATAGAAAATCAATTGTTTCTCTTACATACTTATCATCGATTTGCCGGTAAAGGTATTCATATACTACCTTTGCCCTTTGCTCAGCAGCTATATTAGATAATAGGTCTGCGGCTAAATCCCCAGTTACATTTACATAATTAGCTGTAAAAGGAGCTCCTGAACCATTTACTAAAGCTGGAGCCAATCCTGTTAGAACTTGATTTTGTATTTCACCTAGGGAAACATTTTCAACATTTAAGTCATGTCCATTCAGTAAGCTAATTGTTTGTGCTATCATTTCCATATGACTTAGCTCCTCTGATCCAATATCTAAAAATAAATCTCTAATAGCAGGATCCTTAATACGAAAACTTTGAGATAGATATTGTAGAGCTGCCTTGAGTTCACCGTTGGCTCCTCCAAGCTGCTCTTGAAGTAGTGCAGCATATTGGGGATTAGGTCTTTCAACTTTTACTTCTCGAAGTAATTTTTTATCATGTTTAAACATATGTAACACCTCCAACTATATTATTTTGATAAAGCACCTTTTTTATACCAGAATTTTAGGAGTTTATATTTATTTGATTTCATACAGTATTAGCTAAAAACCTAGGGCTATTCTATAGATTTAATCATAAATAGAAAGGAAGAATAGCATGAAAAAAGTAGGTCACAAGCCTCATGAGATTGGATTCTTGTTAAGTAAAAATTAAGTTTTAGTTAATTCTAATCTATCTTATAAAGTGTTGATTTTAGCTGAATCTTTGTATTATAATGATTCTATTGATAGAAAAGGTGGTGGGATTTTATGAAAGATAAAATTACATTGGCGGAAGCGTTCCTTATCCTTAAAAATAAAGAAAATGAATTGGATGAGGTATTAACTTCTAGATTTGCGTGCCTTCAAAATACTTATAAGAAGGTAAATGGACAAAAAGAACTTATGCATGAGCCACATGAAATATCAGTAAATGAATTAACATCAAAATCAGAGATATTAATGAAAGAAATTAGAAAATTAAGGCTTATAGTTGCTAAGGCTAATCTAAAAACCTTAGTAGAATTTACAATAGACGGAGAAAAGATTAGTTTACAAGAGGCTATTTATCTTGTAAAGCAATATAGAAATGAGTTGCCTAGATTAAAGCAAATGGGCGAAATGAGAAGCCACAGTGAAATTGTAGACCCTACTCCAAGATATACTCCTCAAGTGTCTGGTGGCATAGATCGTAGTTATGAGCAAGTAATGGAGCCTAGTTTTGATACTAAGGAATATAGAAAAAAAGCAGAAAAAATGGAGGTTCTTATTACTAAATTAGAAGTAGCAATTAATCAAGCAAATTATTCTATTTTTGTTGATTTAGATGGAATAGAAGTAAAACAAATATAACTAGAATTCTTAGGATGATAAGAGTAAAGATTAGTTTCTTGGTGTAAGGGAACTCTTCATTTAGTTGTGGATACTATAAAATCCCTCTTATCGCATAAAGGTGCTACTTTTATGAGTGAAGACGGTTCTCTCATGCGAACTATGGACATGGGTGGGAGTAGTACCAAATTTACTACAAAAAAATAAATCTATAGAGATTGAGCTTTTTAAATTGTGAAGCGGACAGTTGAAAGATTACATTTGACAAGTTATAAGACTGACAATTCTCAAATTAAAACTGACAATTGAATCTGATATGGTAAATCAAAAACTTAATGGTCTCGTCATAAAAGTAGCCAATCAATATAAATAATTAAGGGTTCGGTTTATTTACGTATTACGTAAAAAACTGAACCCTTGTATCGTTAAAATTATAATAGTAGGTGATTAATTTGCCAAGGATACCTGAAAACTTGATAGAGAAGATTGAATCTATACCAGTGAAACCGGGAATTTATCAAATGATGGATATTGATGGGAATATTATATATGTTGGCAAAAGTAAGACCCTCAAATCGAGAGTAAAATCCTATTTTTGTAAGGAACATAAATTGAATAAAATAAAGAGAATGGTATGTAATATACATGATATCAATTATATAGTTACTGATACACATTTAGAAGCCCAAATACTTGAATGTGCTCTTATAAAAAAATTAAAGCCGATATATAACAAACAATTTAAAAATGACAAAAAGTATATGTATTTAAAAATAGAGAACTATAATAGATTTAAACCAATATCAATGGTATATGATAGACAAAGCGAATATTGCTTTGGACCATATAGAAATAAAAATATTTTATTAGATACAATTAAATTTTTTCAGAACATATATCCAATGACAAAATTCGGGAACATATATGAATTTAAGTATAAAATATTGCTACAATCCATGGATAGGGAGAGCTTTGAAAAGAATAAAGAATGTCTAATAGAAATATTTAATAATAAAGAATGTATGTTGAATTTTTTATCTGACCTTCAAGGAAAGATGGAGAGGGCAGCCTCTGAGCTACAGTTTGAGATGGCTACAATTTATAGAGATATGATAAAGCATATAAAGTATTTGTATGATAATAACACAAATGAGTCACATGAAATAAGTGATAAAATTTTGATGGGAGAAAAAATAGATGATGGATACAAGATTTTTTATATTTCAAAGAATCGAATTATATTAAAAAAGAGATATAAAGAGCTAACAAAAGAATCCATAGGAGAGTTTTTGAAACAAGCTCAAGAACTAGAAATTAAGGTCCCTCATGTTATAGATGAAAAAAGAGATTTAGACTTTAAGAAGATAGTTAATAAGGAAGTTAAAGATGACGCTTTAAAGGCTATACTATTTATTCATAATGACTATAGTGTGGATGAGTTTATAAATAATATGTGTTAATTTAAAATTTTCTGTTATTTCTTTGATTTGACTAAAATTTTGGAGTATAATTTAAATTATACCCCAGCTCACGGAAATAAGGAAAATAAAGATACTGGATTACAATTAAATACTAATGAATAATGAAAAAGGAGAAGAAGCACTATGAAAACACGTCGAGAAGCATACGAATTACTTACAAAATATAATACGAGCAGTAGTCTGATAAAACATGGATTTGCAGTTGAAGCTGTTATGCGCTATTTTGCACGACAGTTTGGAGAAGATGAGGAATATTGGGGAAATATCGGACTGATTCATGACCTCGATTATGAACTTTATCCTGAAGAACACTGCCATAAAACAAAGGAAATTATGGAGAAAGAAGGAATAAGTGAGGATATAATACGTGCTGTGATTTCACATGGATGGAATATATGTACTGATGTAAAACCAGAACATAAAATGGAAAAAGTTCTTTATACGATTGATGAGCTTACAGGCCTTATTACAGCTACAGTTTATATGCGTCCAAATAAGAGTATACTTGACCTCGAAGTCAAATCCGTTAAGAAGAAATTTAAATCAACAGGCTTTGCTGCTGGAGTTAATCGTGAAGTAATACTTGCAGGCTGTGAAATGCTGGAAATGGACCTTGATACGGTTATTCTTTGGACAATAGAGGGTATGAAGGAGGCGGCGAAAGAACTGGAGCTTGTAGGGGAACTATAAACTTGCAAAAACAAAAATAAATCGTATAAATATTTCTGATTGTGCTAATGCTTATGTGCATTTTTTATTATTGATAGTTACTTTTAAAATGTACATAAGCAATTTATGCACTTAAAATTAACTCATCAACCTTGACTCCTAAGGCTTGAGCCAATGCGACTACTTTATTAAAAGAAGGATTCTGTTTTGTTCCCCTCTCTAACTCTTCAATATAGCTTTTTGACATATGGGTTAAGTTTGAAATATCCAGTGTTGTAGACCATTTAGCATAAAAATCCTCCTTTAAAATATATGTTTTGTTATATTTTATATTATATAGATGATGTTATTTTGCAATTCTAAATTGAGCGTATTGTTCTTGTGCCCGATTATCTACTATATTTTTTATTTGAAACCAATTTGTTACACGGGTGACCGTTGGTGGTAGAGGACCTTTATTATAGGTACAGTCAATAAGTAACACATCAAATCCATACATAGCAAGCTGCAAGGCATTTTCATATCGATCCTCAATAAAAATATCACAAGCTAACTCCTCCGCCTTAGCAACTTTATCATGGCTACCTAGTAATGATAATGAGTCCATTAGTATGTTATGATATTTAAACCACTTATTAGTTACATTTTTCATCCTTTCATCTCTAGCAGTAATAAAATGAATTTTATGTTGTCCATACCAGTTACAAAGAATTTCTTTTGCATCTTGTCTTATCTTCGCTTCTTCATGTAGAATCTCTCCATATAAGGTATAGAATTCATTGTAATCTTCCCTAGGTATTCCTAAAACTTCATGTATTTCATAAGATTGTACATCTTTAGGTGTAATCTTAGTATTAAAATAATCATTTGCTCTAGAAATCCAATAATAAGCTTCGGTAACTGTTCCATCAATATCGATACATAAATTTAATTGTTGCATTATTTTCACTCCTTCTATTTTATTCTGATTTAATTATACAAAACTAGTTTAAAGTTTAATTTAACGACAGGTTAAGTTTGTGTAAAGTTTGGCGGTGCTACATCTATTGTTGGAATGTGTATTTGCTGTATAATTGAATACAAAAACTTTAAGATGCATCAGGCATAAACAAATTATTTTAAATGTTGTCCATAAAAAATGTAAAAAAAGCTGATGTATAGAGGTTATATCCTCAATACATCAGCTCTTTACTTTTATTCAAAAACTCTCATTCTATAAGCCTGAATAGCAGTTGCACTTAATTTTTTCATAAGCTTATTATTTACATAAGACCCAATAACTGCACCTATTCCAGGAATCATTTGTAAAAGCTTCGCTAAATCGATATAATCCCTGTATTCTTGCTGAAAACTTTTCCAATCAAAGCTATTGATATCATTAGGAAGGGATTTACTGTACTCTTCCCAATTCTCCATTTTTTCAAAAACTTCATTAACATGACCCTTACTCGAAAAAGCAAGTTGAAATATATTAAGAATATAAAGCCTTTCTTTGTAATCTGAAACATCAAATCCATATATACTAGCAACATCATAAAGAAACTTTATTTTAATACTTAAAAGTAATGGTAGGTCTGTAAGCCCTAAAACAATTCCACCAGCACCAGTTGCGGCACCTTCAATTATTGCAGTGGTTTTATAAATCTTAGTTTTTTCTTTAACTAATTTTTCTCTTTCCATGAGTGATAGGTTTTTAATGGGAGGTTTAGTAACATATTTAGATCCAAATAAGACTGCTTTAGTTAAATTTTTAATAGCAGAAGTAATAATTTCATGATATGCATCTGGCAATATGTCATTAAATTTATTTTGAACTCCCTTTGAAGCCTTGTCTATTATAGAAGGCTTTTTTCTCATTTTACTCTTCCAGATTTGTAGCTCATGTAGAGCCTTATCGTCATAAGAAATCATATAATCACCAATATACATTATTTTTTATTTAGTTAAACCTATTAATAGTATAAACCAAACATGACTCTTTATCACCATAACTTGTAAGAAAAAATAACTCTAGGTTTTGTAGTAATAAAAAAGTACAGGATATTAAACTCTCTAACATCTCTGTACTTTTTCATATACATTTAAAAATAATAATTTTTATCTATTCCTCCACCAAGGCCACAGCCCTAATAGGCGAACCAGATCCATCTCTTATTTTAAGAGGCAATCCAAAATATAAAAATCTTTTATTTACCAGCTTATCAAGATTACATAGGTTTTCTGTATTTGTAATGTCGTACTCTCCACATACTAAATGTCCAGAAAAGTCTAGATCATCTGGATGATCTATGGCTGGAGCATCCACTCCGATATTTACAACACCCTTTTCTGCAAGCCACTTTGCAGCGTTATAACTAAGTCCTGTATATGTGGTTTGCCACTTATCTGTACCAAAATTCCTATCATAATGGCCTGTGTATAGAAGGATAATATCTCCACGTTCCAGCCTTTGTCCAGATTTAGAGAGGGCAGTTTCTAAATCATTAGGCTCGATTTTCTTTTAGCATCTAAAGATATGTTTTGATAAGATTTCTATTTACTGTATCAGGAACCAGATTATATTTTCATGCTATTCAAAGTAGCATTACCCGTTTTCTAAACTTATTGCATAACTTTATTTTTAAATCCAATTGTGTATTCATTGTATTTTTTTCTAATTGTTGTCAACTGTCTCTGTTAGTGTTTACTTTACTAAATTAGTGTGTGATTTCTTAAAACGGTTAGGGGACTTAAAAGTTATCTTGCCAATTGATACTCGTATAACTGCACTTATATAAAGAAGGTCAGTAAATATAGTAATTTGGTATTTTAATGACGAACAAAGTCGGATTACGTCGAACGAAATATAAAGGATTTTTGGTTATTTTGTAGAAAAATAAAATCTCGAAAGATATTATTTACATAATTTGCATTTTAAAATATAATCATTAATTTCATATAAAGTTAAAGGCAAACCTATTGAAAGATAGAGACGCAAAGCCACGGGTCTAAAGCATTTGCTATGATAGCCGGGCTGCTGAATTTTGAATCTAGGGTACCCTATGTTTTCTCGGCATAGGGTATTTTATTATGCCTTTTTATATTATTTGGAATATTCCAATATTTAAAATTAAAACACAAAATTTGATTAGGAGGAATTTCATGAAAAAGTATTCAAAAGGTTGTTTAATTTCTTTGTCAGTAGTCTTCATTATCCAATCCATTATAATTCCTGTATCGGATCCTACAATGGGTTTTAATGCTTATGCTATTGAAGGTCAGCTTAGTACAGATGACCATTCTCAATCAACGTTGGAGGATATAGAAAATGAATCTGCTTCAGAAGATTTAGAGGATCATCTCAAGGAACCTGTTTCAGAAGACTTAGAGGAGCATCTCAGTGAACTTGATGAAGAAGGAATACTAGAAATCGAATTAATTAGCGGAGAAAGCAATAAAAATTCAAGTGTCAGCGATGAAGTCTATGGTATTGTGAATGTAATTATAGATATAACGCCACCCTCTATTCCAGAAAACTTAAAAGTTGAGGAAATTTCAGACAGTTACATCGCCTTGTCTTGGGATGAATCCATAGATGATCAAGAAGTAAAAGGATATATCTTATATAGAGATGGAGATGAAATAGCTATCGTAGATCGTAACTACTATCAAGACGACGATTTGGATACATCAACTACCTACGAGTATTCTGTGGCTGCCTTTGATTATTATGATAATATTTCTGAAAAAAGTGATCCTATAAAAGTAACGACATCCATTAGAATAGGTAACGGAGTAGGCTTAAAAGGAAAATATTATGACGATGACAGACTTATTGATAAAAAACATGAACAACTAGATCAAACAATTAATTTTAATTGGCAGCATGCATCCCCTGCTCCTGGTGTTAGTGGAGATGAATTTTCAGTCAGTTGGACTGGGCAAATAGAACCTATATTTTCAGAGGAATATACAATCTATATTGAAGCTCATGGAGGTGCAAGACTATGGATTGATGTTGAAAATCTCAGCCTAAAAAAAGGCAGAATACATGTTAGGAATGGTTGGTATCTTGTTGATAAAAAAGGTGATGTTGATGGCTCACTTGAAATCGGAATATATGAGAAAATGAGACTGGATGGAACTTATGAGTATGCATTTGCAAATGCAGGCTCGTCTAAGTTTAAGGAAGAGAAAGAAGACTGGTACGAAAACGGATTACAATTATTCGGGGCTTCACAAGACCTGAAGGATTCTGTTCGGTATTCGGAACAATTCGTTGAAGATATCACAGCTATTGATGAAAATGCAATAATAACTTTTGTGGGGCATTCAAAAGGTGGTGCAGAAGCCGCTGCAAACGCAGTTGCAAATAATAAAAATGCAATTCTATTTAACCCTGCAACAGTTAATTTAAAAGCTTATGGTCTTGATAGTTCGGAATATACAGCATCTATGATTGCGTATATTGTAGAAGGTGATATTTTAAACACTGTAGAAGGTTGGTTTTCAAAACCTATTGAAAGTGTAGTTGATTTACCTATACAATACCCTGTTAATACGTGGAATCCAAAGAGGAACATAGATAATGGTATTAAAAATCATTCAATGGATGCAGTAAAAGATGCAATTAAAGAAAGGGAGGAAAACAATAAATAATGAGTAGAAAGATGATTTATATTATATTTATCATTATAACTTTTTCTGCCATATTATCTTCTTGTCGATTAGAGGGCAAAGGTAAGGAAAAGGAAGAATATAAGATTACTAATATAAGTATTTACAAAGGTACTCCAGTGTGGAAGTTAGCATTAGCTGTCAGAGATCAAGAAGTTAAAATTATCGAAAAAATAGCGCAAGATAAACCTGAGCTTATTGATTATCAAGAGCCTAAATATGGAGCAACTTTACTATTATGGGCTATAGGAATGGAGAAATATAATTCTGCAGAGGCACTGTTAAAATGTGGTGCTGATCCAAACATAGCATCAACAGTTCAAGGAAATACCCCACTTTTTATAGCTGCAGGATATTCTTGGGTAGATAAAGATGCGAAGAAGGATCCGAAATATGTACAACTCTTATTACGCTATGGTGCTAATCCAAATATTGCTTATAGCGGGTATGATGATGAAGGGAATGAGTTGATTACTGAGCCGGGGACTACTCCTCTTATGTACTCTATAGGTTCTGGTATTGAAAAGACAATAGCATTAGTAGAAGCTGGGGCTGATATTGAATATAAGACTGAAAGTGGTAGAACTGCTTCAGTTTTTGCATTGAAACATAGTGGCGAACCTGAATATGCTTATTATCTAATAGTTCAAAGAAAGGCAACTATTTCAGAACCATACTATACAAGACCAGTCAACATTAGTGCATATAAAAAGAAGGAACTATATCCAGTCGACTTGCTGAGAAGATGGATATTTGATCTTGGTTCAGAAAAGTACAAGCTAAAAATGGAAATAGTTGATGAATTCTCTAGACAAGGTGTGAACTATTGGGATACTGAAATTGACAAACATACACTAGATCAGATCAAGAATTTGTATCCAGATTCAAGGGAAGAATATATACAAAAGTATTAAGCATTTTTGAATAAGTAATTGCATAAATTAGCATGACTGTCAGCATTAAAGTTAATCATAAGCGGTGGAAAGACAAAACAAAGTCCTTCCATCGCTTTCTTCCGTTTTTGAGACGCCAAAACTCACTGCAAAGACAAGGGTGGACAATGGGACGTCAGCCTGTGCCAAAAATGCAATAATTGGTAAGAAAATTTTGATATAACATGCATAAATTCGCCCATAATAGTAGTAAGGACGGCGATAGCATGAGATATATAGAAGGTATCCATAGAAAAAGTAAGATTGCCTTTCCAGAATATGTAGATGACTACATTACAGAGGATAATTCTGTAAGGATAATAGATGCTTTCGTAGAAACATTAGATGTAGGTTCATTAGGATTTAAAAATGCAGCCCCCCAGAAGAGAGGCAGACCTGGATATAACCCCAAAGACCTACTTAAACTATATATTTATGGCTATATGAACAAAATTACTTCATCAAGAAAGTTAGAAAAAGCGACTCAAACAAATATAGAGGTAATGTGGTTGTTAAGGAGATTAACACCAGATGACAAGTCTATATCCGAATTTAGAAGAAACAATAAAAATGCTATTAATGAAACATTTAAACGCTTTACATCTCTGTTAAATGAATGGGATCTTTTCGGTAAAAAGGTAATAGCAGTTGATGGTTCTAAGTTTAGGGCCTGTAATTCAAAGAAAAATACCTTCAGTACTAAAAATTTAAATCGAAAGATCAAATACTTAGAAGAGAAGATACAAAACTATATGACAGAAATAGAAGAGAATGATAGCAAAGAATCTAGCACTCATAAGCCAACTAAAGAACAAATTCAAGCAAAGATTAAAGACCTTAAAGAGCGAAAAGGGAAATATGAAGGGTATAAAGAAGAAATAGAAAAAAGTGATATAAAAGAAATATCAACAACAGATCCAGAATCAAGATTAATGGCTGCAAATAACAACGGAGTTGAGGTATGTTACAATGTCCAAACCGCAGTAGATAGCAAGCATAAGTTAGTAGTAGACTGTGATGTTATAAATAATCCAACTGATCATGGTATGTTAAGTAAAATGTCTGAAGGTGCAAAAAAGTATTCGATGTGGAAGAACTTAAAACTTTAGCAGACAAAGGTTATTACAATGTAGCGGACTTAAAAAAATGTGAAGAAGAGGATATCATAGCTTATATTTCTAAGCAAGTTTTTCCAAACTCAACAGGTGAAGTAGACTTTTATTTAGATAAATTTATATATGATAAAGAAGAGAATATTTATATATGTCCTAAAGGAGAAAAACTTTACTCTAGAAGAAAAAATCCTATTGATGAAAATACAAAAGAAATAGTATACTAAAACTTTGAAGTTTGTGGTATGTGCGGCTTTAAAGATAAATGTACAAAGGATAAAAGAGGTAGACGAGTGAGGAGACCCATAGATCAAGATATTTTAGATAGAGCAGACCATAGAATGATGGAAAACAAAGAACTCTATAGACAAAGACAAATGATTGTAGAACATCCCTTCGGGACCATAAAGCGAGGGTTAGGCATGACGTATTTTCTGACAAAAGGTATGCAGTCAGTAAAAGCGCAGATTTCTTTTGCTTTTTTAGCCTATAATATGAAACGAGCAATAAATATATTAGGAGTAAAGGAAATAATTCGGAGACTAACAGGTAAAAAGGTATTTGTTAGCCTCTAAAAAGACACGGGGACGTTTCAATTGTCTTAAAGTAATTAATGTATTATGCTTAAGTAGGGTGATATTATGGCAAGAGAAGCAAGAAAAAGAAGTAATACGGGAATCTATCATGTTATGTTAAGAGGAATAGACAAAAGAGATATCTTTCTAGATGATGAGGATAGGAAGAAGTTTATTGAAAATGTTATAAGAGCTAAAGAAGCTGGAGGATTTGAAATATATGGTTATTGTCTAATGGATAACCATATACATATGTTAATTAAAGAAGATGAAGAAATTGGAATAAGCATCAAACGTATTACAGTAGGATATATTGGATGGCATAATAATAAATATGAAAGAACAGGTCATTTATTTCAAAATAGATATAAGAGTGAACCTGTTGAAACAGAAAATTATTTAATAACAGTGTTAAGATATATTCATCAAAATCCGGTTAAAGCGAGAATCATAGATAAGTTAGAGAATTACAATTGGAGTAGTCATAAAGAATATTTATTAACATATCAAGGGCATAGTTCATTTATAAATACAGAATTAATTAAATCTTACTTTAGAACGGCAGAAGATTTTATCAGTTATATGAATGTCCAGAATAGTGATGAATGTTTAGAGTATAAGCCTGTTAAAAAGTATAATGATGATACTTTTAAAAAAATAATTCATAAAAAATATAATATTAATGATTTAAATAAATTATCAGTTGAGGAAAGAAATAAACTAATTAAAAATATTTATAATGAAACAGATATAAGTATTCGGCAATTAAGTAGAATATTAGGGATAGGGAAGACCATTGTAGAAAGGGCAGTCAAAAAAGACGATTGAAACGTCCCCTTGTCTCCCCCCTTGAAACGTCCCCTTGTCTCCCCTTGTCTCCGTACCCAATTGTCCAAAATGTACTTCGGAATATACTTATGGGGATGGAAGTCTTTTAATTTGTCCAGAGTGTGGTCATGAATGGACTCTAGATTTACATATTAAAATAAAGCCCCCATTGTCTCTTTTATCTCATTTATCAACAAAAATTATTAATAAGTATTAATTTGGTATGATTTTTGCACGAAATATTTACATAGCATTAATTATAAATAAGAGGAGGATAAGGATGAAAGAGATTGTAATTGCAAGTGGTGTAAGAACAGCTATTGGGAGCTTTGGAGGTGCTTTATCAAAGGTTTCAGCAGTAGATATGGGCGCTGCTGTTATTAAAGAGGCATTGAAGCGAGCAAAAATTGAATCGAATATGGTAGATGAAGTATATATGGGTTGTGTGCTTCAAGCAGGTCTTGGACAAGGCGTTGCACGACAGGCTTCTATAAAGGCTGGAATTCCGCAAGAAGTGCCAGCTACAACTATTAATATGCTATGCGGTTCAGGACTAAAAACAGTATCTATGGCTGCTCAAACTATTATTGCTGGAGATAATGATATCGTTGTAGTTGGTGGGACAGAAAATATGAGTCAATCCCCTTATTTAGTTCCTAATGGCAGATGGGGTATGAGAATGGGAAATAGCGATATTGTAGATTCTATGATTAATGATGGATTAACTGATGCATTCAATAATTACCATATGGGTATCACTGCTGAAAATCTAGCAGAAAAGTACTCTTTAACAAGAGAAGAACAGGACCAGTTTGCTGCAGAAAGTCAAAATAAAGCTAGGAAAGCAATTTCAGAAGGAAAATTTAAGGATGAGATTGTGCCAATTGAAATTTCACAAAGAAAAGGAGAACCAATAGTTATAGATACTGATGAGTATCCTAAGGCAGGCATAACTGTAGAATCTTTAGGAAAATTAAGACCTGCTTTCAAAAAAGATGGAACTGTAACAGCTGGAAATGCTTCTGGAATTAATGACGGAGCTGCTGCTCTAGTATTAATGACAAAAGAGAAGGCAGATGAGTTAGGAATAGAACCATTAGCAACATTAGTATCCTATAGCAGTGCAGGAGTAGATCCTTCTATTATGGGAATTGGTCCAGTTCCAGCGACAGAAATGGCACTTAAAAAAGCTAAATTAACAATTGCTGAAATGGATTTAATCGAAGCAAATGAAGCCTTTGCTGCTCAAGCCCTATCAGTAGGAAAGGAATTAGGATGGGATAAAAACAAGGTAAATGTAAATGGAGGAGCTATAGCCTTGGGACATCCAATAGGAGCTAGTGGTGCTAGAATTTTAGTAACTTTACTTTATGAAATGAAAAGAACAACTGCAAAATATGGTTTAGCGACATTATGTATTGGTGGAGGAATGGGAACAGCAGTAGTTGTTAAACGTTAGATTTAGAAGCAGCAAAAACTCCTTAGTTATGGTTTTTTTGCTGCTTTTTTAAAACTAGATTTTATGATAATAATATATATATATCAGGAATTCTGGGGGTGATTAAAATTAATATTAAAAAACAGGAGTATTTAAGTCTAAACTCTCTAGATATAACAAAGGATAACTTTGAAGAGCATCTAGACCAAGTTTTATTTTTACTTAGCCTATACAAGAATATATTTAATGATATATATAATTGGGTTGTTGTAGTTGATAAAGAAGGATTTATAGTTATGATGAACAAAAAATATTGTGATTTTATTGGAATAAAGCAAGAGGAAGCTATAGGCAGACATGTTACAGATGTTATAGAGAATACAAGAATGCATATTGTTTTAAAAACTCGGCAAAAAGAGATCGGTGATATACAGGAGATAAAGGGTAATCAAATGATTGCTGACAGAATCCCAATATACATAGATGGAGAGTTTATTGGAGCTGTAGGTACTGTAATTTTTAAGGACCTAGTAGAGTTTGATGTATATGTAAAAAACATCCTAAAAATGGAAAAAGAACTGGAATTTTATAAAAAGGAATTAAAGAAAGCTTTAGGAAGTGCATATACCTTTGATAATATCATTGGAGAGAGTAGTGCTATAAAAAGAGCAAAAGAAATGTCTAAAAAAGTAGCTTTATCAAAATCAAATGTATTAATACTAGGTGAAAGTGGAACGGGAAAAGAGCTATTTGCCCATTCTATTCATAATGCAAGCCCTAGAGGAGACTACCCTCTTATAAAAGTAAATTGCGGTGCTATACCTTCAGATCTTTTAGAATCGGAACTTTTTGGATACGAAGAAGGGGCATTTACTGGTGCTAAAAAAGGAGGAAAGCTTGGTAAATTTGAATTGGCTAATAAAAGTACTATTTTCTTAGATGAAATAGGAGATCTTCCTCTTAATATGCAGGTTAAAATATTAAGAGTTATTCAAGAGAGAGAAATTGAACGAATTGGAAGTGTAAAAAGTCAGAAAATTGATGTTAGAATAATAGCTGCAACTAATAGAGATTTGAAAGAAATGGTGAAGAAAAAACTATTTAGAGAAGATTTGTACTATAGATTAAATGTAATCAATATTAATGTTCCTCCTCTTAGAGAACGTATAGAGGATATACCTTTGTTAACACACCACTTAATGAAAAAGCTTTCTAGTGAAATGGAAAGACATGTAACTGAAATTTCTCCGAATGCCTTAGAGGCTTTAACAAATTACCATTGGCCAGGGAATATTAGAGAGCTAGCTAATTTAATTGAAAGAGCATTAAACATGGTAGAGAAGGAAGCAATGATCACATTAGACCATTTTCCTTACTATATACGTAGAAAAGCTAAGCCAGATATAGGCGTATCTTTAGATACTTTAGAAATGCAACTAGACGGTACTTTAAAAGAGATATTTGATGAAATAGAGAAGAAAGCCATACAGCAGACCTTACTAAAGTATGATGGAAATAAATTAAAAACAGCAAAGAAATTAGGTATTAGTCGTACAAATCTTTATGAAAAGATAAAAAAGTATGATTTAGATATGTAAAGAAAATGAACAATGTAATAAAAAATTACACTTATTAAAAATTTTTAATTAAGCAACAATTACTACTATTGAAAAATCAATAAGATTTCTTCGAAATAGATATTATTTTTTGAAAAATCTGAAAATTAATGTAAATATTATGGACAGTACAAACTAAATAAAATATAAAATCCTCCTTTTCCATAAGGGTCAGTATAAAAAAGTATCTAAGAGCAGTATAAATCACGTGTTTATAAAGTTGGCATGTGTTTTGCAAAAGTATTAACTGACTAATTATGGAGGGAGGATTTTAATATGGCAGTAAAATTTATGACTGCAGAAGATGCAGTAAAGTTAATTAAGTCAGATAGCGTAGTAGCAACAGGAGGATTTGTAGGGAATGCAGTACCTGAAGAACTTGAAATTGCGCTAGAAAAAAGATTTTTAGAGTCATCTGAACCTAAAAATTTAACGTTGGTATATGCAGCCGGACAAGGAGATGGAAAAGATAGAGGATTAAATCATTTAGGCCATGAAGAGTTGTTAAAAAGAGTTATTGGAGGACATTGGGGCTTAGTTCCGAAAATACAAAAGCTTGCGTTTGAAAACAAAATAGAAGCTTATAATTTTCCACAGGGGTCTATTTCTCATTTGTTTAGGGATATAGCAGCTAATAAGCCAGGAACTATTACAAAGGTAGGGTTAAAAACTTTTGTTGATCCTAGGGTTGAAGGCGGTAAACTTAATACAAAAACAAAGGAAGATATGGTGGAACTAATCGAAGTATTAGGAGAAGAGTATTTAATTTATAAGGCTTTTCCAATTAATTTTGCTTTAATAAGAGGAACATATGCAGATGAACATGGAAATATTTCTATGGAAAAGGAAGCAGGAACACTTGAAGTTTTATCTATAGCTCAGGCATGTAAAAATTCAGGTGGAAAGGTAATCGTTCAGGTAGAAAAAGTCGTTAAGGTAGGAAGCATTGACCCAAAACTTGTAAAGATACCAGGAATTTATGTAGATACTGTTGTAGAGGTAAAAGATGCAGGTAATCATATGCAAACCTTTGCCGAAGCTTATAATCCTAGTTATACAGGAGATGTAAGAGTTCCTATTGATTCTGTTAAACCATTAGAATTAGATGAAAGAAAAATTGTTGCTAGAAGAGCAGCTATGGAGCTAGTTCCTAAAGCAATAGTTAATCTAGGAATAGGAATGCCAGAAGGGGTTGCAGTAGTTGCTAATGAAGAAGGAATAGGAGACGAGATGGTATTAACAGTAGAACCAGGGCCAATCGGTGGAATACCAGCAGGTGGGTTAAGCTTCGGAGCAGCAATAAATCCCGAAGCAATTATAGATCAGCCTTATCAGTTTGATTTCTATGACGGTGGAGGATTAGACGTTGCTTTTTTAGGATTAGCACAATGCGATAAAATAGGAAATATTAATGTAAGCAAATTTGGTCCGAAAATAGCTGGTGCAGGCGGTTTTATAAATATTACTCAAAATGCTAAAAAAGTTATATTCTGTGGAACCTTTACAGCAAGTGGTTTAAAACTTGAAGTTGAAGAAGAAAAGCTAAAGATAGTACAGGAAGGAAAAGTAAAGAAGTTTATTTCTCAGGTAGAACAGATTACATTTAGTGGAGAATATGCAACAGATGCAAAGCAAACCGTACTTTATATAACAGAAAGAGCAGTATTTATTTTAGGGTCAGAGGGTATTATTCTAACAGAAATAGCTCCAGGAGTAGACTTACAAAAAGATATACTGGATCAAATGGAGTTTAAGCCAATCATTAGTAAAGAGCTTAAGGTAATGGATTCTAAAATCTTCAAACCAGAAAAAATGGGATTAACTATTTAGAGAGGGGGAAAATAAAATGTTAGGAATAATAATTGGATTAGCATTATTAATGATATTGGCATATAAGGGGATGTCTATTATTTGGGTAGCTCCAATATGTGCTCTTGTAGTTGCTTTTACGGGAGGCTTAGAGTTATTACCAGTCTATACAGGCTCATATATGGAGGGATTTGTTGGTTTTACTAAAGCTTGGTTCCCTGTGTTTATGTTAGGTGCAATATTTGGTAAAGTGATGGACGAATCTGGTGCTGCACAATCTGTTGCAACATGGATTTCTAAAGTTATAGGCACTAAATTTGCTATACTTGCAGTTGTAGCAGCTTGTGGAGCTTTAACTTATGGTGGAATTTCTTTATTCGTAGTTGTATTTGCTGTTTATCCTATAGCTATTGCATTATTTAGAGAAGCAAATATTACTAGAAAATTGATACCAGGAACTATTGCATTAGGTGCATTTACTTTCACAATGACAGCTGTTCCTGGAACTCCGCAGACACAAAACTTAATTCCTATGAAGTACTTTGGTACTACCCCTATGGCAGCTCCTATTATGGGTATTGTTGGCGCTATTATAATGTGCGGTGGAGGAATAGTGTGGCTGACTTATAGAGAGAAAAAGTTTGCGGCGGCAGGAGAATTTTTTACAGAGCCTGCTAAGAATAATGTAAAGGTAGTAGACGAAGAATCAGCAGCTACATCAAAAGAGCTTTCGAAAGATTTACCTAATCCAGCTTTGTCAGCATTGCCTTTAATATCCGTAATTTTATTATTGAACTTATTTGGACTAGATATAGTAATATCCTTAGCAGTAGGAATACTTTTGGCTATAATATTGAACTTTAAGAGATTACCGAAGCTAATAGACACCATTAATGGTGGAGCAGCTGGCTCAGTAATGGCAATCATTAATACAAGTGCTGCTGTTGGATTTGGATCAGTAGTTAAAGCAGTTCCTGGTTTTACTGCATTAACTTCAATGCTATTAGGGATCAAAGGAAATCCGTTGATTTCCGAAGCAGTAGCAGTAAACCTACTTGCAGGAGCTACAGGCTCTGCATCTGGTGGTATGGGAATAGCATTGGAAGCATTAGGAACTAAATATGCTGAGCTAGCGGTTAGTTCAGGAATTCCTTTAGCAGCATTCCATAGGGTTGCATCTTTAGCAAGTGGAGGCTTAGATACATTACCTCATAATGGTGCAGTATTAACTTTACTTGCAGCAACTTCAATGACTCATAAAGATTCTTATTTAGATATTTTCATGGTAGCTTGTGTTATACCAGTAGCTTCAGTAATTGCAGCTATTATTTTAGCTAGTATTGGTTTAGTATAATAACTGCTATGTAGTGGGAGTGATATCTCACCTATAGTCAACTTTATATAATAGGGAAGTTTTACTTCCCTATTATATAAAAATAGCAAGGAGTGATGTTGAATTGAAAAAAATAGGCGTTATTGGATCTGGTACAATGGGAACTGGAATCGCTCAGGTGTTTGCTGAATTTGGGTATGAAGTCATACTGAGAGATATAAAAGAGGAATTTGTAAATAGAGGAATAGGACTTATAACGAAAAACTTAAATAAAAAAGTTGAAAAGGGAACATTAACTGATCTTGATAAAAATAAAACTTTAAATAGAATTAAGGGAACCGTAAATATAGCAGATTTAAAAGAGGCAGATATTATAATTGAGGCAGCAGTAGAGAATATGGATATGAAAAAGCAAATTTTTTCTGAACTAGATAAAGTATGTAAGGCAGAAGCCATACTAGCCACCAACACATCTTCCTTATCAATTACAGAAATAGCTAATGCTACTAATAGACCGGATAAAGTGATAGGGATGCACTTTTTTAACCCAGTGCCTGTTATGAAATTAGTAGAGGTTATTAAAGGAATTGCTACTTCAGAAGAAAGTAAATCTATTATTGTTGAAATAACAAAGAAAATAGATAAGACACCTGTAGAGGTAGATGAGGCTCCAGGCTTTGTAGTAAATAGAATTTTGATACCAATGATTAACGAAGCAATTGGAATACTAAGTGATGGTGTTGCTACCGCAAATGATATTGATGAATCTATGAAATTAGGAGCAAATCATCCTATAGGACCGTTAGCACTTGCAGATTTAATTGGAAACGATGTTTGTCTAGCCATTATGGAGACAATGCATAAAGAATTTGGAGACGATAAATATAGACCCCATCATTTACTAAAAAAAATGGTGAGAGGTGGCTTCCTGGGAAGAAAATCTGGAAGAGGTTTTTATATCTATTAAATAAATTACTAAACATAACTATAGACTTTAAAAGGAGGATAAATAATGAAATTCAAAGATAAAGTAGTTTTAGTTACTGGTGCAGCACAAGGAATTGGGAAGGCAACAGCTCTTAAATTTGCACAAGAGGGAGCAAAGGTTGTAACTGTGGATATAAAACTAGAGTTAATGGATGAAGTTTCTTCAGAAATCAAAGAATTAGGAGCTGAATTATTGACTTATGGAGTAAATGTAGTAAACAGAGAACAGATTCAAGACATGGTATCCGATGTTGTGGCTAAATGGGGTAAAATAGATATATTAGTAAACAATGCAGGAATTACTGCTGACAGTCAGCTTACAAAAATGGAAGAAGATGCTTTTGATAAGGTTATCGCTGTTAATTTAAAAGGCGTATATAATTGTACGCAAATTGTTGTACCTGTAATGGTTGAAAACGGCGGCGGAGTTATTCTAAATGCATCGTCCGTAGTTGGACTTTATGGAAACTTTGGACAGACAAATTATGCAGCTACTAAATTTGGAGTAATCGGTATGACAAAAACATGGGCTAAGGAATTAGGCAAAAAAGGTATTCGTGTAAATGCTGTAGCACCTGGGTTTATTGGAACACCTATGGTTTCTAAAATGCCTGATAAGGTAATAGATATGATGAAAGGAAAATCACCTTTAAACCGATTAGGTACACCAGAGGATATTGCTAATGCTTATGCATTCCTTGCATCAGATGAAGCAGGATTTATCACTGGGACAACTTTAAGTGTAGATGGGGGCGTTGTACTTTAAGACTGTCAATAAATAGTACACAGTTCAAAAAGTGAACATGGTATATTTAGCTGAAAAAGCTATGAAAGATAAAATGACTGTAATTATATTTTACAGTCATTTTATTTTTCGTTTAATAGTTATATTATTAACAAAAATAAAAAAATGAAAAAATATTTTATTAGTATCTGTATAGATACTATTTAGCAATAGAGCTAAGTAAGTAGGTATTAATCAGATAAATGCTACAAAAATATATTTAAGAAAAATATGAGGTTACTATAAAGTTGGTATAATAATTGCAGTAAATATTGTTAAATAAAAAACAAGGAGGTTTTATAATGGTAGGGAAAAAAATTAGCGAATTAAAAATCGGAGATAAAGCTTTTTTTCAAAAAACTATTACTGAGACAGATGTATATTTATATGCTGGAATTACTGGTGATTTAAATCCAGCACATATCAATGAAGTAGCGGCAAAGGACAGCTTGTTTAAAGGAAGAATCGCTCATGGCATGCTAACAGCCGGTTTAATATCTGCTGTATTGGGAATGCAGCTACCTGGACCAGGAACAATTTATATGGGTCAAGAATTAAAGTTTTTAGCTCCAGTAAGATTTAATGATACAATTCTAGCCACTGTAGAAGTAATAGAAATTAATATTGAAAAAAATAGAGTTAAATTAAGTACTACATGTACAAATCAAGAAGGTGTAGATGTTCTATCCGGCGTTGCAACAGTGATGCCACCTAAGTAAACAAAGATTCAGTAAATATGGAATGGAGGAGTAGTGATGAACTTTAGCTTATTAAAGGAGCATTTAATGCTTAAAAAGTTATATCAAGAGTTTGCCCAAAAGGAAGTAGAGCCATTTGCAGAAGAAGTAGATGAAAAAGAAGAGTTTCCTGTTGAAACAGTAAAAAAGCTAGTCCGTTATGGATTTATGGGAATACCTTTTCCAAAGGAATATGGTGGATCTGGTGGAGATAATATTGCATACGCTATGGCTGTAGAGGAACTTTCTAAGGTATGTGCAACTACTGGGGTTATTGTGTCTGCCCATACATCTCTATGTGCAGCACCTATATATGAATTTGGTACAAAGGAGCAGAAAGACAAATATTTATATCCTTTAGCATCAGGAGAAAAATTAGGAGCTTTTGGATTAACAGAGCCTAATGCAGGCACCGATGCATCTGCTCAGCAAACAACTGCTATATTAGATGGAGATTGTTATATTTTAAATGGAAGTAAAATTTTTATTACGAATGCAGGATACGCAGATATTTATATTATTATGGCTATGACTGATAAGTCTCAAGGAACAAGAGGTATTTCAGCATTTATTGTTGATGCAGATACACCTGGATTTAGTGTGGGCAAAAAAGAATCCAAGCTTGGTATTAAAGGATCATCCACCTGTGAATTGATATTTGAAAACTGTAGAATCCCTAAAGAGAATCTTTTAGGAAAAGAAGGAAAGGGATTTGGTATTGCAATGAAGACCTTGGATGGAGGAAGAATTGGAATAGCAGCTCAAGCCTTAGGAATCGCACAGGGGGCTTTAGATCAAACAATTGCCTATGTAAAGGAAAGAAGGCAGTTTGGAAAACCTATTTCTTACTTCCAAAATACTCAATTTCAATTAGCAGAGATGGGAACGAAAGTTGAAGCAGCTAGGCTTTTGGTATATAAAGCAGCTTATTTAAAGCAAGAGGGATTAACTTACTCAAATGAAGCTGCAATGGCAAAGCTTTTTGCTTCAGAAACAGCCATGGAAGTAACTGTAAAAGCAGTTCAGTTGCATGGAGGCTATGGATATACAAGAGAATATTCTGTAGAGAGAATGATGAGAGATGCCAAAATTACAGAAATATACGAGGGTACATCAGAGGTTCAAAAAATGGTAATCTCTGCACAATTGCTTAAGTAGAGGAGGAAATAACGTGAAAATTATTGTTTGTATAAAACAAGTTCCGGATACAACTGAAGTAAAATTAGATCCAAAAACAGGGACATTAATTCGTGATGGAGTACCTAGTATTATTAATCCAGATGACAAAAGTGGTTTAGAAGCAGCACTAAGGATTAAAGATGAAATAGGAGCTCATGTAACAGTTATAACAATGGGGCCACCACAAGCAGAGGTAGCTATTAGGGAAGCATTTGCTATGGGTGCAGATCGAGGTATTTTATTAACAGATCGTGCTTTTTCAGGAGCGGACACTTGGGCTACATCTAGCACCTTAGCCGCAGCTATTCGAGAGCTAGAATACGATTTAGTTATTGCGGGAAGACAGGCTATAGATGGAGATACTGCACAAGTAGGACCGCAAATAGCAGAGCATTTAAATTTACCTCAGGTAAGCTATGTGGAAGATTTAAAATTAGATGGAGATAAAATAATATTAAAAAGGGTTTTTGAAGACGGATACCATATGGTAAGAGTAAAAACACCTTGTTTAATTACAACGATAAAAGAGATGAATGAAGCAAGATATATGAGTATTGGCGGAATTTATGATGCTTATAACAATAAAGAAGTTGAAGTATGGAATTTAAGTAATATCAATGTGAATATAGGAGATATTGGGCTGAAGGGTTCGCCTACAAAGGTAAAAAAATCCTTTACTAAGGGAGCAAAGACAGCAGGCAAGATTTTTGTAGTGGATGCAAAGGAAGCAGCAGAAATTATAGTAGATAAATTAAAGGAAAAATATATTATATAGTTAGGAGGAAGAATATGAGCTCTTTAGGCTATAAAGGAATTTGGGTATTTGCAGAACAAAGAGATGGAGAAATACGAAATGTATCATTGGAGTTATTAGGAAAGGGTAGAGAACTTGCAGACGAATTAAAAACTGAATTGACAGCAATATTAGTAGGTGAAGGAATAGGAGATGCATCTAAGGAATTATTATATTATGGTGCGGACAAAGTAATTGTAGCAGATCACCCTATGTTAAATCTATATGTAACAGAGCCTTATACGAAGGTAATGTGTGAGGCAATTAAGTTATATAACCCAGAGATTATATTAATTGGTGCTACAGCCATAGGTAGAGATTTAGCGCCAAGGATATCAGCTAGAATACACACTGGTTTAACCGCAGATTGCACAAGCTTAGAAATTGAAGAGGAAACAAAAAATCTCCTAATGACAAGACCAGCATTTGGAGGCAATATTATGGCCACTATCATTTGTCCAGAGCATAGACCGCAAATGTCAACAGTAAGACCTGGAGTTATGGTTAAAAGAACTAGGGATGAAGGAAGAAACGGAGAAATTATAGAACTTAAACCAGCCCTAAATGAAGATGATATGAATGTTGAGATAATAGAGGTAGTTAAAGAATCAAAGAAAAAAGTAAAGATTGAGGAAGCTAATGTACTAGTATCTGGTGGAAGAGGATTAGGCAAAAAAGAAAGCTTTGAACCATTAGAAAAATTAGCCAAAGAATTAGGTGGTTTAGTATCTGGTTCTAGAGCAGTTGTTGATGCAGGGTGGATAGAAAGAGAATATCAGGTAGGGCAAACTGGAAAAACTGTAAGACCAGACCTTTATATAGCTTGTGGTATTTCGGGCGCAATCCAGCACGTAACAGGTATGGAAGAATCTGAATTAATAATAGCTATTAATAAAAATGCGGATGCTCCTATATTTGAGTTGGCAGATGTTGGAATTGTAGGAGATGTTAATAAAGTGATTCCGGCATTAATAGATGCTTTAAAAAATTCTAAATAATAAATGTAAAGACAGAGGGACGTTTCTATTGTGTGAAAAAGAGAGGGAACTTTAATCGTCTTGATAGAATAAAAGATAAAGGGGCTGTCTCAAAATAGATAACTTGTCTAGGACTGAGACAGTCTCATGGTTGAAACAAGATTTATCATGAGAAGTCAGCAGAGGTCATAGTACTAGAGCAGTCATAAATGCTTTGGGAAGGACTGAACAATAGGAGGTCTTAGAAACTTGAAGAATTCGAGAGATATACAAAGATTGCAGAAAACTTCATATGAAGACTGGTCATGGCAGGTAGGAATGGAATTCCAAGAAACCATGGGAGTGCATAGTATTCCTACGGCATTCGAAAGTGGAAGAGACGATGGAAAATTATACGCCGATAGGCTCCTTGAGAAAATATTGGACAGAGATAATCTAAAACTTGCTTTTAAGAGAGTTAAAGCCAATAAGGGAAGTCATGGAGTAGATGGAATGAAGGTGGATGAACTTCCACAATTTCTAAAACAAAATGTCCGAACACTCAAGGAAAGTATATCGGAGGAGACATATCGTCCCAAGCCGGTTAGGCGGGTAGAAATACCAAAGCCTGATGGGGGAATAAGACTACTTGGTATTCCAACGGTAGTTGATAGAATGATTCAACAGGCAATTGCACAAATCTTAAGCCCGATACTTGAAAAAACCTTTTCAGAGAATAGCTATGGATTCAGACCTAAAAAAAAGCAAAACAAGCAATCAACAAAGCAAAAGAATATATGGGGCATTGATATAAATGGGTTGTAGACATAGACCTTGCAAAATATTTCGATACCGTAAATCATGATAAGCTCATGGCATTAGTCGCCAGAGAAATCAAAGATAAAAGGGTATTAAAGCTCATCAGACTATTTCTACAAAGTGGAGTGATGATAAACGGAGTATACATAGATACGGAAGGAGGATGTCCTCAAGGGGGACCCTTAAGTCCGTTGCTTAGTAATATCATGCTCACAGAATTTGACAGAGAGCTTGAAAAGCGGGGGTATAAATTCTGCCGCTACGCGGATGATTGTAATATCTTCGTCAAAAGTGCAGTGGATAGACCATGGAGAAGGAAATTTCTAGGGTTTACCTTCTATCAATTTTACGGAAAGATAGGGATAAAAGTACATCAAAAATCCATAAACAAGTTCAAGAACAAAATAAAAGAAATCACCTCAAGAAGCAGTGGGAAAAGCATGAAATATAGAATGGAAAAGCTAAAACAGTGCGTAATTGGGTGGATTAACTACTTTAGAATAGCAGACATAAGCAAGCTAACAAGAAAACTTGATGAATGGACGAGACGAAGGATTAGAATGTGCTTTTGGAAGCAATGGAAAAAGATTAAAACCAAGCATGATAACCTAGTAAGACTTGGAACCAGTGAACCAAAAGCATGGGAATACGCCAATACAAGGAAATGCTACTGGAGAATCTTCAATAGCCCTATTCTTAAAGCAACTCTTACAAACACTTATCTCGAAAGCATAGGATATACAAGTATTCATAAAAGATATAAACAAGTACATTAGTTCCTGTTGAACCGCCGTATACCGAACGGTACGTACGGTGGTGTGAGAGGTCGGTAGATAAAATAATTATCTACCTCCTACTCGATTGAATCTATTTAATAAAGGAGGACGAAACAACATCTTTCAAAACACTACTTGGAATTTCAAACTCTATTATGCCAGATGAATAAGGGGCTATATCATATTGTCCAAAATATATAAATAATTTTCCATCTTTAATAAAGAAAGATTGATCATCACTAATACCACTAAACAGTTCTACTTCATCTGGGAAAAACTTATCTGGATTTTCTTTTATTTGTTTTTGTATCTCTTCATTAATTACCTTTTTATAGTTACTTCCTTCTTTAAAGAAGTCTCCTAAGGCAATTTCTTTACCAGTTGTTAAGTCGAAGTTGTATAGAACTTTGACGCTCATACCATGAGCACCACCGGTGTATTGATAATTTAAAGTTGTTACGCTTATTAGATTATTATTTGCTGTATGAACTTCGTAATTTATTAGTAATTCATATTTACGAAGCTCTATATTGGATTTTTTGGCATCTTTAAAATCATTTTCAGCCATTTGTGACATTTCTTCTTTTATTTTTAATGCGTCTTCTTCAATAATTGTGTTTATTTCATCTAAAATCTCTTTATTATTATCATTAGAGAATACAGGAAGTTTAATACTACTTTCTAATGCTTCATTATCATCAGATATTGATTTGGTTTCTACTTCTAATTTTCGCACTATATTTTGCTGTGTATTATTATTGGTTGATAGTGTTATTCCATTTGCACAACCTGCAGTTATTGAAGTAATCAACATAAGCATTACAGGGATAAAAAACTTTCTTTTCATAAATATCTCTCCTATCAAATTATATTTAACATTTTAAAGCATAATAAGACTTAATACCTAAAGTTTTATGGTATGTATTAGTTTTGTTATCTGTATTTTAATATTATACTTTTTGCTTTAATGCAAGAGCGACTAAACGCATTAGGATACAGAGATCAATATGGCAGACGATTGCTCGAAGATGGAAAGTTTGGTAAAAATACTGAAGCAGCAGTAAATATTTTCAAAGATGAGAATGGACTATGGAACTATGGAGAATATATGGTAGCATATTAGGAGAAATAAGTTATAGTTTCTGCGAAGATTTCTCAGATGGAATGGGTGAAATTCAGCTCGATACCTACGGACTATGGAGATATATAGATTCCACAGGAAAGGTAGTTGTTGGTCCCAAATTTGAGTTTGCATATCAATTTAACAATGGAATTGCAGAGGTATGGCAAAATGGTAAACTTGGGTATATAAATAAATCAGGTAAGTTTATTTGGAAACCAACATACTAGAATAAATTTTGAAGTCTAGGTGTAATGGGTGACAAGTTTCTTCTGTGAAAAAGCATTAGGGTTTTAACTATGAATATGTAATATTATAGTAATTCACAATGAAGAAATGATTCTTTTAACACAATGTGCTAAAAGAATCATTCCTTGTTTTGTAATTTACTCCTCCACTAATGCCACAGCCCGAATAGGGGATCCAGAGCCATCACGGATTTTAAGAGGTAACCCAAAATATAAAAATCTTTTATTTACCAGCTTATCAAGATTACATAGGTTTTCTGTATTTGTAATGTCGTACTCTCCACATACTAAATGTCCAGAAAAGTCTAGATCATCTGGATGATCTATGGCTGGAGCATCCACTCCGATATTTACAACACCCTTTTCTGCAAGCCACTTTGCAGCGTTATAACTAAGTCCTGTATATGTGGTTTGCCACTTATCTGTACCAAAATTCCTATCATAATGACCTGTGTATAGAAGGATAATATCCCCACGCTCCAGTCTTTGTCCAGATTTAGAGAGGGCAGTTTCTAAATCATTAGGTTCGATTTTCCTTATAGGTGGTATGTGGGATAAGTCTATACATATGGCACTTCCCCAAAAATACTCTAGAGGCATTTTGTCTATAGTAGCACCAGAGGGTTTATACTCCCACACAGCATCACAGTGGGTTCCGCCATGCTCGCTAATAAGCAGGTTTCGTGCGGAGAAACCTAATTTTTTACTTCCTGTGGCCTCCATGTTTTCTTTATGGGTCATATTAGTCATTATAAAAGTTGGTTGATGCATTGGAAAAACTGACATTCCTTGAAAAATCTCCTGAGACAAATCAATTAAACGTAAAGCCATTTTTATTGCTCCTTTCTTATTATAGGTTGTTTGTAATTTCATCATATACCTAAAAATCTTAACATATTATTTATATGAAGTATTTGTTTACTAAAATTACTTCTAAGCCTAGAAAGGAATAATTAAGATTGAGTGAGTTGTATATACAATACCACTTAATTTAATATAATCCTTCTTTTATTTTATCTCATAGTATCTTAGTAATTTTAAAAAAATTCATAGATTAATATTGAAAATTAAAGGGTTATAGTAGAGGCAATAAAGCCTATGCTTAAGTATTTAAAAATATAATCGTAGATTTTATACAAAAACCACTTAATTTAACATATTGATTTAATGGATTATTTGTAAAAAGACTCCAAAGGATAAAAAAAAATTTTATTGAAATTGTTGGTAATATTTTAAAAAATTTAAAATTTATTAAATATTGAAAAATAAATAAATATATACAAGGAGGTTTTGAAATGTCAACAGAAAAACAATATGTATTGGCTGTACCAAACTTTAGTGATGGAAGAAGAAAGGATGTAATTGAGAGTATAGTTAATGAGCTAAAAGATATAGAAGGGGTAAAGCTTGTGAGCTATGAGCCAGAACATGACTTTAACAGAACTGTTGTAACTGTAATAGGGGAGCCTGAGCCTTTAAAGGAAGCACTACTTAAGATGGCAGGGAAAAGCTATGAGCTAATAAATATGGAAGAACAAAGTGGAACCCATCCAAGAATTGGAGCCCAAGATACTATTCCAATATTCCCATTTAAAAACATAACAATAGAAGAGTGTATAGATCTTGCAGAGGAAATAGGCAAAGAAGTATATGAGAAGTATAATGTTCCTGTTTATTTTTCAGGATTTAATGCACGTTGTGAGGAGAGAAAAGCTCTGTCATTTATTAGAAAAGGTCAATATGAAGGATTAAAGGAAGTCGCTCATTTAGATGAAAGAAAACCAGACATTGGTCCAGCTGGACTACATCCAACAGCAGGAGCAACTATAGTAAGTGCAGATAATGAAGGATTAACTGCTTACAATATTTTTTTAGCAACGGAGGATCTTGAAATTGCCAAGAAAATAGCTAAGGGAGTAAGGGGACCTAGTGGTGGATTTTCCACAGTAAGAGCAGTAGGAATTAAATTCCCGGAAAGATCTGGAGTTGTAGTTTCGATGAATATGTTTGATTGTGCTTCTACACCTCTTTATAGAGCATTTAATTTTGTAAAAGGTGAGGCAGCCCGATATGGAGTAGCAGTAACGGGCTCAGAAATAGTAGGACCTGTAAAACTAGATTATCTTCTTAACTCTTTAGAATATTATTTGGGACTAGAAAACTTTAGAAAAGATCAAATACTAGAAAGTCATTTAATAAAGTAAAAAGTCGTCTAATACTATCAACTATTAAATAAAAGGGGGATTTAAAATATGAAATATGATGTAATTGTCAAAAATGCGAGAATTCCACAGGGAGATAACACAATACTTACGAATATACTCATTAAAGATGAAAAGATTGCAGGTTTTATTCAAGATTTAGAAGGAATTGAGTATGTTAAAGAGATTGATGCAGAGGGATATTTAACTATTCCAGGATGCTTTGATTCCCATACCCACTTTATGGACCCAGGATTTACCCATAGAGAAAACTTCTTAACAGGAACTTCCTCAGCAGCTGCTGGTGGTATTACTACCATTATGGATATGCCATGTTGTTCTAAGCCTTCAGTTAGAAGTATTCCAGAGTTAGAGTCTAAGTTAAATGCAATAAAAGACAAGGCAGTAATTGACTTTGCATTTTGGGGTGGAGTAACTGGAGAAGACGTAAGAAATGATAATTTAGAGCATGTTCAGGCTCAAGCAGATTATGGAGTATGTGCTTTTAAAGTATATATGACACCATCTGTACCGACCTATGAAAGAGTAACAGATCCAGAAATGCTGGAAGCCTTTAGAGCAGTTGCAAAGACAGGACTTCCAGTAGGAATACATGCAGAAAACTATGCAATGTGCGACTATTACGTTAAAAAGTTCCAAAAAGAAGGAAGAATGGATGGACCTGCTTGGGCAGAGGCTAGATTGGAATTAGCTGAAAAGGCTGCAATTCAACTAGGTATAAGCTTTGCGGAGGAAACAGGAGCAAGGCTTCATATTGTTCATATGAGTACAGGAATTGGGGCGAAACTGGTAGGAGAGGCAAAGAAGAGAGGTCTAGATGTTACTTCTGAAACTTGCCCTCATTATTTAACACTAAATTATCAAGATGCAATGACAGAGCACAAGCAATACGCAAAAATTGCTCCACCACTTAGAACTAAAAAAGACAATAAGGAGTTATGGGAAGGCTTGCAAAATGGAAGTGTGGATTTTATAGGTACAGACCATGCTCCCTACGAAATAGAAACAGAAAAAGAAGCTGAAGGTGTTAATATTTGGACTGCTTTTCCTGGTATTCCAGGGGTAGAAACTATGGTCCCTATACTTGTTAGCGAAGGATATAACAAAGGTAGATTAACCCTTAGTAGATTAGTAGAAGTACTAAGTACCAATGCTGCAAAGCAATACGGACTTTATCCTAAGAAGGGGGCTATGCATATAGGTTCAGATGCAGACCTTACAATTATAGATCTTGATAGAGAGTGGACTATAGACCAGAAGAAAACATATTCAATGGCAAAATATAACCCACTTCACGGATTACAACTAAAGGGTAAGCCAGTAAAAACTATTGTACGTGGTACTCTTGTTTATGATGATAAAGAGGGTATTGTAGGTAAAGAAGGTTTTGGTCAATTTGTAAAGAGACAAAGCATTCAAAAATTAGATAAATTAATTAAATATTAAGGAGGAGAAATTATGCCAAGACACGCTATTTTAGTAATAGATATGTTAAATGATTTCGTAGGAGAAAAGGCATCCTTAAGATGTCCAGGTGGAGAGACTATAACTCCAGATCTTCAAAGACTTTTTAAATGGGTACGTGGAAGGGAAAATGATGATGTTCATCTTGTTCATATTCAAGAGGCACATCGTAAAAATGATGCAGATTTCAGAGTAAGACCAGTTCACGCCGTAGATGGAACTTGGGGTTCAGATTTTATTCCAGAGCTTTATCCAGAAGGGGATGAATATATAGTTAAAAAAAGAAGACATAGTGGTTTTGCTCATACAGACTTAGATCTATATTTAAGAGAAGAAAATATAGATACTGTTGTAGTAACAGGGGTATGGACTAATGTTTGTGTAAGAAGTACAGCTACAGATGCTCTTGCTAATGCCTATAAAGTAATTACATTGAGCGATGGATGCGCTTCCAAAACTGAAGAAATGCATGAATACGGATTAAATGACTTAAGTATTTTTACTAAAGTAATGACAATAGACGAATATATTGAAGCTTGGGATAATGATAAAGATCCATGGATAGGCGGAGGAGATAAAGAAAACAAGGTTAAGTAGTGTATAGGTGCAAGTCTGTCTACCCTTTTGGGGTAGACAGATGCAAACATACACTATACAGATAGGAGAAAGTGGTGAGGCTAGTTGAAAATTATTGTGGGTCTTTCTGGAGGTAGTTGCACCATATATGGCATAGGAGTATTGAAGGTACTTAAAGAGCTAGGAATAGAAACCCATTTGGTAGTTTCTACAATGGGAGAATATGTAGCAAAGCATGAATGTGGTATTTTACTAAATGAATTAAAGGATATGGCCACATATTTTCATGATAATAAAGACCTTGCAGCACCTATTGCATCTGGCTCATTTAAGACTGATGGGATGATAATAGTTCCTTGCTCTATGCGTACTTTAGGGGCAGTGGCCAACGGTATATCCGACAACTTGCTAACTAGAGCAGCGGATGTTGTTATTAAAGAAAGAAGAAAGCTTATTGTTGTTCCAAGAGAAACACCTTTAAGTGTAATTCATTTAGAAAACATGTTAAAGCTTGCAAAGATAGGCGTTACAATAATGCCTGCATCTCCTGGGTTTTATCATAGGCCAGAAACTATTGGAGATATTGTAAGCATAATGGTAGGTAGAACATTAGATCAATTAGATATAGAACATAACCTCTTTAAACGATGGGGAGCTTAGACAGGAGGGAGGGAAAAAAGAAAATGGAAAGACAAATGTTACGGGCCTCCATACAGGAACTGGGGGACAGGGGACAATTACTCCACTGTAATAAAGAAGTTGACCCAAGGTTTGAACTAGGGGCAGTTTTAAAACATTTTAACAATGAGCAGCCTATTCTATTTAATAAGGTAAAGGGTGGCAAAATTCCAGTTATAGGAGCTATGTTCGGAAATAGGAATCTATATTACCAAATGATAAGAGCCACTGGAGAAGATCGTATTTTTAAAATGATGAATGCCATAGCCAACCCTAAGCCTACAAAGCTTCTGACAAAAGGGCCAGTAATGGAAAATATTATTACTAGAAATATTGATTTGCCAAAGATGTTTCCGATTCCAACCTTTCATGGAGGAGATTCTTCTAGCTATATTACAGCAGGAATTGTTGTGTTAAAGGACCCGGAAACAGGACAGAGGCATACATCTGTTAGAAGGCTTCAAGTTAATGGTGAAAATGAAGTGAATATTTTAGTAGCATCTTCTTTAGCTAAAAGCCAGTATGCATTTATGGAAAATCAAAATAAGCCTTTGGAGGTTGCTATTATATTAGGTTACGACTATTATCTGCTTTTGGCATCCCAAATTAGTGCCGCTACCTATGGCGTAGATAAATATGAGGTAGATTCTGCTCTAAGGGGAGAAGCATTAGAACTAGTAAAATGTAGAAGCGTAGATTTGGAAGTACCAGCCTATGCAGAAATTGTTTTAGAGGGTATTATGCCTCCTAATAAGAGGGTAGAAGAAGGACCATTTGGAGAACTAATGGGATATTACGGAGAGAGGGCACTCCATCCTGTAGTTCAGGTAAAAACAGTAATGCATAGAAACAATCCAATTTTTCAAACTTCTTTTCCATGTAGGGAAGAGCATTTAGCAAATGGGTTGATAAGGGAGATAGAGTTATACGGCATATTAAAGAATTTAGTCGATATAAAGGATGTAAATGTAACTGTATCAGGGGGATGTCGCTTTCATGCCTTCATATCTATTAATAAAAAATTTGAAGGAGACGGAAAGAGTGCAATAATAGGGGCATTAGCAAGCAGTAAGGATGTTAAACACGTTGTAGTAGTAGATGAAGACGTTGATATTTATAATCACGATGATATTGAATGGGCAATTGCGACTAGGGTACAGGGGTCTAGAGATATGGTTATAGTTCCAGGTGCATTAGGGTCTGGGCTTGAACCATCCCATGTTGCAAGGGGAGTAACAGATAAGGTAGGAATAGATGCTACTAAGCCTTTAGGGGAGGCTGGCAAAGGTTTTAAAAGGGCAATAATCCCTGGATATGAAAAGATAGATATTGAAAAATATTTTCCAGGATTAGGCTAATATTGAGTTTGGACCGAGTATTAGCACTGTTAGCTATAGGATGAAAATTTAGGCAAAGGTGGTAGTTAATTATGAAGCAAGCCTTAGGAATGATTGAGACGAGGAGTTTGGTGGCCGCCATTCAGGCAGCAGATACAATGGTAAAGTCGGCAGATGTTAAAATAGTGGATTTGAATTATGTAGGATCTGGAATAATTTCCGTAATAGTTTCTGGAGAAGTAGCTGCGGTTCAGGCTGCTGTAGCTAATGGTAGGGAAACAGCAGAGGAATTGGCCGAGATCATATCCACAAATGTAATACCAAGACCCCATGAGGAAGTTGGCAAAATACTAGATTAGAACAATAGGGGTGGTGAAAAAATGGCAAATCTATTAACTAGAAAGGTTATGGATAATATAGCAAGGCAATATAGAAAGGAGAATGTTACTAATAGCTCTAGTTCTATGGAGCAGGAGAGCAATGGGAATATAGATTCTAGGGAAGAAGCCTTGCTCCTAGGTTTAATAAATAGCAGTTCAACTAATCCAAATAGCAATAATATTAGATATCAAAAACCACAAGAAATAAAAAAAATAAAGCTAGAGAATTTAATAGAATATAGTAAGCAACCAGCAGAAGAAAATCAAAAATGTTCTTTTGCTATTAGCCTAGAAGAGTTAGCAAATAAACAAAGTAAGTAATATGAAAATAAGGAGGTGGACCTGTGAGGGCAGCCTTAGGGTTAATAGAGGCAGTAGGCTTAACAGCTGCTATTACAGCCTTAGACGCAGCTAGTAAGGCGGCGGATATAAAGCTAGTTGGCTATGAAAAAGTTATTGGTGCCGGTAAGGCGGTTAGCGTAACTATACAAATAGCTGGAGAAGTAGCAGCAGTACAGGCAAGTGTAGATGCAGGTGTGGCAGCAGCAAACCGTATAGGTAGAGTTTTATCTTATCATGTTATACCACGCCCACATGAAGAGGTAGATTTATTAATTAAAGGCTTTGAAAAGAATTTAAAGTCCAATTTTAGTAAGAAAAATCTAGACAAAAATAATTCTAATAAAGATAATTCTAAAAAATCTTCTGAGAAAGCAGAAGAAACAAAATCAAAAAATAAAGAAGAAAAGACTAAAAAAGAGGAGGAATAATCTATGGGTCAGGCATTAGGAATGATAGAAACTAAAGGTTTAGTAGGTGCGGTTGAAGCGGCAGATGCTATGGTAAAGGCGGCAAATGTTACTTTAGTAGGCTACGAGAAAATAGGATTTGGATTAGTAACAGTTATGGTAAGAGGAGATGTTGGTGCAGTAAAAGCTGCAACGGATGCAGGTGCTGAGGCAGCTAGAGCAGTTGGAGAGCTACATTCAGTACACGTAATACCAAGACCACATTCAGAGGTTGAAAGGGTTTTATTAAAGGGAGAATAGTATGAAAAACTCCTTAAGGGAGGAGGCAAAGCATGAACTCCTATAATCAGACTAGAAAAATTATGGAAGAACTAGGCATGAAGGTAAACACTGGTTCTTCTACTCAAAATAGAAAAGTCTTTGTTGTAGTGTTAGAAGGAACAGATTCTGAGTTTAATGATCTAAAAAGGTTGGGGGCAGTAGAGGTAGAAAATACGGATATTTTATCAAAATTTCCTAGCCTTCTAACTGATATAAAGAGAGAAAGCGACTTAGGCAAAAACATAAAGCTAGAGAGTAATTCTATATATACTAATTCGGTATGCAAGAGTCAATATATTAGCAGTAGTCCTGTAATTACAGAAAGAGACGTAGATAAATTGCCAGAGGAAACCAAGGAAATAGTATTGAAGGAAAGAGGAATAATCACTCCTTTAGCCAGAGATTTAGCAAAAAAGCGAGGGATTGAAGTAGTTAAGGGTTAAGGCCTAGGTCTGAGGCCCAAAGGAGATGGTAATATGCACATAGGCAGAGTAGTTGGAACGGTAGTAGCCACAAGAAAAGATGAAAGGTTAATAGGATGCAAATTAATGATTACACAGCCTCTTAATGTGGAGGAAAAACCTATAGGAGAAGCTTTAATTACAGTAGACACTGTAGGTGCTGGTATTGGAGAGCTTGTAATCTATACTGTAGGTACAGCGGCTAGATATGCGGCGGATAAATTACAGTCCCCTATTGATGCATCTATTGTAGGGATTATTGATAATATTGATATTTATAAGGAGCTTATATCCTCCGACTATGAAAATATGAAATAAAAATTAAAATGTAAGACTGGCTATTTAACAGTTTAAAGCTATTTTTGAATGATACATGAAAGGAGGAATTATTATTGAATGCATTAACAATAAAGCAAGCTATGGAATATAGACAGTTGGTTGATGTATTAATGTCGGATCAGCATTTTGCTGATATTGTTTTAACTGGTGGCCATGTAATTAATGTTTTAACCCGAGAAATATATAGTGCAGATATTGCAATTAAGGGAAAATATATTTTACTAGTGGGAGACAGTAATAGTCTAATAGGCTCTAAAACAATAGTAGTAGATGTGGCTGATAGATTTTTAGCTCCAGGTTTTATTGACTCCCATATGCATTTTGAAAGCAGTATGTTAACTATTACAGAGTTTTCAAGGCTTTCTATACCTTCAGGCACTACTACATTAGTAGCGGATCCTCACGAAATAGGAAATGCTTTAGGTCCCATTGGTATGAAGGCAATGGCTATTGAAGCTTCTACCGTGCCTAATCATGTACATTTAGTCGTTCCAGCTCTTACCCCAGATTGTCCAGGACTAGAAACTGCTGGCTATGATGTTAATTCAAAGGACATGGAAGAAATTTTAAACTATCCGAATGTAATAGGTATTGGAGAACTCCAAGGATTTAGTAATGCTAAGCATGTATACAATCATACTCCAGAAATTATTACAGATTTAATAGCTTCTACTATATATGCTAAAAGCATGGGCAAGGTAATTGATGGAAATGCTCCAGAACTATTTGGTTCAGAACTGGCAGCTCATATAATAGCTACTGGTGGAAAGTGCTCCTGTCATGAAACCACTACTAAAGAAGAGTGTGTAGAAAAGCTTCGCCAAGGAGTTTATGTGTTTATGAGAGAAGGCTCCACACAGAGAAATATGGCAGAATGTATTAGGGCAGTTACAGAAGAAGGATTTGATTCTAGAAGATGTATATTAGCTACAGATGATATGGTAGCTGAGGATTTAGAAAAACTAGGACATATGAACGAAATAGTAAAGCGTACAATAGCTGAAGGTGTAGATCCTGTTGAAGCAATACAAATGGTTACTATTAATCCTGCAACATATTTTGGACTAGAGGATGTAGGTGTACTATCTCCAGGAAAGTTAGCAGATATAGCTATCATTAGTGACCTAAGAGAAATGAAGGTCGAAGCTGTTTTCTTAGAAGGAAAACTAGTGGCATCTAAGGGTAAGTTATTAATAGATATGCCTAAATATACATATCCGGAGGAAGTAAAATGCTCTGTAAAGCGATTACCTATAGATGAAGAAGACTTAAAAATATATGCAGATGGAAGAGAAGTAGAGGTTAGATGTATTGAACTAATTCCTGACCAGAATCTATCAGGAAGTTTAGAGGCTAAGGTAAGAGTTCAAAGTGGTATGGCACTACCAGACATAGATAATGATGTACTTCAAATTGTTTGTGTAGAACGCTATGGTAGAAATGAAAATATAGGCAAGGCCTTTGTTAAGGGTTTTGGATTAAAGCATGGAGCCTTTGCAGAAAGCGTTGCCCACGACACCCACAATATTATAGCTGTAGGAACAAACTTAAAGGATATGACAGAGGCAATTAATCATGTGATTAAGATGAACGGCGGTATTGCTGTATCAAAAGGCGGAAAAATAATAGAAGAGTTAAGACTGCCAGTTGGTGGACTTATAACAGATGAGTTAACTGGTCCTGAGGTTAGTAGAAGAATTTCTAATCTTGAAATGGTAGTTAAAGAACAATTAGGCTGTAAGGTCCATGCACCTTTTATGCACCTATCTTTTTTAGCTCTATCTACTAGTCCAAAATGGAAAATTACTGATATGGGTTTAATAGATGTTAATAACTTTAAAGTTCTACCTCCATTAATAAAATAGATGAATTAAGGTAGAAAAATAAAGGCAAAGGAGGTAATATAGTTGGCTTGACAGGTAGAAAAGTGGAAGGTCTTCCACAGATATAAGGGGCTATATGCCTAAAAAGGGGGCTTAAAAATGAGTGTGAAAATGAGTGAGGACACTGGTTTTTTAGAAAGGACCTTTAAGTTAAATGAACACAAAACCAATGTAAAAACAGAAATTATTGCAGGTATTACAACATTTATGACGATGGCATATATTTTAATTGTAAATCCATTGATTTTATCTGATGCAGGAATGGATTTTGGAGCGGTGTTTACTGCAACAGCATTAGCTTCTGTAGTAGCTACATTAATAATGGCTTTCTATGCCAATCTTCCATTCGCTCTAGCGCCTGGTATGGGGTTAAATGCGTACTTTGCCTATACTGTGGTATTAGGAATGGGATATTCCTGGGAATTTGCTCTAACAGCTGTATTGCTTGAAGGCTTAATATTTATACTTCTTTCATTTTTTAATGTAAGAGAAGCCATAATCGATAGTATACCTATTAATTTAAAACATGCAGTTTCTGTAGGTATTGGATTATTTATTGCTTTTATCGGCCTTGCAAATGCAGGAATCGTTGATTCTGCTAAGTTTATAACTCTAGAAGGTAAGTTGGATGGACTAATCGTAGGTCTTGGTGACTTAACACAGGCAGCTCCACTATTGGCTATTATCGGTATTGTTATTACTGGATTATTGTTGGCAAAAGGAGTTAAAGGTGCATTACTTCTTGGTATTTTAATTACTACGGTAATTGGAATTCCTATGGGAGTAACATCATTACCAGAACAAATGAAATTTATAAGCTTACCACCTTCATTATCACCGATTTTCTTTAAGTTTGATTTTTCGCAAATATTCTCTCTAAATATGTTAATAGTTCTATTTTCATTTTTATTTGTAGATATATTCGATACTATTGGAACATTAGTAGGGGTATCTTCTAAGGCAGATATGTTAGATAAAGACGGCAAAGTTCCAAATGCAAAGCAAGCTTTATTTGCAGACGCTGTAGGTACAACAGTAGGTGCCTGTTTAGGAACAAGTACAGTAACGACCTATGTTGAAAGTGCTGCAGGAGTTGCAGAAGGTGGAAGAACAGGATTAACTGCTCTATCAGCAGCAGGAATGTTTGCTCTATCACTATTACTTTCACCATTATTTATTATGATTCCAAGTGCAGCTACAGCTCCGGCCTTAGTAATAGTAGGATTATTTATGATGTCTCCTATTAAAAAGATAGATTTAGATGATTTTACAGAAGCAATTCCAGCATTCTTAACTATTGTAATGATGCCTTTAGCATACAGCATAGCAGAAGGTATAGTATTTGGTATGGTTTCCTATGTGGTGCTTAAGGTTTTAACTGGTAAAGGAAACAAAGTTTCTCCTGTTATGTATGTGTTAGCTCTATTATTTGTACTTAAGTTTATAATCTAATAAAACTAGTTATTCGCCCTCTAAATGGGGGCGGATAACTACAATAAACTAAGAAAAGTGTATAACATTATTTTCTTTTATGCAATTTTCTTAGTTTATTAATATGCATATATAGATTTTATTGAAATTCAACATTTACTATATACATTTAACAAAAAAGGGGTGTAAATATGAGTAAATTGTTAATTAAAAATGGTACTATTGTAACCATGAACAAGGGAAGAGAAATACTAAAGGGAGATATTTTAATTGAGGGGGATGAAATTAAAGAAGTAGGTGGTAGTCTAACAATAGAAGCAGACCATACCATAGATGCCACAGGAAGGGTAGTAATACCAGGGCTTATACAAAGTCATATACACCTTACACAAACTTTATATCGTGGTCAGGCTGACGATATGGAACTAATGGATTGGCTTAAGAAAAGGGTATGGCCTCTAGAGGGTTCCCACACATCAGAGTCTAACCACATATCTGCAAAGCTTGGGATAGCAGAGTTAATTAAAGGTGGAAACACATCAATAATAGATATGGAATCCGTACATCATACAGAAGCAGCAATAGAAGCCATATATGAAAGTGGAATAAGGGCTATTACAGGGAAATGCATGATGGACTATGGTGCAGGAGTACCAAAGGTATTGATGGAAAGTACAGAGGATTCTATAAAAGTAAGTATTAGAATACTTAAGAAGTGGCATGGCAAAGGAAACGGTAGAATACAATATGCCTTTGCACCACGATTTGTAGTTTCCTGTACCGAGGAACTTTTAATAAAGGTTAGGGATTTGGCAAAGGAATACAATGTTGGTGTACATACACATGCTTCAGAAAACAGAGGGGAAATAGAGATTGTTCAAAAAGATCGTGGAATGAGGAACATTACTTATTTACACAAATTAGGTTTAACAGGTCCAAATCTTATTTTAGCCCACTGCATATGGTTAGATGATGAAGAAATGAAAATATTAGCTGAAACTGGAACTCATATAGTCCATTGTCCGAACTCTAATATGAAGTTAGCATCGGGAATTGCTAAAATCCCAGAGCTTATGGAAATGGGAGTAAATGTTGGAATTGGAATAGATGGTGCACCTTGTAACAATAATTTAGACATGTTTAAAGAAATGAGTTCTGCTGCTCTTATCCAAAAAGCTAGACTATTAAGCCCTACAGTAATGCCTGCAAACAAGGTATTTGAAATGGCTACGCTAAATGGTGCTAAAGCATTGGGTATGGAAGATAAAGTTGGTAGTTTAGAAGTTGGTAAAAAGGCAGACCTTGCTATAGTTAATCTAGATAATTTACATTCAACACCAAGTGTGGAGGTAGATGTTATTTCTCAGCTTGTATACTCTGCTAAGGCGTCGGACGTAGAAACCACTATTATTGACGGTAAGGTTGTTATGGAAAATAGAGAACTAGTAACTTTAAATGAAAAGTATATAAAAGCAGAAGCAAATAGACTTATTAAACAGCAGATTGATTTAGCTGGGGTTAAAAAGTAAATAAGGAGGGAAACCTCCTTTTTTGCTAATTATATATCTGAGTTAGTATGAAAAATTAAAATACAGGTTCATCTGGAGTATCTGGATAAAGGGGGAGAAGAAATTGATAGAAAAGGTTGTAAAATGCAAAGAGTTAGATGATGTATTAGACATACTTATGGAATATAAAAATGATGCAAGGCTTATTGCAGGGGGAACGGATATTATTATACAACTTAGACAAGGCAGGCTATCACCTAAAATATTAATTGATATTTCAAGTATAGAAGAGCTTAAATATATAGAAGAAAAAGATGGATTTATAGAAATTGGTGGAGCTACCACCTTTCAAGAAATTCAAAGAAGTTCCTACTTTAGTGGGAATATGAAAGGACTTTCAAAGGCAGCAAGTATGGTAGGTTCTCCACAAATAAGAAGTACAGCCACTGTAGGGGGTAATATTTGTAACGGTTCCCCTGCTGCGGATATTGTTCCCCCATTATTAGCACTAGATTCAGTAGCGATAATTAAAAGTAGAAAAGGGACTAGAGAAGTTCAGTTAGAAAACTTTTTCATAGGTAAAGGAAAGGTAGATATAGGCCACGATGAGATTCTTACATCTGTAAGGTTTAAAGCTTTAGAAAATAGGAGTGGACTTAGCTTTAGCAAGTTAGGACTTAGAAAGGCTCTAGCTATCTCTAGAATATGTACCTCAATTATGCTCCAGTTAGATGAAGATCAAAACTGTAGCAGTATTAAAATAGCAAATGGATCTTTGGGAGAATACGGGATTAGAGAAAAAGACGTCGAGGAATTTTATATTAATAATAAAATAAATGAAAAGACAATAGAAGAAGGTTTAGAACTAATTAGAAGGTCTATATATAAGCGTTTACATGGAAGATCAAGTCTTCCATATAAAATTGAAGCAGTAGATGGAACCTTTACAGATGCTATTAAAAATGCTATGGAAGAAGCCATGAAAGAAAATTTGGCCCTATGTGCCAACTAGGGGGAATTTAGGTGAAGGAGATCACATTAAATGTTAATGGAATAGATCATATAATAAAAATAGATGAGGAAGATAGACTTATTGATGTATTGAGAGAAGGACTAAAATTTACAGGAACTAAGGAAGGCTGTGGAGAGGGAGAGTGCGGAGCCTGTACAGTAATTATGGATGGCGTAACTGTTAATTCATGTATGGTTATGGCATTTCAAGCAGAGGGTAAAAAAATAATTACTATTGAAGGACTTGGAACAGATGAGGAGATAGATCCTATACAACAGGCCTTTTTAGAAGAGGGAGCTGTACAATGCGGATTTTGTATTCCAGGAATGGTACTTTCTGCTAAGGTTGTACTAGACAATAATCCTTCCCCTAGCAGAGAAGAAATAAGAGAATCCATTTCAGGTAATCTTTGTCGATGTACAGGATATAACAAGATTGTAGATGCTATAGAAAGGGCAGGAAAGCTTTTGAGGGGTGAAAATCTATGAAAGAACTTGAAGTAATAGGAAAAAGTATAATTAGAGTAGATGGACTTTCAAAGGTAAGGGGAAGTGCTATTTATCCTGAAGATATAACCATGGATGATATGCTCTATGGAAAAACTCTACGCTCAATCAAGCCTCATGCCTATATAAAAGTAGATACAAGCACAGCAGAAAAAGTAGACGGAGTAATAAAGATACTTACTGCAAAAGATGTTCCTTTTAATAGTCACGGGGTACTATACAAGGACCATGAAGTGTTTTGTAGTAAAAAAGTAAGACGAATAGGGGATCCTATTGCATTTGTTGTCGCAAAGAATAAGAGAATTGCAGAAACGGCAGTTAGAAAAATAGAAGTTGAATATGAGGAGATAGAGGGAGTATTTGATCCGATAGAGGCAATGAAGAAGGATGCTCCAAAGGTTCATGATGGGGGTAATGTTGTACACCACTGTAAAATTAGAAAGGGAAATGTAGAGGAAGCTTTTAAGAATTGTGCGGTAATTATAGAAGAGGAATATAAAACATCTATGGTGGATCATGCTTTTTTACAGCCAGAGGCAGGTATAGCATATGTAGATGAAGATGGAAAGATTGTAGTTTGTGCTGCTACCCAATATCCTCATTTTGACCAAGAAGAAATAGCAGAGGCTCTATGTTTACAAAAAGAGGATGTAAAAGTTATCAATCCAGCAGTAGGAGGTGCCTTTGGAGGCAGGGAGGATATTACTTTACAAATCCATATTGCTCTTGCGGCGAAATTACTTAGAAAGCCGATAAAGACAGTATATTCAAGAGAGGAATCATTTACAGCTCATTGTAAGCGTCATCCTATGATAATGAATTATAAAACAGGAGCGGATAAGGAAGGAATGTTAATTGCAATGCAGGCGGAAATAATTGCAGATACTGGTGCCTATGCATCTTGGGTAAATAATGTTGTTAGGAAGGCAGTAACCCACGCCACTGGCCCTTATGAAATACCAAATGTAAAAATAGATGGATATGGGGTATACACAAATAACCCATTTGCAGGAGCCATGAGGGGGTTTGGGGCAGCTCAAGTACCAATTGCCCACGAACTACAAATGGATAGATTAGCAGAAAAATTAAGCATAGATCCTATTAGAATTAGGATTAAAAATGGTTTTCGTGTAGGCTCAACAACATCTACAGGTCAAGTTTTAAACGAAAGTGTACCCCTAATAAATTGCATAGAAGCAGTGGCAAAGTCACTAAATCTTTTGGGGGAGGAGTAAAAATGAAAAAACGAGGTATTGGAATAGGTACTATAATGTATGGCACAGGATATGGAAATGGTTTTCCAGATGTTTCAAAGGCAGTAGCAGAGCTTTGCATAGATGGCAGAGTGGCTATTTACGTAGGTGCAACAGAGGTTGGACAAGGAGCAAAGACTATAATGAGTCAAATTCCTGCGGAGATATTAGGTCTTTCCGTAGAAAATATTATATTTACTTGTGAGGACTCTAGCATAACTCCAGATGCAGGAACGGCAGCGGCAAGTAGACAAACATATAATACTGGAAATGCAATTAAAATAGCAGCAGAAAGTTTAAAAGAAGCTATACTTATAAATAGCAAAGAAAAGTTAGGGTTAAATACTACAATAGGTATGGAATTGAAAGATGGAAGAGTATTTGTAAGTAGTTTCCCAACTAAAAGTATATCATTAAAAGAACTGGCTCAATCTCTTGATGGTAATCCACTTAAAAGAGAAGGCAAATTTATTGCTCAGACAACACAAATAGATGTGGAAACAGGTCAGGGGGCGCCCTATTGGCCTTACACCTTTAGTGCATATGGAGTAGAGGTTGAGGTAGATACAAAAACAGGTATTGTAGAAATAATTAAAGCTGTTTGTGCCCAAGATGTAGGGAGAGCTATTAACCCAAAGCTAATAGAAGGGCAAATGGATGGAGGATTTGCAATGGGGCTGGGTTATGGAATATTTGAAGATCTAAACCTTAGAAAAGGTGAAATAAAACATGACCGTTTTAGCAATTATTTAATCCCTACTTCTATGGATATTCCAGAGTTAGAAAAAATTATAATAGAAGATCCTGAATCTACAGGACCCTTTGGTGCCAAGGGAATAGGTGAGCCTGTAATGTTAGGTGTTGCACCCGCTATATTAAATGCAATATACGATGCTGTAGGTGTAAGAATAAATGAAATACCAGTAACTCCAGAGATATTACTAAGAGCTCTAAAGAAAAGTATGATATAATTATAAAAATTAATATTTAGGGTTATTAGATATTAGCAAAAGGAGCGATTACATGATGTATGAATTAAAAAGAAGAATTGACATAGCCGCTGGAAGATTGCGCCCTTCTTTAGTATTAAAAAACGGAAAAATAGTTAATGTTTTTTCAGGTGAAATAATAGAAGGAGATATTGCAATAGAGGGAGAAAAGATAGTTGGTATTGGTAATTATGAAGGAGTAGAAGAAATAGACTTAGGGGGAAAATATGTATCTCCAGGGTTTATTGATGGTCACGTCCATATAGAGTCATCTATGGCAACGCCGGAACAGTTTGCAAGGGCAATAATACCTAGGGGAACTACTACTATAGTAGCTGATCCCCACGAAATAGCTAATGTATGCGGTATGGAAGGAATAGATTATATTTTAGAATCAAGCAAAAATATTCCACTTAGTGTTTATGTTATGCTACCATCTTGTGTTCCTGCAACTCCATTTGAAAATGCAGGAGCAATTTTAAAAGCTGAGGATTTACGAAGATTAATCAATGATGAAAGAGTATTAGGTCTAGGAGAGCTAATGGATTACCCTGGTGTTATCAAAGGGGAAGAGGATATTATAGATAAACTAATTATGGCAGAGGGTAAAACTGTAGATGGGCATGGACCTGTAATAGAAGGTAAAGATTTAAATGCCTATGTTGTAGCGGGGATAAAGACAGAGCACGAGTGTTCTACACCAGAGGAAATGATAGATCGACTAAGACTTGGTATGTATATATTAATTAGAGAAGGCTCAGCTGCTAGAAATCTAAAAACATTAATAAAAGCCGTAAATAAAGAAAATATGAGAAGATGCCTTTTTTGTGCAGACGATAAGCATCCAGAAGATTTACTCTTAAAGGGTCACCTGGACTATAATATTCGCTTAGCAGTAGAGGAAGGGATTAATCCAATTAGTGCTATTCAAATGGCAACAATTAATGCTGCTGAGTGCTATGGTTTAAAACATCTAGGAGCTATTGCACCTGGGTATGATGCAGATATTGTAATTTTAGATGATCTAAAGAACTTTAAAGTAGCGAAGGTATTTAAGAGGGGTAAATTAGTTGCACAAGACAATAAAGCCTTATTCAGTGTGACTATGGGAGACTACTCTAAAGTTACAGACACAGTTAATATAAAACCAGTAACGGAAGAAGATTTGAGAATCAAACTAGAGTCAGATACTGCAAATGTTATGAGACTATTACCTCATAGTCTTGTTACTAAAAGAATTATAGAAAAAGTATCAACAGAAGAAGGTTTCTTTAAATACAATAAAGATAGAGATATTTTAAAGTTAGTAGTAGTGGAAAGACATAAGGCCACTGGAAATATAGGTCTTGGATTAGTGGAAAACTTCCATCTAAAGAAAGGTGCAATAGCTTCTACAATAGCACATGACTCCCATAATTTAATTGTAATAGGAGATAACGACCAGGATATTTTATTAGCAATTGAAGAAGTTTCAAAGGTAGGAGGAGGCATAACTATTGCGTCAAATGGTAAAATCCTAAAAACCTTAAAACTACCTATTGCAGGATTAATGTCTACAGAACCTGTTGAGAATATAAAAGCAGATTTAGAAGAAATGCTTAATATAGCATATGAAAATTTAGGTGTAAACCGTGAAATTGAACCTTTTATGACTTTAGCATTTTTAGCTTTGCCTGTTATACCAGATTTAAAATTAACAGATATGGGACTCTTTGATGTTAAAAACTTTAAATTTATAGAACTAGATGCAACTAAAGACTCAATTTAAGTGTACTTCACTAATGTAAAGGAGTAGAATATGAAACTAATAGAAGCCCTAGGGCTAAAAGAACCTATCTTAATCACATTAATTGGGGGTGGTGGTAAAACCACTACCCTCTTCCGTTTGGGAGAGGAACTGTCACATTCCGATGAATCAGTTATGTTAACTACAACAACTGCCATGTTTATGCCATCATCTTCTACATACGACCTTAGCATTATTACTAAAAGTGCTGATGAAGCTAAAAAAAGGATTAAAGAAAATCTAAATATAAAGAGAATATTGTTAGGTAAAGAAATTACTACTGAAAATAAATTAAAGGGGTTTACCCCTGAAGAGATGGACGAAATATATAAAGAAAATAAAGGGCGTTGGTTTCTAGTAGAGGGAGATGGATCTAATGGCAGAAGCTTAAAAGTACCTGATATCCATGAGCCACAGGTGCCCTCAACAAGTGGTATAACTATAATTTTAATAGGGACAGATATTTTAGGAAAAGAGATTAACAAAGAAAATGTGCATAGGCATCATTTAATTAGTGAGCTTATACAAAAATGTGGAAGTAATGTGGATAAAAAACTAATTATAGACTTGGCTGTACATCCATTGGGGATAACTAAGGGTATTCCAAATGATAGTAAGAAAGTTATTTTATTTAACAAGGTTAGAAGCAATACGGACAGTTTTTTATGTTTATGTAAGTTATCCAGTGAAATATTACAAAAAAGCGATAATATAAAACACATACTATTAGGAGAAGTCCAAGATAAAGATCCCATTTTAGAAGTATTAGGGGGAAAAATATGATAGGCATTATTTTAGCGGCAGGTTATTCTAGAAGAATGGGGACTAATAAATTATTGTTACCCTTTAGAAATAAAAGAATTATTGAAGTGATAATAGAGGAGGCAATATCTTCAAAGTTTGAAAAGGTCTATATAGTCTGTCGTAACAACGAAATAAAAGATATAGCTAGTAAATACCCTATAAATATTGTAATTAATGAAAGAGCTCATGAAGGACAAAGTACTTCTGTAGTTGAAGCAATAAAAGAAGCGGGAGATAATGCTGATAGTTATATGTTTTTAATGGGAGATCAGCCATTAATTCATAGGGATTTTATAAATGAGATGATAGATTTTTATTATAGCAACAGCTCTTCTATACTTGTTCCATTATACAATGGTAAGAGAGGTACTCCTGTAGTTTTTTCATCTAATTGGAGAACAGAGATTCTTAAGTTAAAAGGAGATGAGGGAGGAAGACAAATTATTAAGAAAAATATTGAAGAGGTGTTAGAATATAGAGTAGATATAGAAGATTTAGGTAGAGATATAGATAATAGAGAGGATTATGAAAGTATTTTATTATAATACTATTTTTATCAAGATTAAGATTCAAAAATAAGTGGGTTTATATAAAAAATTATAACACTCGATATTAGCAAGTGTTATAATTTTTTATTAGCATAACTTTTAATTAATATATTATTCTACTTTAACTTTTCTAAAAAATTTTGGATTGTAGTATATGGGAAGATAGAATGTCTCTTGAGTTCAAATAGATGATCTCCAGGTTTTACAGAACCTTCATTAATTGTAAAAGCCATTTTATATCCTAAGTTCTGTAGAATTTCAATAGTTTCACTATTATAATGACCATAAGGATATGCAAAGTATGGATTATGTATAATTTCTAAGTTTTTCCTTAGATCCTCTGTTATTTCTTCCTTTGGCTTAGATATCAAATAACTTTTCCCATTATTATCTAAATGATGGAGATTATGACTGTGGCCTACAAACTCAAAAACATCTTTGCTTAACTCCATTTCCTCCCAACTAAGATATTGCAATTGAGTGGGGTCAAAGGGAACTGTTGTATCAGAAATTTTATCTGTTATCATAAAGATTGAAGCAACAAATCCATATTGTTTTAAAATTTGATAGGCATATTTATAGTTACTTTTGTACCCATCGTCAAAAGTGATAACAACACTCTTCTTAGGAAATTGTTCTTTTTTTAGTAAAAAGTTTTCTAGTTGTTTCAATGTTAAGGTCGTATATCCTTCCTTGTATAATAACTCCATATGTTCCTGGAAACTTTCAACTGATAGTATAGAGGAATTATTTTTAAAAATATTTTCATCATTTTTAAGTAGATGGTGATACATTAAAACTGGTATATGCTGAGCAACTTCAGTATCATCAGTATTATTACTATTTACGGGTTTAGGCGACTGAGGATCTTTTTCAACCTCAGTAATGGCAGATGGATTGGCGCTAGACTCAACTGATGGCTCTTCTATATTAGATGTATATATACTTCTAACAGCTAAATTTACAGATATTATTAAAGAAATAATTAATACTATTAACAAAATTGCCTTTTTTATCATGAGCTATAAATCTCCTTATAATGAAGTTTTTTATTTATTAGTAAAATTAGTTTTAACCTTTAGAAAGCTATTACAATTGGAGTATATAAGTAAAAATGGTAGTTTTATAAATAGACCTTTATATTTATTTACCCTTCTTTCTAACAAACTTATAAACTAAAATTCCTATTACACCAATAATTAAAAAATAAGGTAGAACGTATATAAATGTAATAAGGAATTTCTCTAATACTACTTTGAAGAAATATAAAGAATCACGAAAAGCATTAGCAATCTTGGTTGCGAAGGTTGTTTCTGTAGTAACACCACTTGTAAGCTTTTCAACCTCAGATATATTTATAGATACTGTACTATAAGAAACCTTGTCGTCCATATCTAATATGCTCTTAGTTAAGTTTTCCTTTTGGTAAATAATTTCACTTAATTGATTTTCTATAGCAATAATATCTTCTATTTTCTCAGCTTTTTCAAGAAGGGTAAGTATTCTCTCTTCTTTAATTTTTAATACATTTAATCTGCTTTCAGTATCATAATATTGCTTTGTAATGTCTTGTTTTGAAGTACTTTGAGAAACTATATTGCCTATAGAACTTATTTCATTAATAAAACTATCCATACTTTCCTTAGGTACTCTTATAGTGTACTGAGCATATTTATAAATCCTGTTATTTATATAATTATTATGCGATATACTTGAATCTTCTATATACCCCTTGTTCTTATTAATAATCTCATTCAGATTATCAGTAGTAGAACCAAACTCTATAGTTTCCAGAGAAATATGTACATTTGTAATTACCTTTGAAGGCTCAACTCTGCCATTATCGGAAACAAAATCTAACTTTTCATCTTCAATAGCAGCCATTTCAGGATAAGAACCAATAGCCATATCAGCGACACTATTTTCCATGGATGTTTTGCTTATACTGAGATTATTTACATTAAATAGAAATGCTACGAAAACAAGCGCTAAAAGACTGATAATAGGTACTACTACTGCTTTTTTAATTCTCACTATTCTCATCTCCTTTATATCATCTATATTATTTTTACTTTTTAGACGATTATTTCCAATGGTTTGTTCCATACTAAAAGGAATTATATTAATGATTCTTAATTTTCATATCATTTAGTTCTTTAGCTATAGTATTAAATATATAGGTTTTAGTAAGATGAGAGTGAAGTTAGTATGGATAGAATGTTGAATAAAATATTAAAGTATTTTAGTGATGAGAATAAAATAATTTGGATGCTTTGTCAAAATTAAAAAGATACTGCAATACTTTAGATTTCTGATAATGGAGTTGATGTAGTTTAAGATAAACTGAATAAAAGTTTTGAGTTACTATATACTTAAGATTTAGGTATGATTAGGGCAGTAAGTATTTAGTACTTGTTATTCTAGTTTTTTAGAACTATAGATTTAGCAATATGATGAAAGATAAAGTAAGACAAGGAATATATGGTATAAAATAGATAATCTACATTCCTTGTCCTTTTAAAGACTAAAAAACACGTATATTTTTAGTAATAAGCTGATCTATTTTTTCATCAACTTTTTTTAAAGTATTCAGCATTTGACCAGAAAGCTCCTCAGCCTTTTTATAAAGTTGTATAGCATTTTTTTCATTTCCTTGTTTAACAGCAGCTATTACTTTGTCTCCTATGCCATGAAATTCATGATGAATTCCATCTATTAGATTCCAATCATCTAAAATTTCAGGATGTTCTACTTTAATAGCATGATAGAAATGGCCAAATGCACATTTTTTTGAATTAGTTTGTAGTGGATATGCACGCATTTCAGTTACAATTTGATTAAGTCCTTTTATCCACTCAGTATGGGATTTCATAGCTTTTTCAATAACATTTTGTAGCTCTTCATTTGTAACTGCATTACTTCCACCCTTTAGTCCCTCAAACATGTAACTTACTATTGCAGAAAGATTGTCGTCTACCTGAGATATTTGTCCAGCAAACTCCACACTCTTCACCGCGTCATTATGTATGCTTTGAGTCATATAGCTAAGTCTTTCTGCATCACTACTAGAAGCTTCCATAGCATGATTAATTTCATCAGCTGCAATCCTAATACCTTCCATATATTTATGTATAACATCAACATCTGTAATTACATTTTTGAGCATTTCAACATTCCTGCCAACAGTATTAGATACCAATTCTATTTTTTTGCTTATTTGATCAGTAGACTTCAATGTGCTATTTAAGCTCTCCATTCCATCATGGGCCGCAATATGTATATGGTTGACGAATTGTCGCATTCCTTCTAAATTTTGTTTTGTATCGTCAGCTAATTTTCTAGTCTCTTCAGCTACAACAGCAAATCCACGTCCATGCTCGCCAGCTCTGGCGGCCTCTATTGCAGCATTTAATGCTAAAAGATTTGTTTGTTCTGCAATAGCTTGTACGCTATCAACTATTTTACCAACTTCTGCGGCAAGGTCAACTAGTAGTTGAATTTTTTCACTCATTATTCCGGTGTCTTGCATAACATTTTCTTTGAGTATTTGAACTTCGTCGAGAAGATTAATACTTTCATCATTTTTTTTTGCTAAAGCTCCAGACTCTCCTGCTAGATCATGTAAAGTTTTGGAGGTTATATCAATAGATTGGTTTACTTCGTTCATATTTGCCGTAGTTTCTTCCACTATGGCTAGGTTGGATTCACTTAAAGATGTCATTTCTTTTGCAAAATCCATCAATTGATATGAGATATGGGACATACCTACATCAAAGCTGCTTATTGAACTTACTATATCAAGCATTTGTTTTGCTGATTGCGACATTTTAGCCTCGTTGGCAAGTAACTTTTCAAAATTGCTTAATACCTTGATATGAAGGGGATATTTAATATCCGGGCTTTTAGCAAGTTTACCTTTTAACGAGTCCTCTACATATTTAACAATACATTCTGCTTCTTCACAGGGTGCTTTACGAAAAAATCTAAAAGCCACAAAATATCACTCCTTATATTTATTAATACAAATACTCCCGTTATTTTATTATATATTCTTAATTAATAATGGGAGTATTCGTTTTGTATATACTATTTATGATCTATTATAAGAATTCTTTACTTATCAATAGATTATATCCTTAGGATTGATTCAAAAAAAGGATAAATTAAATATTGAATATATTAGAATTTCAAATAAAAGATACTTTAAACCAAGTAATGGATATACCAGATTTATTATAACACATATAACAAAATTCGTGTATAATTTTAACAATTCGACAGATATTAAAGCTGTCCAAATTGAAGTTTAAGCATAAATTATGTTACACTACTTTTCTTAGCCATTTAATAACTATGTGTAATACTTACCACATTCATGTTTTTCATTATATCTTTAAAGTAATTTTCAAAGTTTGTATTAAATCTATTTCTTGGATACGGGAGGTTTATACTATATTCTTTAGCTATTTCGCCAGGTCTAGGGCTCATTAAAATTACTTTAGTACCAAGGAAAATAGCCTCCTCAACGCTGTGGGTAACAAATATAATTGTCCTTTTTTCTTCTAGCCAAAACTTTATAAGGTCTTCTTGCATTTGAAACCTAGTATAAGCATCTAATGCACCAAAGGGCTCGTCCATAAATAGTATAAGGGGGGATGTAGCTATAGATTTTGCGATGGCAGCTCTTTGCTTCATTCCACCAGAAAGCTCGTAGGGAAAGCTATGTAAAAAGTCTATAAGTCCAAAACGTTCTAATATTTCTTTAGAAGTTTCATACCTTTCCTTTTTTGCAATTCCTCGAAGTTCTAGACCAAAGGCTACGTTATCTATAATATTTCGCCATGGCATTAGAGAATACTCTTGAAAAACCATTCCTGCCTGTGCAAGTGGACCTGTTACAGGTTTATCAAGTACATTTATAGTGCCTTTAGTGGGGAATATAAGTCCTTCCATAAGACGAAGTAGGGTTGATTTTCCAGAACCACTAGGTCCAATTAGACAAATAAATTCTTGCTCGTATATATCAAGGCTTATATCTTTTAGTGCATGTACACGTTGTCCAGTTTCTAAAACAAATGTTTTGTGTAAATTTTTTATTTCAATTATTTTTTTCACTTTGTGCCTCCTATCTTTCCATCCTTTGCCACTTAAAAAACTTTTCTTCTATCTTTTGAAATGAGAAATCAAGTAATCCTCCTACAATACTTATTGCTATCATTCCAGATATTACAATATCTGTTCTTGCAACGGTGTAGGCATGAGTAATAAGGTAGCCTACGCCTGCAAGACTTCCTGGAAGCATCTCTGCTGATACAAGACACATCCATGCAACACCGAGACCTACTCTAAGGCCTGTTACAATAGAGGGAAGGGAAGCAGGTAGTATAACTTTTAGAAAAATATCTTTTCTTTTAGCGCCCATTGTTAATGCTGAGTCAATTAAAGTAGTTTTTACACTTTTAGTTCCGTATACAGTATTTGTAAGTATCGGAAAAAATGCACCGATAAATATTATAAATAACATAGAAAGTTTTATATTATTGAATATTATATAGGCTCTACCAGCTTGTATGCCTAAAATAGATGCAAGACTTGAAATACCAAACCAAGCTAAAACTAGGGGAACCCAAGCAAGAGGAGCGATTGGTCTAAATAGATTTAGAAAAGGTATTAAAAATTCATCCAGTTTTTTTGAATATCCTACAATCATACCAATAGGTATTGCTATAAATGCTGCTATAATGTAGCCTATTGCTACTCTAAGTACACTTATGAGTGTGTTAGATATTAGAGATCCAATACTTAAAAGATTATTAGTAGGATTAAGAAGTAGCTTAGCTACAATATCAACCTTGGGAAGGATTAAAGAATTATCTATTTTAATAGAAGAAATTTGCCACATCATAATAAATAGAACAGGTAAGATCATTGATATAGTGTATTTTTTAAGTTTTATCAAAATATAATCACCTCAATTATTTTTAAAAACTTAGCAGGGCATATGCCCTGCTAAGTTTTTAACATAAAATTATAGATAACTTTACTGTTTTAGGATTTTATTTATAAAACTTAGATCGAATAATTCTGCATTCGAGTCTTCAAAGTTTTTATCCTTTAATTTACCACTCAAATTATTTGTATTTTTTAATGTATCATAGGTTATACCCATATTAGACATCCAAGTTTTACTTGGATTAGTAGTATACTTAATGGTAGACATCTTAGCAGCTTCTAATGATACACCTGTAAATTCTGCAGTTATAGCTGCTGCTTGGTCTGGATTATCATTAGCATAATTGGCAGCTACTGTAAGTAAATCTACAAATTTTTCTACCTCTTTTGGATAAGTTTCTAATACTTTTTCGCTAGAGCCAAGTACACAACAAGGAAAATCATGCCATTTTCCTTCTGGTGGAAGATGTTTCATATCTAGTGCTATTTTACCTACATTTTCTGTAGATGCTAGTTCTGGATATGGAGATGGTCCTACCCAAGCTTCAACTTGTTTGCTAGTCATTGCAGGTATTAGGTTGCTAGTGCCTTTAAGGTCGACAAGCATTATATCTGCTTTTAAATCTTCGTGGTTTTTAGTGTAAGATATTCCAGCTTCTGTTAAAGCTGCTTCAAATAAAATGAGGGGAGCACTTGTTGGAGAGTGAAAACCTACTTTTACCGGTTCCTTACTTGTTTTAGCAAACTCTGAAAAGTCATCCCAGTTTCCAATAGTAGAATCTTTATCTACAACAAGTCCAATTCCTTCCGTATGTACTGGACAAAGCATTTTAACGGTATTGCCTTGATCTCTTGAAGTTATAAAGGCCGTATTTGATGCCAAAGAAAGGTCTAAATGACCTTGAGCCATCATTGTCATAGTTTCAGAACCACTTTTATTTACTACAAGTTCTATATTACTTATAGGCGTATTGTCCTGCATTAATATGTACTTTTGTTTTGTTACAACTTCTTTTAAATATATACCTTTATCTTTTAGTTCTTCACCTTTACTTGCAGCTATCATCAAAGGTGTTTGGTGATTTGTATATATGTATCCGACTTTTAAATTAGCAAGATCTTTCGTGTCTATGGTTTCTTTTTTACCGTTATCTGCATTTAATGTAGCCGTATTACCACTACAGGCCGTAATTGTTAGAATACATATAAGTACTGAAGATAACATGATAAATAATTTTTTATTCATTTGTACCACTCTCCAATTCTATTTAATCAATATTTATTGTTAATTATATGTCAATCATACTTAGGTGTCTAATTGAAAACATTGATAGAGTAGTATTTAGCTATAGATAATTACGATCATGCAAAAAAAGAGGGCGTTTCAGCCCTCAAGTTAATTTTACCTATTACTACACTGTTCTATGTCAAATATAAGAATATACCAAAAAAGTGAATCACACTAGCACTTAAAACAAATACATGCCAAACTGCGTGGCTATATGGGACTTTTTTCATACTATAAAATATAGTACCTAAAGTATAAAATAATCCTCCAACTAAAATCCATATAAAAAACCTTAAAGATGCCATCTGAATTATTGGTTTTACAGTAAATACTGCTATCCAACCCATGCCTAAGTATAAAGCTAGGGATAACTTCTTAAATTTATCCATTTTATTATAGGTAGTTATTTTGAATATTATACCAAATAAAGCTATTGACCATGTTACTACTAAAACCCCAATCCTTAAATATCCTTCCATAGTGAGCAAGGCAATTGGTGTATAAGTTCCAGCAATAAATAAATAGATAGAAGAATGGTCAAATACTCTAAGTATCTTTTTAACATTTTGATTAGTTATGCTGTGATAAAGTGTTGAAGATAGGTACATTAATATTATACAAGAACCATAAATGCTAAAAGAAACAATAGATAAAACATCTCCCTTTTTTATTGAAAGAAACAGTAAAATAGTTAAGGCTGCAATTCCAAACAATACACCAATACCATGTGTTATGCCATTGGCTATCTCTTCCTTTACAGTATACCTTTTATTTAATATTGACTTTTCAAGATTATCTTTCATGTGATCACCCATCCTTCATATTGTTATATATTTAAATTCTATATTTATTATATAAGATTATTTCCTATACTTAACATTATATAACAATAATCTATCCTTTAGAGATTTATTTTCGATACTTTCATTGCATGTCTAACTATTTGATAAATAAATACTGTAACAACTGCGTTTACTAGTATTGTAGGAAGAACTACAGTTGTCAATAATATTCTAAAGGATACGGGTAATCCTGTAATTAAAAGAGCAGAGAGTAAAAATACTGTTCCACTAATGAATGTGCCTAAACTACTAATAAAGCCAACTAATAAAGAGTTAAGATTAAACCTACGAAGGTACTTAATAACAAAAAATAGTACAATGCAAGTAATTAACTTGTCGATTATGTTAGGGAGTTGTCCCCCAGGAAATGTAGTGGTCATTGCAGACAGTAAGCCACCTAATAGTGCTGTTAATATAGTATTCTTAAAAGTATCGTTTATTAATAAAGAAATAAAAATAAAAGATAGTAGAAAATCAAACTTCATTCCTCCGAATATTCCAGGGGTTATTTGGTGCAAAATAAACCCGATGGCCAATAGTAATGCTGTAAAAATATTGTTTCGTAATTTCATAGCAATTCGCTCCCTTTATTTGTATTATTTTTTTGCTTTGCCAGTCTCCTTCTGTTCACAACATACTATCACCACCTTTCGTAAAATAAAAAAAGTCCTTCATCCTTATAGAAAGGACGAAAGACATATTTCGCGGTACCACCTTTATTAGATTATTAATTAAATAATCTCACTCTACAGATACGGAGCATATAGCTCGATACCCTGTTTCTGTAACGGGAAACCCCCGGCATTAGATACTTTGAATCAAGTTCATTTCCCCAAACTTCTTGTAGGTCCATTCATTAACAATCTGGTATCGGACTTCCACCAACTCCGACTCGCTAAAACCGTCCATGTTTAACTACTACTCCTACGCACTGAATTTACCTTGTATTTAAGATAATATTTTAATACATTAAATAGTTAATGTCAATCCATAAAAATTTACCTATACGAAAATACTGAGGTTTTATAGCTTTAACATATATTATAAATTAACATTCAATTCAGAGTAAACTCAGAGATTATAGTTTATGAGATAAATTAATAATTGCTATAGTATTTATTATTATGTTATAATACGAATTATTAGTATCTGGTACTAATACAATGTGGTAATATTAGGAGGAGTAGATAAAATGGATATAAAAGATATTAAAGAGTTGATTATTACAATAGATAAAACAAGTATAGAAGAAGTAAAAATAGAGAAAAGTGATATCAAAATAATGATATCAAAACGATCAGATAGTGAAGGCAGGAACGAAACGAAAACAATTATAGACAATTTAGAAACCAAGAATATAGAAACAAAAGTAATTAATAATGAGAAGGACAAGTCCAAAAGTGAATGTTGTAGTGAAGACTCTATGGAAGTATTAGCTGATGATGAAAATACTTTTATAGTAAAGTCACCTATAGTAGGTACATTTTATGAAGCAGCAAGTCCAGATTCTGCTCCTTTCGTAAAAATAGGAGATAAGGTAGAAAAGGATCAAACGTTATGTATAATCGAAGCTATGAAAATAATGAATGAAATAGAGTGTGAGGCAGAAGGTCAGGTTGTTGAAATATTTGTAGCTGATGAAGATATAGTTGAGTACGGTCAGCCTTTAATGAAAATTAGGAGGTAGGGCTTAATGTTTAATAAAATACTTATTGCTAACAGAGGTGAAATAGCAATTAGAATCATTAGAGCTTGTAAAGAAATGGGAATAAAAACAGTAGCAGTATATTCTAAAATAGATGAGGAATCAGTTCACGTGCATATGGCAGATGAAGCTATTTGTATAGGACCTGCACAGTCAAGAAAAAGCTATTTAAATATAGATAATATAATAACTGCGGCTTTGCTTACAGAGTCTGAAGCTATACACCCTGGCTATGGGTTTCTTTCAGAAGATTCCAGATTAGTAGATGCATGTATATCAAATGGTATAAAGTTTATTGGACCTTATAAAGAGCATATAGAGAAGATGGGAAACAAATTAGAGGCTAGAAAGACAATGATAGAAGCAGGAGTTCATGTTGTACCAGGGTCAGAAAATTCTACAAACAAAGCAGAAGAAGCACTTAAAATAGCTAAAGAAATTGGTTTTCCAGTTATGGTTAAGGCTGCTAGTGGTGGTGGTGGAAGAGGAATGAGAATAGTCCATACAAAAGAAGAGTTTGTTGATAAGTTTAATATGGCTAAATCTGAAGCTAGTATAGCATTTAATGATGACTCTATGTATGTAGAAAAGTTCATAGAAAATCCTAGACATATAGAATTTCAAATATTAGCTGATTCTTATGGTGATATTATTCATCTAGGAGAAAGAGACTGTTCTATTCAAAGAAGGAACCAAAAAGTTTTAGAAGAAGCGCCATGTATAGTTATTAATCATGAGTTAAGAAATAAAATGGGGGAGATGGCTCTTCGTGCAGCTAAAGCTGTAGGATATGTAAGTGCTGGAACTATAGAATTTTTATTAGATAAATATAATAATTTTTACTTTATAGAGATGAACACAAGAATACAGGTAGAACATCCAATTACAGAAATGATAACTGGTATAGATTTAATAAAAGAGCAGATAAAAATAGGATACGGAGAAAAGCTATATATTACACAAGATCAAATTAAAATAAATGGTCATGCTATTGAATGTAGAATAAATGCTGAAGATGCTACTGAAAACTTTAGACCTTCTCCAGGGCAAATAGAAGGATATTTTGCTCCTGGAGGCTATGGTGTTAGGGTAGATAGCCATATTTATAATGGATATACTATTCCCCCTACTTATGATTCTATGATTGGAAAGCTTATAGTATGGGGAAAAGATAGAAATGAAGCTATTAGTAGAATGAAGAGAGCTTTAGATGAAATAGTAGTTACTGGAGTAAAAACAAATATTGATTTTCAAAAGCAGATATTAGACAATGAAAGCTTTTTAATAAATAATATAGACACTTCATTTATAGAAAGAGAAATATTTAATAACAAGTAATAGTTAGGAGGGAAAAAATGCTTAAAGACCTCTTTGGTAAAAAGAAATATGCAACCTTAACTTTATATAAAGATGAGAATAACGAAATAAAAACTTCAACTATAAGTAGTGCTACCAATAATTCTAATGAGGTACAAAGTATTTCTAAACAAACTGTGAACATTTCTAATCAAAGTAAACAGCCTAGAATGAGTGCTAGAGAAAGAATAAAAATGGTAATAGATGAAGGCACATTTATAGAATATGATGCAGATTTAATAGCAGCTAACCCGTTAAATTTTCCAAATTATACTGAAAAGGTTACACAAGCAATGGAAAATTCAAATGAAAATGAAGCTGTAATTACTGGTGAAGGGAAAATAAAGGGAGAAGATTGTATTATATGTGTTATGAATCCTAATTTTATGATGGGAAGTATGGGTTCAGTAGTAGGAGAAAAAATTACTAGAGCTATAGAGAAAGCAATTGAAAAAAGAGTTTCTATCATTATTTTTTCAGCATCTGGAGGAGCAAGAATGCAGGAAGGGATTTTATCCTTAATGCAAATGGCTAAAACATCAGCAGCTCTAGGTAGATTATCTGAAGAAGGACTATTATATATATCTGTTCTAACAGACCCAACAACAGGTGGGGTTACTGCTAGCTTTGCTATGTTAGGAGATATAATTATTGCAGAACCAGGAGCACTAATTGGATTTGCAGGACCTAGAGTTATAGAACAAACTATTAGACAGAAGCTTCCTGAAGGGGTCCAAAGGGCAGAGCTTTTACAAGAAAAAGGGTTTATTGATAAGATTGTAAACAGAAAAGATATGAAGACTTTCTTAGCTGAAGTACTAAAAATTCATGCACCAGGTGGTGAAGCAAGTGCATAATATTTTAGAATTTGAAAAGCCAATTATTGAACTTGAAAATAAGATTACTGAATTTAATAATTTTGCTAAGGAAAATAATGTAGATTTAGATAATGAGATAGATATATTGTATAAAAAATTAGAAACAATGAAAAAGGAAGTTTATGAAAAACTAAATCCTTCCGAAAAAGTTAAAATTGCACGACTTCAAGAAAGGCCTACTTCATTGGATTATATTAATAAGTTAATATCAGACTTTATAGAGTTTCATGGAGATAGGCTTTATGGAGATGATAGCTCAATAGTAGGAGGAATAGGTAAGTTTGAGGGTATACCTGTTACAGTAATAGGCCATCAAAAAGGAAAGGATACAAAGGAGAATATTAAAAGAAACTTTGGTATGCCTCATCCAGAAGGATATAGAAAAGCTCTAAGATTAATGAAACAGGCAGAAAAGTTTAAAAGACCTATTATAACTTTTATAGATACACCTGGAGCTTACTGTGGACTAGGTGCAGAAGAAAGAGGGCAGGGAGAGGCAATAGCTGTAAATCTTATTGAAATGAGTAAACTAAGAACTCCTATTATAGCAATAGTTATAGGAGAAGGAGGAAGTGGTGGAGCTCTAGCCATTGGTGTTGCAGATAGAGTAGCTATGCTAGAAAACTCTATATACTCAGTAATATCACCAGAAGGGCTTTCTAGTATATTGTGGAAGGACTCTAGCCTTGCTCAAAAGGCGGCAGATATTATGAAACTAACAGCTCAGGATGTATTGTCACTAAATATAATAGATGGAATTATAAAAGAATCTTTAGGTGGAGCACATAAAGATGTAGATTTTACAGCATACAATATAAAGGAATATTTATTAAATGAGTTAAAACTTATTATGAAGCTAGATACATTGGAATTACTAGATAAAAGATATGAAAAGGTTAGAAGGATAGGAGTTTGGGGGTAAAAATAATGTAATGAGTATATATTGACCCAAATATATATTTTTATATTTTTAGATGGAATAAGCCCAACTAGCATTGAAATTAATGTTGGTTGGGTTTTTTCATATTTAAGCGTATTTATCGCAGGATATGACAAAGTTCTACAATTGATTTATGGCACAATAAGTCTTGACTGTGGTCAAATTAATAATAAAGGTTACTTTATCCTTAACTTACGATAAAGTAACCTTTATTTACTCTGAAAAGAGGAAAATCTAAATGATAACGACTAAAAAGAATGATATGGCGTTCATTATTATTTTTACATTGATTTATTTATTAAGTTATCTTTTTCTAACATATGTAGAAGAGCAAAACAAATTTTATATATTAGCTAATAATCTTTATACAAAAAATCATATATCATTTACGAGTAAAGAGGATTATAGTGAGCTAGACAAATTACTACCGATAGATTCTTACAGACTTTTTTTAGAATATAACGATACATACAGGTTGATGTTAAAAAATGAGGGAAATTGGAAACCACCAATGGTATCTGGTAATTTTTTTACTGAAACAGAAAAAGTAAATAAAGCTGTTGTTGGAAAGGAAATGACAGAATTTATTAATGAATATAATGGAAAACAATATATATCATTGCTAGGAGAAGATTTCGAAGTAAGTGGAATTATAGGAGAATCATTCCCTACTCCGGCAGATTATATCGTATTATTGTACAGACCTAATTATACTCCTTTAGAATCTGGGATGAAAATAGTACTAGATAGTGACAAAAAGTCTATATTAAATAATGCTACAAAACAAATTAGAAATTCAGAAACATTAATTTTATTAGAAAGCTCTCAAAAAGGACTACATAGAACAGCGAATGTACCATTTGTATACACTTTAATAATTTTTGAATTCTATATACTTTGTATAATAAGTATCGTGGTTTTCTTAAGATATTGGTATGAAAAAATAAATAAAACCATTGTCACCTTATATCTCTTAGGTATATCAAAATGTAAAATTAAGAGGCAAATATTCGCTAAAGTAGCATGTAATATAATTATTTCAGCATTTATATCCATGATTGTATTTTTTATTTACAATTTTAATTATGCAATCTTAATAAATCAACTCATAACAATTTTTGTAGTTAGTTTTGTAGCAATGGTTACCTTATGGATGAATATGTGGCGAGATAATGCGATTTTAAGGAGGCGTTAATTTAAGAGATGATAAGTGAATTAAGATTTTATTTAAAAAAATATAAATTACTAGCCTTCTTTTTTTATGTCCAGACAACATTATTTTTTTTAATGATTGGAACTTTTATAATTTTTATGGATCAATTAAACTACGAAAGCAAAAGTTTACAGAACATTTATGAAGGAAAGGCGATTTACCAACTGCTTGATAATTATTACGAAGGAAGTAAGTACGCAGAGTTTACTAGCCAGCCAGACTATTTAATTAGGCTGAAAAAATATTATACTGAACTTAATACGGCAGAGGATTTTCAATATCTTGCAATGTTTAATCACCATATTTTATTAAAAGATGAAGATATACATCCTAGATTTATTTATAACTATGAGCAAGGTAAACAGGCATACCAGAGAGAATTAGAAAATGAGGAGTTTATAACTATAAAATCATTTCAGCTTAATAAGCAAGTAATAGATTTTTTTGATTTAAATGTAACTGAAGGAATCCTATTGGATGAAGAACATTTTAAATATTCATCTGAGGTAATGCCAGTTTTATTAGGATCTTCTTACAGAGAGTTCTACGAAGTAGGGGACGAAATTAATATCATATATTATTTTAAGTCGATACCTGTTAAAGTTATAGGCTTTTTAGAGGAGAATAGTAAGGTTTATTTTGAAAATCAACCTGAATTTTATTTGGACAATTATATTCTACTACCTTATATAGAATATAATGATCCGTTAACAGGAGTCGACGAGAAGTTTCAACAAATCAACTACTTCGCTAGGATTAATGGATATGTTGTTACAGATGATAATCCAATAGCAACTCAAAGCTTATTCCCCAAAATAGATGCAATAGCGAATAAGGCTTCCATAAGTTACTCTTACATAGGAATGAATCCGCATTTTCACCAGTATAGAGGTTTAATGACAGTATTAATTGAGAATAAGGTATTGGTACAATCTATATTTATTTTTTCATCAGTTTTGTATTTTATTATTATAAATATAATTTTACTGTTGCAACAAAAAAGAAGATTATCATTTTTTGCGATACACTTTATTAATGGTGCAACAAAATTTAAATTAGTAAAAATGTTATGGGCTGAAATTGGTACTAGCCTATTTGCTGGATACATAACAAGTTGTATAATTTTTAGTCAAATACTAATAATAGGCAATTTAAGAGTTTATTTATACTTATTATTGACTTGCATTACTATGATAATTATATCTACGCTATTTCCTGCTTATAAGTTATTAACAAAGCCATTTGATTTTCATAATGAAGATAAAGGAGAAAATTTATAACATGATACTAGAGTTAAGAGGGATAAAAAAATCTTTTAGAAATGGAATGAAGTATCAAAGTATTTTGGAGGATTTGGATATTAAAATATATGAAGGCGACTCAATTGCTATTAAGGGGAAAAGCGGTTGTGGGAAATCAACATTACTACATATTCTAGCAGGACTAATAACATCTGATGCAGGTGAAATTTTGTTTAAGGGAATGAATCTATCTCAATTATCTGAAGAGGATCAAGCAAATTATCGTAGAAAAAATGTTGGTTATATAACACAAAATTTTCATTTATTAGATGATAGAAACGTTTATGATAATATTGCATTGCCCCTGCAGTATCTTGAATTTAATAAAATTCAAATAAAGGAAAAGGTTGAAAAAGTATCGCATGATTTAGAAATAGAGCATATCATAAAGAGGGATATAACTACTTTATCAGGAGGCGAGCGTCAAAGGGTAGCCATTGCACGTGCAATAATAAAAGAACCAGCGATACTTCTTGCGGATGAACCGACTGGGTCGCTAGATGATAAGACTGAAGAAAGTATCATGGAAATTTTCAAAAATCTAAATGAAAAAGGAATGACATTAGCCATTGTAACACATGATAATTCGGTTTCGAGCTATTGTAAGCAGGTGTATGAATTGAAAAATAAAAAACTATATTCTGTTATTTATTAAAGTAGTAGGAACATATACTATATGACAAATAATAAATATTAACGAAGGCAAGGAGTATTACGTAAAAAGCATGTATATTCCTTGTCTTTTCTTATGTTTTTTAATATTTTTATTAAAAAACATTACATTATATTCCAGGGGTTATTTGATGCAAAATAACCCCGATGGCTAATAGTAATGCTGTAATAAAATAAAAAAAGCCCTTCATCCTTATAAAAAGGACGAAAGACATATTTCGCGGTACTACCTTTATTAGATTATTAATTAAATAATCTCACTCTACAGATACGGAGCATATAGCTCGATACCCTGTTTCTGTAACGGGAAACCCCCGGCATTAGATACTTTGAATCAAGTTCATTTCCCCAAACTTCTTGTAGGTCCATTCATTAACAATCTGGTATCGGACTTCCACCAACTCCGACTCGCTAAAACCATCCCTGTTTAACTACTACTCCTACGCATTGAATTTAAGTTTTATTGTTTTAATAATATAACATTTTAATATAGTTAACAGCTAATGTCAACATAATAAATTAATAATTGCACTGGTATTCATATTGTAATATTTGGTACTGTGGTGGATACTTGCTCTTGTTCTTCCTATTGGTTATAATTAAACCCTCCACTATAACACCAGACTTTTAATTGATGATATGATGTTTAGCAAAATGGAGGTGATTTATTCTTGAATGTTTATAAAACATCAGAAGTTGCGCATATAATCGGCATACACCCAAATACAGTTCGACTTTATGAAAAACTTGGGCTGATACCCAAAGCCAAGCGGCAGGCAAATAGCTATCGGGTATTTACCGATTTTCATATTGAACAATTCAAACTCGCAAGAACTGCTTTGCAAGTGGAAGTACTGCAAAATGGTTTGCGGAAAAAAGCCATTGATATTATTAAAACATCGGCGATCGGAGACTTTGATAAAGCCATTTGTCTTACCAAGGATTATTTGCTTCATATTCAAAAAGAGCGAAGTAATGCGGAGGAAGCTATAGTAATTGCAAAGCAATTACTGACTGGTAATAAGGAAGAAGATCTAAAAGTATGTTTTAAACGAAAAGAAACTGCTGATTACCTGCAAATTTCAATGGATACATTGAGAAATTGGGAAATGAATGGGCTATTGACTGTCAAGAGAAAAGAAAATGGCTATCGGGTATATACTGGTGCTGATATTAGATGTTTGAAAATTATTCGTTCCTTACGCTGCGCAAATTACTCTCTTTCGGCTATTCTTCGGATGTTAGGTGCTTTATCTCATAATCCGCAAGCAGATATACGAAAAGCCATAGACACTCCGAAAGAAGATGATAATATTATTTCTGTATGTGATAAGTTGCTAACGTCTCTGCTATACGCCGAGCAAAATGCTCAAGAGATGCAATTGCATATTGAAAAGATGAAAAAACAATTTAATTCAAACCCTCCACTATAACACCAGACTTTTATCTGGTGTTATTCTTTTTATACAAGTTAAAAGAATAGGAGGATTTCAAAGCATGGAAACAACAATTAAAGTAGAAAAATTATGCAAGTCATACACTGGTATTCAAGCAATTGAAGATGTAGATATTGCAGTTGCTCGTGGTGAAGTGTTCGGCTTGTTAGGTGCTAATGGTGCAGGGAAAACTACTACCATTGAGTGTATTTTAGGCACCAAAAAGCAAGACAGTGGAACTGTATCGATTCTAGGGATGAATCCACAAGCAGACCGCAAAAAGTTATTTGAGAAGGTCGGTGTGCAATTTCAAGAAGCAAATTACCAAGACAAGATAACGGTGGACGAGCTGTGTCAAGTTATACAGTCTCTTTACAAAGCTCCATCAAATTATGAGAACTTACTAAAGCAATTTGGACTTATGGAAAAACACAAAAGTCCAGTGAGTGAACTTTCCGGTGGTCAAAAACAACGACTGTTTATCATCCTTGCTTTAATCCCTAATCCCGAAGTCGTGTTTTTGGATGAACTGACAACAGGGCTTGATGCAAAAGCAAGACGAGATGTATGGAAATGCCTTTCTGAACTGAAAAGCAAAGGGATGACAATCCTTTTGACTTCTCATTTTATGGATGAAGTCGAAGCCTTGTGTGATAGGATTTGCATTCTCAAAAAAGGGCAAATGATATTCAATGGAACCGTACAGGAAGCAATTGCATCCAGCTCCTGTGAAAAATTTGAGGATGCTTATCTTTGGTTCACAGAGGAGGAAAATAGAAATGAAAGCATTTAGAACAATGTTAAAAAACGAATTGAAACTATCTATACGTGGAATGGATATGTTCATTTTTGCAATTTGTATGCCTATTGTAGTGATGTTCATTCTCGGTATCATCTACGGAAGCAAACCAGCCTTTGACGGTGCAAAATACACTTTTTTAGAGCAATCCTTTGGAGCAGTAGCAACTATCGCTGTATGTGCTGGTGGTGTAATGGGGCTTCCATTGGTTATATCTGACTACAGAAACAAAAAAATTTTGAAACGATTTAAGGTAACACCTATAAGCCCCGCCATGATTTTGGCGGTACAAGTTGCGATATATGCCCTCTATTCTATTGTTTCACTTATTCTTGTTTATGCTACAGCAACAATTTTCTTTGGCTATCAGTTAGATGGTTCGTGGCTCCAATTTTTATGTGCCTATTTCTTGGTGATGCTATCTATGTTCAGCATTGGCATGATGGTGGGAGGAGTCGCACCGAATGTAAAAACAGCGGGTATCATAACAAGTATATTATATTTTCCAATGCTCATTTTCTCGGGCGCTACGTTGCCTTACGAAATTATGCCAACAACACTTCAAAAAGTGGCTGATTTTCTACCATTGACACAGGGAATAAAACTTCTTAAAGCCGCTTCGCTTGGCTTGCCAATTGATAGCGTTATGGCCTCGGTTATCGTGATGATTGCACTTGCAGTAGTTTGCATAAGCGCTTCCATTCGACTTTTTAGATGGGAGTAGTTTATCTTATCCTTTTATTGCGAAATTATATGAACTGCCTAGCGGTAAATAAAAAAACTATCATCTGGCAGATGATTTTTTGCAGGAAAATAGGAAAACATAGTGAAATAGCGGTTTTGAACTATCAAAGCCGCCGTTTTTCCTTATGGAAGAATTGCTAATGATAGACCGTATTTTTTAATTAGTAGGAATATATTATGGAACAAATTTATAACCTATTCCCCAAACTGTTATAATATGTTTTGGATATTTAGGATCCTCCTCAATTTTTCTTCTCAGCTGATGTATATATACCATAATTGCATTATCATCTATAATAGTATCGCTCCAAATATTTTCATAAAGCTGTTCTTTAGTAAAAACCTGTTGAGGGCTTTCCATAAAGAATTTAATTAATAGATTTTCCTTATAGGATAAATCTATTAATTTTTCATTTTTATAGAATTTATAGGTTTTTAAATCAAATTTAAATGGGCCTTCAACAATGAAGCTTGATGAGATTCTTTTATCTTCAATATATTGTTGATAGCTTCTTATTTGTGCTTTTACATGGGCACATAAAATAGCAGGACTAAAGGGTTTTGTTATATAATTAACTGCACCAAGACCTAATCCTAAAATTTTATCATAATCTTCGCTTCTTCCGCTTACAAATATAATCGGTGTTTTAACTCCTAAACTTTTAATTTTTCCGATTAACTCAAATCCATCTTGGTCTCCTAACATAACATCTAAAATAATTAAATCAAATACATTGTTTTTTAAATGAATAAGTGCTTCTTCAGCACATGATGCTTCTTCGATTGAGTAATTTTCAAGTAGTAAGCTTTTCCTAATTAGTTTTCGTATATATTCTTCATCGTCTACAATAAGAACCTTTTCATTTGCCATAAAAATCCTCCTCAGGATTGCTTTACAAGATAATAATGGATACATTTAACAGATTAGAAATCAGAATAGAAGATATTAAAAAAATCAATTAGCTATATTAATCTGCTATAATATAAATATAACAAAATTCGTCTATAACTTCAATAATTCGACATTTCAATAGGAGGATTACTATGAGAATTGATGGTTCCTTCAGGAAAATACTATCAATAATACTTGTATTTATTATGTTATTAACTATGATAATTATAGTAGGATATAATAATTTTACTCATCATAAGAATACAGTTATTAAGCAACAACAGGAACATTTACTCACAATAGCAAAGTCTATTTCTAGAAGTCTTGATGTATTCATTAATTATAAAACCAATAGTTTATCTGTATTAGCTAAAGAACCAATTATTATAAAAGCATTGAAGATGGATGAAGGAGGAGAAGTCTATTATCGCCATGAAGAAGTTTTAGAAACTTTTTTTGAAAAATATAAAGATGAAATGGAAAGGGTATTATTATTTAATAATAAAGGAAAGTTGATTTACCAATATCCAGTTACGAATTCAACTAAAGTGAAAGTTATAGCAGATTCTAACATAAGTAGAGTTTTGAATAGTAAGAAGATATTTATAAGTAAAGAGTATTTATCTAGCTCTAATCAATACTCAATTGATATATTGAAGCCAGTTATAAACAATAATGAAGTTATAGGGGTTTTGGTTAATACTATTAACTTAAATAAAATGTATAACAGTTTGATTCACCCGATAAAGCCTGGAAAAAGAGGTTATGCAATGGTAAAAAATATGGGTGGTTTTATTATAATGCACCCAGTAACAGATCAAATAGGTATAGAAGCTATAAAAGTGAGAAAGAAAATGTTCCCACAAGATGATTGGACAGAACTTGAGGAATTAACCCGTAGGCAGGTGGAAGAAGGGGAAGGTTATTTTGCTTATCATTCTAAATGGTGGCAAGATGCAGAGGAAGAACTTACGAAAAAAATAAATGCGTATACGAGATTTAGAAAAGGCGAGATTTCTTGGATTATATCTGTCCAAATGGACTATAAAGAAATAGAGGCACCTATTAAAGGAACACTAATCAATATATCCTTAATATCCTTAATTATTGTAGTTATTTTAATTAGTGGGCTTTATATAATTTTCAAAATGGATAAAAAAAGAAAAGCACTGGAAATTGAAGCTAAATATTTAAAAGAATTAAATAAAGCATGGGAAGAATTAATTAAAAGTGAAGCAAGATTAAGACATTCTCAAAAACGTGAAATCATTGGTACATTAACTAGTGGAGTAGCTCACGAATTTAATAATCTACTGTCTCCTATGCTAGGCTATTCGGAAATTCTACTACAAAGTATTGATGATAATAACACTATGTATGAAGATATATTGGAAATAAACAAAAGTGCTTTAAGGGCCAAGGAGCTAATAGGACAAATTTTAGCATTTAGTAGAGAGGAGACTGTAGTTCCTAAGTTTAAATATTTAGAAGCAAATTATGTTGTAAAGGAAAGTATAAAGCTTATTAAATCAATTTTACCAAATAGCATTAAAATTGTAGAGAATATTAATAGCAATCAACTGATTTTTGGAAACTCAACACAATTACAACAAGTTTTGCTTAATTTATACACAAATTCATATCATTCTATGAGAAGTGAAGATGGAGTATTAGAGGTTAATACTGAAGATATATATATTAGCCATGAAGAGTGGGAAAAACTTAATTTACCGAATGGAAATTATGTAAAAATTCAGGTTAAAGATAATGGTGCTGGCATGAATGAGGAAACATTAGAACAAATATTTGATTACTATTTTACTACAAAGGAAACAGGGAAGGGTACAGGATTAGGGCTACCAGTCGTACGCAATATTGTAGAAAATCATAAGGGTAGAATTTTTGTAAAAAGTCAAGTAGATGTAGGAACAAGTGTTGATATATATTTACCTTCTGTTGAAGAAAATTATAGGGAAGATCTTAATGAATTTTAAGAATTACTAAGAATTGCTTAAGATTTGTATATTATACTTTATCTTAAAGTTAGTTAAATATCAAACTTAAAATAAGGGAGGATAAATATGAACAAAATTAAAAAATCACTAGCTGTAATACTAACTTTAATATTAGTATTTTCGCTAGCTGCTTGTCAGTCAAAAGACACTAATGATAAAACAGGTAAAGAACCTATAAACAGTGTAGTTGTAGGTGAGGGAAGGGGTAAAGGTGGCCCAGTTAAACTAGAGGTTACTTTTGAAAACTCTGAAATTAAAGGTATTAAGGTTGTAGAAAATAAAGAGTCAGATTATACTAAACCAGTTATTGCAGATCTAACTAAACAAATTATTGATACAAACTCTACAGATGTCGATATTGTTTCAGGTGCTACATTAACTAGCCACGCTATAATAAATGCTGTAAAGGACGCTATAAAAAAAGCAGGAGTTACTTTAACTGCTAAAGATGTAACCAAAGAAGCTGAAAAAGCAGAGGATATTTCAACTGATATAGTTATTATTGGAGCAGGTGGTGCAGGGCTTTCAGCAGCTATAGAGGCAACTAATCAAGGTGCCAAAGTAGTAGTTGTAGAAAAAAATGCTTTTATGGGTGGAAACACAAACTATGCAACTGGTGGAATGAATGCAGCTGGTACAAAGTATCAAGAAACTAAAGGTATACAGGATAGCCCAGAGTTGTATTTTAAAGATACAATGAAGGGTGGACACGATAAAAATGATCCAGCACTGTTAAAGGTTTTAACTGAAAAATCAGCAGAAACCATATATTGGCTTGAAGAATTAGGAGCAAAATTATCTGAAATTGGAAGATCGGGTGGACAAAGTGTAGACAGGATTCATAAAGGTCCAGAAGGTATGCCTATAGGAACTCACCTTATGGATGTATTTGCTGACCAGATAGAAAAACTTAACATTGATGTTAGATTAAATACAAAGGCAGTAGAAATTCTTGCAGAAGGCAATAAGGCAACAGGTATAAAAGTAGAAAATAAAGATGGAAATGCTTACAATATAAATGCTAAGGCAGTAATACTTGCATCTGGCGGATTTGGTGCTAACCCAGAGTTAGTAACAAAATATAAACCAGAATTAGAAGGCTTTGGAACAACTAACCAACCAGGAGCAACAGGAGATGCTCTTGCTATGGTAGAAAAGTTGGATGTAGCTTTAACAGACATAAAAGAAATTCAAACTCACCCTACAGTAGTTCCTAAAATAAATGAAATGATAACTGAAGGTGTAAGAGGAGACGGTGCTATCTTAGTAAATAGAGATAGTAAAAGATTTATAAATGAACTTGAAACTAGGGACGTAGTATCTAAAGCTATATTATCTCAAGAAGGTAATACTGCGTTTTTACTCTTTGACCAACAAGTAGTAGAAGAGGCGAGTGCTATTCAAAAGTATAAGGATGCTGGATTATTAACAGAGGCTGCTTCCTTAAAAGAGCTAGGTGAAAAACTTAAAATAGATGCTGAAGCCCTTGAAAAAACTGTAAACACATATAATGAGTATTATAGAAATAAGGAAGATAAGGAATTTGGAAGAAGGCTAATGAATGTAGAGCTTACAAAAACACCATTTTATGCAGTAGAAATAGCTCCAGCTATTCACCATACTATGGGAGGAGTTAGAATAAACACTAACACTGAGGTAATTAACAACTCAGGAAATGTGGTAGAAGGTCTATATGCTGCTGGAGAAGTTACAGGAGGAGTACATGGTGGCAATAGAATTGGTGGTAATGCGGTATCAGATATAACTGTATTTGGAAGAATAGCAGGAAAAAATGCTGCAGAAGCTGTAAAAGGTAAATAACACGCAATAAATAATAAATATTAAGAAGGACAAGGAGTATTAGATGAAAATTATCTATATTCCTTGTCTTTTCTTATATTTTTAGATTTAGCCAAGACTTTTTTAGTATAAACTAGAGAAGATTTGTGAGGAAAACTCTTTATTTAATTATTTTTTTAAAAATTATTTACTTAAGATGTTCTTACTCTTTTATAAAAATTTTTGTAACCTCTGCTATGTATAATGTATGATGATCAGAATCGGGATAACATTTTTCGTTAATTTTTTGATCGATAAAGGACTCAGGCTTATACTCCTGTGCGAAAAGCTTTTTGCATAAAACAACTTTAGTTGCTTCTTCAAAATATGGAATACTATCTTCATGAATAACTGTAAGGTTTGATTTTTGGATTTTATCTTCATCTCTACCAGAGGTTGTGCCAAGGTAACTTAGCATTTTTCTACTGCTATCATCAAAAAAGCTTAATGAAAAGGTTGCTGAGTTATCTACAAACTCCTTTGTATATCGCTGAGGACGTATAACGATATAAGCAACATTTTTTCCCCACATTACACCAAAACCGCCCCAGGAAGCAGTCATGGTATTTACCTTTCCAGCCTTTTCAGCTGTAATTAGCATCCAATCCTTACCTATAAGTTTAAAAGGACTTTCGTTAAACTCTTCAGGTTTTACTTCGATGAATTTAGACATAATATAATCTCCTTTCAAATCAATTTAATTTTTTATCTTTCTATAAAAATATATACTTACTTTTCTTATGTAAAATTATTATCAATAATAAGCTGATATGCATTAATGTGAATAGTTTTCGATAAAAGTAAGATAATCTTCATATAGAGCCTAAGTCATTTGACAGGATATTCAAGATTTTATCAGGTGGCTTTTAGTAGTAGTTGATTACATAGGTATATAAGAGAGGATAAACAGGTATTTAAAGATTATACATATTTTAGTATATTACATAATTTTTGATATATGGATTAACCTATAGATTAACATTTGTTTTCTCATTTCTATACTGATTAGGTGAGAGTCCTACATAATTTTTAAATGCCCTACTAAAATAATGCTGACTATTATATCCCACCATATATGATATTTCATTAATGGTGTATACCTTACCCTTATCCATTAATAGGTTAATAGCCATACTAATTCTCAACTTATTAAGATAATCAGTAAAGGTTAGTCCTGTTTTTTGCTTAATAACTCTAGTGAGATAAGATTCACTAATATGATACTTTTCAGCCACTAAATTTAAAGATAAATAATTTTTTGAGAAGTTTTCTTTTATATAATTAATTGCTAAATTTCCCACATCTTCAGATCCAGCTCTGTTAGTTACCCCATCTTTTAATATACTTGTTTCCCATATTCTATTAGAATAAGACTCTACAGCCTTTGTTATGATGTTTTTAAAAGAACGATAATCAATAGGCTTTAACAAATAACTAAACACTCCCAGCTCTAAGGCTTTTTGAGCATACTCGAATTGATCATATCCTGATATAATAATAATCTTAGAGTCCTTATCTAACTCTCGAGCTCTTTCTATTACCTTAAGTCCGTTTATAAATGGCATATTAATATCCATTAAAATAATCTCTGGACGGTATTCTTCAATTACTTCAATGGCTTCCTTACCATCTTCTACAGTTGCCACAACGTGTAAATCAAGGTGGTAGGATTCTATTAAGCTTTTTAATCCATTGCGTATTGTTACTTCATCATCTGCGATAACTACCCTAAACATTCAAATCCCTCACCTATCATAGGTATTTTTAACAAAACTGTAGTGCCTACCTGTAGCTCGCTTTCTATAGTTATGCTATATTTTTCACCAAAAGCAAGCTTTAAACGTTCATTTACGTTGTATAATCCATAGTGATCTGATTCAATCGACTCATGAAGGTTTTTGGAAATTTCCACAAGATGCTTTTTATCTATGCCTAAACCATTATCTATCACTTCTATAAAAATACAATTTTCTTTTGCAAACACATTTATATCTATAATACCTGGCTGTTTTCTAAGTTTTAAGCCATGATATATAGAGTTTTCTACTAAAGGTTGAATAAGTAATTTGGGAACTAGATTTTCCTCTATTGAAAAATCCACATTAATATTATAGTTTATTTTATCCTTATACCTTATCTTTTGGATTTCAAGATAATTTCGTACATGTTCTATTTCATCGGAAATTGTTATAAATTCCTTGCCAGAACTTAATGAAATTCTAAAAAAGCGAGATAAAGAGTTAATCATATCTGCAATCTCAAATGCATTGTATTCTAAAGCCTTCCACTGCAATGTGTCTAATGTGTTATAGAGGAAATGAGGATTTATTTGGGACTGTAGTGCCCTAAGCTCAGCATTTCTTTTCTGAGATTGCACTTGAAACACCTGTTCAATTAGATTTTCTATTTCATTTAGCATTTGATTAAAAACTTGGCCTATAACAGAAACCTCATCATTGTTGTCTATTTCATAATAGGAGCGTAGATTACCCTTAGAAACCTCTATCATATTATGTTTTAATACTTGTAAAGGTTTTCCTATTGAGCTTGAAATAATAATAGCAAGAAAAATAGCTACTATAAGCAAAATTACTCCTATTAAAATTACAAAATTTGTAATACTGTTGGTCTGTGCATGAATCATGCTATTTTCAACTAGAGTACATAAAATCCAGTCTTCTGTATAAGGAATCGAAGAAAAAAACACTGTAGAGTCATTGTTAGATAGATTTTTTAGTGAAGCTGTACCTGATTTATTTTCTTGAAAATTATTGATTATTATATTTAATCCATCTGAAGAAATATACTTTTTCTTTAGTTCTCCTGCATCTATTGAATAAATATCCTTATTTTTATTCATTATCCAAGTGAAACCATTGTAGATGTCTATATTACCGGCTATTTTAGAAAATTTTTCTAAGTTGATTGATCCATTTATAAAACCTATCTTTTTGTTACTCTCATTTATTATAGGATAACATATTATAAAAATTAGTTTACTGTCGGATTTTGAAACTACAGGATTGCTTATAACATATTCAGATTTTGTAGCCATAGCTCTTCTAAAGTATTCACGGCTAGATACGTCAATAGTCATTTCATCATTTATCCATCCCTGGCCATCTATACCTCCTATTGCAAATGTTTCATATGGATTTCCATATTGATTTCTTAGAACCTTATTTAACTGTGTCACATAGGGTTTTAACTCATAGAAATCAAGATTTTTAGTAGATGGATTTTCATGTATAATTCTAATTTCGCTAATACGTTGATTTAGCCAAGAGCCTATTTCGTTTGCTTTAGAATCAATGAGCTGAGTAGTCTGATGTTCTAGTTCTTTCATTCTTAAGTTCTTGACCCTTGTTTGCAGTATAAACAAAAGAGGTGATAAGGTTAAAACGATGATTAAAATAAAAGATGTAGTTATTTTTGAACGCAATGACATTTTTTTCACCTTTTCAGAAGAATTTACCTCATTAATTCTATTATATATCATTTAGTTATTTTTTTAAATATTGTACCTTAAAGTGCAAAAACAAGAAATTTGGTGTAAATACAAATTTAGCATAGGGTGTTAAACTTATATCAAAAGCGTTAAAGCATTAACAATAAAATAGGAGGGATTAAATTGAAAAAGCTTTTAATTATTCTATTAGCTATTATTATGGCAATAAGTGTCGTAGGTTGTAATAATGAAGGTAAAGAAATAGTTGGTAATGAGGCTACAGTAATTAAAAATGGTACTTATAAAGGGGTAGGCAATGGAAAAGGCGGTGAAATATCTGTTGAAGTAACAATTGAAGATGATATGATTAAAGATATTAAGGTTTTAGGTCAAAACGAAACATCAGGATTTGACACAGCAATGGATACTTTAACAGAAAATATTATTGCAAAAAACAGTGTTGATGTTGATACTGTATCTGGATGTACTTTAACTTCTAAGGGTTTTCTTGAAGCGATTAATTCAGCTTTAGCGGCAGCAAATGCAACCCCAGATATGCTTAAGAAGGTAGAAGGGGCAGCTAAAAATGTAGCAAAAGAAGATGTTACAGAAACCCACGATATAGTTGTAATAGGTGCTGGTGGAGCAGGACTTGCAGCTGCCATAGAGGCTAAAGCCGCTGGAGCAGATGTTATTGTTTTAGAAAAAATGCCCCTAGCTGGCGGTAATACACTTATATCAGGTGCAGAATATGCTGCTTCTAACAACTGGTTACAGGAGAAAGAAGGAATTAAGGATAGTGTAGAGCAACATATTGAAGATACTCTAAAGGGTGGAGATAATATAAACAATCCGGAACTGGTGAGAGTTGTTGCAGAAAATGCCCTAGAGGGTGCTATATGGCTTAGAGATGAAGTTGGAGTTGTATGGGAAGATGAGTTAATGCAATTTGGTGGTCATACAGCTAAAAGAAGTTTAGTTCCCCTAGGAGCAAGTGGTAAGGAAATAATAACTAAACAATTAAAAAAAGCTAAAGAAATGAATATACCTATTCTTCTAAATACTAAAGCAACTGTTTTAATTACGGATACAAATGGCAAAGTTATAGGGGTAGAGGCAGAAGGTGAAGATAAAAATTATACTTTTAACACTAATAAGGCAGTAATAGTAGCCTCAGGAGGATTTGGATCTAACGTAGAGATGAGAGTAAAGTATAACCCAGATATTGATAACGCTATACTTTCCACCAACACAACTGGTAGTACCGGAGATGGTATCGTTATGGCGGAAAATATTGGTGCGGATTTAGTTGGCATGGAACATATTCAGACATATCCTATATGTGACCCATTAACAGGAACTCTACTTTATTTTGATGATGCAAGATTATATGGACATACAGTGATTGTAAATAAAGAAGGAAAAAGATTTGTTGAGGAGCTTGGAAGACGTGATGTTATGTCAATGGGAATAAAAGCCCAAACAGGTAGTGTTTGTTATGAATTACTTGATCAAAATGGATTTGATGCTAGTAAGCTACAAGAGAATCATGGTCCTGAACTAGATTACCTTTTCAAAAACAATCTACTTGTTAAAGCAGATACTTTAGAAGAAGCAGCAGCATTCTTTGAAATAGATGCAAAAGAATTAAAAGCAACAGTTAATAAATATAATAGCTATGTTAAAGATGGTAAAGATCCTGAGTTTAATAAACGTATGTTACCATCTACAGTGGATACTGCACCTTTCTATATTTTAAAAGCAGCTCCAGCTGTTCATCACACAATGGGTGGTATTAAAATAAATACAAATGCTCAAGTAATAAATAAAGATGGTAAAGTTATAGAAGGTCTATATGCAGCAGGAGAGGTTACAGGAGGAATTCATGGTACAAATAGATTAGGTAGCAATGCTCTTGCCGATATTATAGTATTTGGTAGAGTTGCAGGACAAAATGCAGCTAAATAATATAGCTATAAATAGAATACTCAAAGAATAAAGGAATGTTTTATAAAACATTCCTTTATTCTTTTTTATATTAAGATAGGTTGTTGAATAATTAAATTTTTCTGAGTATAAGTTTCACTAACATAAATCAATTCTTATTTATTCCAAGGAAACTTATTGCACTTAATCCCTTGTTCTTTATCTAGCAATTTTTCAATTAAATATAATAGTATAGTCCACATTACATGAGACTTATATTTGTTAAAACCATATAATCTTGGATTTTATAACTCATAACGCATTTTTAAAATACTAAATAATCGTTCAATAGAAAGTCTTTTTTTATAGATTTTTTCTCCAATAGGAGATTGTAGATAAAGTAAATTATTTATCCTATACTCATTTTTAATCGAACTATATGACTTAGCTTTACGAAGGTTTATATCAGTTATCAAGTTAATGGATATTTCATCATATATCTTAAATAATTTTATACTATCATAAGCTGCATCTCTAAGTAAGATGAAGATGTCATAACTATATAATCTTTTAACTAGTTGTTCACAATTACTATCATATACATTAGCTGTTTTAAATTCTAAAGCTAAAGGCACTAAATCAGTAGAAGTAACTAAATGTAGCTTATATCCTTTATACCAGCCTAAACGAGTTGACTTTCCCGTTTTAGCTTGTGAATCAAATCTAGAACTACGTAAAGCAGTTGAGTCTATTTCTAGGTAATTGTTTTGTGTGCGCTTAACATGATACTAGAAATTGGACGACTTTTTTAGTAGTAATTTTAGTTATTCAACAACCTAAATTATTTTTAAAAAGCGCTAATATTAAATTACAATATATTGCAATTTTTTATTTTAATGTATCTCTTTTTAAGAAAATAAAAACCACTTAACAAAAGTTAAGTGGTTAAAGTAGTATATAATTATTTATTCAAAACTCCAATTGCTAATTGTCCATCTTCTGAGTAATCAACTGTGAAGTAAATATCACTATCTTCTTTTGAAAATTCAAGATATTCTTTATTTGTGTCAATATTAATCTCATGTTTTTCCGCTTCTTGTAGTTTTTCATTTGGAATTTTATCATAAAAATCTTTAAACTCATAAGAATACGAATCAATATCTGAATAAAAGCTTCCAATCATTGCTTTTGCTTGAAGAATAATATCTTCTTTACTCATTTCATTATAGTTTTCATCCCAGTTATATCTGCCAAAATGATGAAATTCACCTGTTACATTATCAATATCAAATACAAATTTAAGACCATCTTTTTCTAATTGAATTGAACTCCAATTCATTGTTTCATAATCTACTCTTCCTTCACCTGCATTAATACGTGTAATATCAAATTCTTTTAATTCGGGGAAAGCTGTATAAACTTTGTTTAAAGCTGTTTGTTGAACAGAAGTAAGGTTAGAACTATCTGGAAGATATTCTGACAATTTCATATCAACATTTTCCTCTTGAATAGTTACTGTTTTAAACGCTTCAATAACATGTGGTGCTGCAAGTGCTCCTACAGGAAGTATTACTGCTACTGCTATTGCTAAAGTTGCGGTACTTAACATAAATCTATTTTTCTTTTTCATAAATCTTTGCTCTCCTTTTCTAATAACATTATTTATATACAAATTTCGTGTTTTAAAATATGCTTGCTCAGGACACTCTATGCTATCAGCATAGTTTGACAATTGTTCTTTTAATTTTCTTTCAATATCCATTCTTTATCTTTGCGACCTCCATCCACATTATTTATTAAATCTATCCGCCTTTTTAACTGCTTCAAAGCTGAGTGATGTCTTGACTTTACAGTTCCCAAAGGTATTTCTAATATATCTGCAATCTCTTGCAATGAATAATCATAACAGTATCTTAAAACTATTACTACTTTTAGTTTATCTGATAAATTACCAATTAATTCCATTGCTTCGCTTTCTAATTCGGAGTGAATAATGTTTGGCTCATAACTCATATCCTCTCTGCTTAGCATTGAACATTGTTTTTCAAAAATCCGAAAAACACGCCATTTTTTTCTTTTAAAGTTACTAATTTGACGAATAGTTATTCCATGAAGCCATGCTCGAAAAGGTTTATCTAAATTATAATTATTAATTGAACTCCACAACTGAACATAAACTTCATTCATAATATCCTCTCTATCCATGTGATTATAAACAGTCATTGAAATTAACCTATAAGCATCACTACTGGTTTCATTATAAATAAAGTCAAAAGATTCGATTGAGCCATCTCTCATCTCTTTTATATGCTTATAAAGCTCGTAGTCTTTCTCTTTTGACTGGTCTGACAATATTTTTTCCTCCTCTCTAAGCATTTAAATTGAAAATTTGTTTTGTAAGCTGCTTACATAATGTATTGGTTCAATTTATATAAAAGGTTCACTTTTTATAGATTTTTTCTCCAATAAGAGATTGTAGATAAAGTAAATTATTTATCCTATACTCATTTTTAATCGAACTATATGACTTAGCTTTACGAAGGTTTATATCAGTTATCAAGTTAATGGATATTTCATCATATATCTTAAATAATTTTATACTATCATAAGCTGCATCTCTAAGTAAGATGAAGATGTCATAACTATATAATCTTTTAACTAGTTGTTCACAATTACTATCATATACATTAGCTGTTTTAAATTCTAAAGCTAAAGGCACTAAATCAGTAGAAGTAACTAAATGTAGCTTATATCCTTTATACCAGCCTAAACGAGTTGACTTTCCCGTTTTAGCTTGTGAATCAAATCTAGAACTACGTAAAGCAGTTGAGTCTATTTCTAGGTAATTGTTTTGTGTGCGCTTAACATGATACTAGAAATTGGACGACTTTTTTAGTGGTAATTTTAGTTATTCAACAACCTATAAGAATATAAACTGTAGATGCATTATCATCGATAAAAGGACAAATATTAACCTTATTAGTCAATTTCTTCGCATAATATTGGCATTGTGGAGAATATTAACAGTAGTGAGTTTGTGCTTGGAAACTTAATACATATATAACAATTATTAATTAAAATGATTTGGCTAGTAAAATATCAAACTGAAAGTGAGGATTAAAAAGATGAGAAAAATTAAAAAATCCCTAGCTGTAATACTAACTCTAATATTAGTGTTTTCTATAGCAGCTTGTCAGCCAAAAGAAGCCAAAGATGAAATAGCTCAGAAACCTGTGAATGGTACATTTGTAGGTGAAGGTAGAGGTAGGGGGGGGCCACTTAAACTAGAGGTTACTCTTGAAAACTCTGAAATTAAAAATATTAAAGTTTTAGAAAGTAAAGAATCAAACTATACTAAGTCAGTTATTGTCGACTTAACTAAGCAAATAGTAGATACAAACTCTACAAAAGTTGATATTGTTTCAGGTGCTACATTAACTAGCCATGCAATAATTAATGCTGTAAAAGATGCTGTAAAAAAGGCAGATGTTACTTTAACCGCAAAAGAAGTAACTAAAAAGCCTGTGAAGGCAGAAGATGCTTCAACTGATATAGTTATTATTGGAGCAGGTGGTGCAGGGCTTTCAGCAGCTATAGAGGCAACTAATCAAGGAGTGAAAGTAATAGTTGTAGAAAAAAATGGATTTATGGGTGGAAACACAAACTATGCAACTGCTGGAATGAACGCTGCATATACAAAATATCAAGAAGAGAAGGGTATAAAAGATAGCCCAGAGCTATTTTTTGAAGATACAATGAAGGGTGGGCACGAAAAAAACAATCCAGAGCTGGTAAAGGTTTTAACTGGGGAATCAGCAGAAACCATATATTGGCTTGAAGATTTAGGAGCGAAACTATCTGAAATTGGAGCAACTGGTGGACAAAGTGCAGATAGAACTCATAAAGGTCCAGAAGGAATGGCTATAGGACCACATCTTATGGATGTATTTACTAAGCAAGTAGAAAACCTTGGCATTGAAGTCAGATTAAATACAAAGGCAGTAGATATTCTTTCGGAAGATAATAAGGCAACTGGTGTAAAAGTAGATAATAAGGATGGAAATACTTACAATATAAATGCTAAGGCTGTAATAATTGCAACTGGTGGATTTGGTGCTAATGCAGAGCTAGTAACAAAATACAAACCTGAACTAGAAGGATTTGGAACAACTAACCAACCGGGAGCAACAGGTGATGCCCTTGTTATTACAGAGAAATTAGATGTAGATTTAGTAGATATAAAAGAGATTCAAACTCACCCTACAGTAGTTCCTAAAATAAATGAGCTGATAACTGAAGGAGTAAGAGGAGATGGTGCTATTTTAGTAAACAGGGAGGGTAAAAGATTTATAGATGAGCTTGAAACTAGGGATACAGTATCTAAAGCTATATTATCTCAAGATGGTAAAACAGCATTTTTAGTATTTGACCAACAAGTAGTAGATAAAACTAGTGCTATTAAAAAGTATAAAGATGCTGGATTATTAACAGAGGCTAGTTCGATAAAAGAGTTAGCTGAAAAGCTTAAAATAGATGTTAATGGACTCGAAGAAACAGTAAACACTTATAATGAGTATGTTAAAAAGAAGGAAGACCCAGAGTTTGATAGAAGAACATTACCTCTAGAGATTACAAAAGCATCATTTTATGGAGTCGAAGTAGCGCCAGCTATACACCATACTATGGGAGGAATAAAAATAAACAATAATACTGAAGTTATTAATAAATCGGGAAATATTATTGAAGGCCTGTATGCCGCTGGAGAGGTTACAGGCGGAGTGCATGGTGGTAATCGAATTGGAGGAAATGCGATAACGGATATAACTGTATTTGGAAGAACTGCGGGAAAAAATGCTGCAACTGCTGTGAAAAATAAATAATAATAAAGAAAAAGACAATGAATAGGGGCTATAGATTACCCATATTCATTGTTTTTTTATATGCTAAATCTTAGTATGTAAAGTTGAAATTTAAAATATGCTTTATTTAATTACTTACTTCTTTCATATTGCACAGGCCATTTAATATCATCACGAACTTCTTTAGCTGCATGTAAAGGCCAGTAAGGATTTCGAAGAAGCTCTCTGCCTAAGAATACTAAATCTGATCTGTTATTTCTTAAAATTTCCTCTGCCATAAGTGGATTTGTAATTAAACCACCAGCAATTGTAGGTAAACCAGTTTCTTTTTTTATCACTTCGGCAAAAGGAACTTGATAGCCTGGATATGCCTTGATTTCAGCAGGAACTACTGCACCAGAACTTACATTAACAATATCAACTTCGTATTCTTTAAGTAAATTGATAATATTAGCTAAATCTTCAGGATGATTTCCATTAGTCACATAATCTTCTGCAGAAACTCTTAGAATAATAGGTAGTTTCTTAGGCCATACCTCTCGTACACTTTGAAGAATTTCTTTTAAGAATCTTGCTCTGTTTTCTAAGCTACCTCCGTATTTATCGGTTCGATGATTAGATAAAGGAGATAAAAACTCATTGATTAAATATCCGTGGGCTCCATGAATTTCAATTGTATCAAAACCTGCTTCTAAGGAACGTCTTGCACCCATTTTAAACGATTCAATTATATTCTGTATTTCATCTTGTGTAAGTTCAATCGGAGTTTTATAGTCTTCACTAAAGGGAATAGCACTGGGAGCTACAATATTTTCTGAAGCTACACTACACTTTCTTCCTGCATGGGCCAGCTGAATACCCACCTTGGCACCATATTTTTTACATTCTTCTACAATTCTTTTTAGCCCATTTATATGCTCATCTTTCCAAATTCCTAAATCATTGGCAGAAATTCGCCCTCTAGGTTCTACCGCAGTAGCTTCAAGAATAATAAGTCCTACTCCGCCAATGGCTCTACTAGCGTAATGTATTATATGCCAATTATCCACATTACCATCCTCATCTGCACTATATTGGCACATTGGAGCCATTACAATTCGATTTTTAATCTCTAGATTTTTCAATGTAAAAGAACTAAATAATATAGACATAAAATTCTCTCCTTTCTTATATTATATGATTATACCCTTTATTTAACATTATATAGTATTGAACTATCTTACATGATATTCATTTTAAAATAAGATAAATAATAAGGAGGTTTCCACTTGTGCCGATTACTTTAAGGTTCAAATTTTAGGTAAACTCCAATTACTCAACAACTTGCCATTAATAAAATGTAGCAAGTAAAATGAACTATTTTGTTAGTTATTTAGATATAAAGAAGAGTAGTTTGAATTGACTGAAAAATTCCATCATGATAATATTAACATGAAAAGATATGAATTTTTTTAAATACAAGACTAAAAAACAGATAATAATTTATAGGTGAAAGGGATGATTTGCTTGGACTTATGTGAAGAACAGTTACATAATTCGAAGAAAAAGGCTACTGTATACTTGGTAATATCCGCACTATTATGGAGCCTCGGTGGTGTTTTTATTAAGCTAATTGATTGGAATCCCATTGCAATAGCCAGTATGAGAAGTGCAATTTCTGCGGCATTTATATGGATAGTCATTAAGAAACCAAAAATCAATTGGTCGAAGGCACAGATATTTGGTGCACTTTCATATGCTACGACAGTAATTACCTTCGTTGTAGCTAATAAAATGACTACTGGGGCAAATGCCATATTGCTTCAATATACTGCACCAATTTATGTAGCTTTATTTGGTGTATTTTTTGTTAAAGAACGAACTACTAAGGTTGATTGGCTTACAATTACCGCTGTTTTTATTGGAATGATTCTTTTTTTTATAGGTGACTTAGATACTAGAAATATGTGGGGAAATTTTTGGGCAATTATTAGTGGTATTAGTTTTGCGGGTGTAGCTTTAGCCTTAAGAATGCAAAAGGATGCCTCACCATTAGAGTCTGTTTTATTAGGTAATATCTTAACTGCTATTATAGGTATTCCATTTATGTTTGAGTCTATGCCTACTACTCTTAGTTGGGTTGGCTTATTACTTATGGGGACAATTCAACTAGGACTTCCATATATTATATATGCAAAAGCCATTAAGTCTGTTTCCGCATTAGAGGCTACATTAATTCCAGTTATAGAACCCATTATGAATCCTATTTGGATATTTTTGATTGTGGGAGAAGTTCCAGGGAAATGGGCCCTTGTAGGAGGTATTATTGTGCTTGGTGCAGTTACAGCCAGATCTTTATTTACTATTAATTATATTAAAAAACATGCTGTAGAAGAATCCTAATAGAATACATTGATTATTAAAAAATAAGGTATGGATGTTTAATTAAACATCCATACCTTATTTAAAATATTGCTTAAAAAAGATGACAATTGCTTATTTTTTATTTTTTGATTGAGATTCTTTATTTTGATCAGAAATGAGCTTTCGATTATTTAGCATATCTTCATTATCAATTGCACCAACTTCACCAGCAATTTCATAGTTTAGTGCTTTAAAAAAGTTTTTATCGACTGTACTTTTAGTTTGTTTTTCTTTCATAATTATCACCTCATATCTATTTTTTGCGGAATCTACTCTAAAATACAAGGTAATTTGAGGAATCGTACTTTGTATATCTGATACAAAATGAGCAATTTTTTTAGATAATTTAAAAGGATGATTATATACTAATTGATAAAATTTTTTTGTAATTAAACCTTGTAAATCCTTAAAATGTTTTAATGAATATAAAATGACATGTCAAGATGATTTTATAATAGGATAAAGTCTTTATAAAACTCTAGTTTCATCTTGTAATATAGCTATGATATAATAATTGCCAAGATGTAAAATATGCTAAAGACTTATAAATATAGAAATAAGGATAGGTTTGATTATAATTTATTTTAAAGAAAAAAATAAAGATAAGAAAGGGGCACATGTTGAAATGAATTCAAAAAATATTAACGGAACAAATTTTATATTTGACAACTGTGATACAGTAGAGCTTGCACAAACCTTTGGGACACCTTTATATGTGATTTCAGAGGATAGAATTAAAAGTAAATGTGAAGATATTAGAAAAAACTTTTTAATGAAATATCCAAATACAAAGGCAGCATATGCCAGTAAGGCATTTTTAACCATGGCTATGTGTAAAATTATAGATCGTGAGGGACTCGGACTTGATGTTGTTTCAGGTGGAGAACTTTACACTGCTATAAAGGCAAATTTTCCTATGGAAAGAATAATGTTTCATGGAAGTAATAAATCCTATGAGGAATTGGCTCTAGCGGTGACCCATAACATTGGGAGGATTATTGTAGATAATGTATATGAGTTAGAAATGTTAGAGCGCATTGCAAAGGAACAAGGTAAAAAGGTGGCAATCCTTTTTAGAATCACTCCAGGGGTAGGAGGAAATACTCATGAGTATATTACTACAGGACAAAAGGATTCTAAGTTTGGTATTCCACTAGAGAAAGAAATTATTGAATATGCAGTTAGGAAATCAATGGACTCATCTAACATCCATCTAAAAGGATTTCACTTTCATGTAGGTTCTCAGTTATTTGAAATTAGTTCACATATACTAGCTATACAGGTTGTATTAGATCTTATGAAAAATTTAAAAGAAGAACTTGGTTTTATTACAGAGGAATTAAATACTGGAGGAGGCTTCGGAATTCAATATACAGATGAAGATGAGGCAACAAAATCCGTACCTTTTTTTATTGATCCTATTATGGAAACTATAAAAGAAGGATGTAACGAAGCAAACTTGGACATGCCTATGATTATTATAGAGCCTGGTAGATGGATTGTGGGAGAGGCTGGAATAACCCTGTATACACTTGGAGCGATTAAAGAAATACCAAATGTAAGAACCTATGCAAGTGTTGATGGGGGACTTCCAGATAATCCAAGACCTGCTTTATACAAGGCAAAATATGATGCAATTGTAGCGAATAAAGCTAATCAAAAAGCGGAAGAGGTTGTTACAATAGCGGGTAAATGCTGTGAAACAGGTGATATTTTAATTTGGGATTTAAAGGTACCAAAAGTTACATCTGGAGATATTTTAGCAGTTTTAAATACAGGAGCGTATAATTATTCAATGGCAAGCAATTATAATAAGCTACCAAGACCTGCTGTAGTATTAGTCAGCCAAGGAGATGCCCAGCTTATAGTAGAAAGAGAAAAATATGAACATTTATTAGATAGGGAGGTAATTCCTGAGCATTTGGATAATATTCAAAGCACAAAATTAACATTCGGAGCATAAGTATTTATTAGGGCTATTTATAGCCCTAATTTTTTTATAGGGAGAGATAAATATGCTTAAACCAAAGGCACTGAAATTAGGTGATATGATAGGGGTAATAGCACCTTCCAGTCCAACTACTGAAGCCAATGTGAAGCTAGCGAAGGAGCAATTAGAAGGGTTAGGTTTTAATGTGAAATTAGCACCTAGCTGTTATGCTACCCATGGATATTTAGCTGGTACAGATCAGTTAAGGGCAGACGATCTAAATAACATGTTCTCTAATAAAGAAATAAAAGGGATTGTGTGCCTAAGGGGAGGCTATGGGGCTCCTAGAATACTAAATAAGATAGACTTTGAACTAATTAAAGCAAATCCAAAGGTATTTGTAGGATATAGTGATATTACAGCTTTGCATATGGCTATAAATCAAATTAGCAATTTAGTAACTTTTCATGGTCCTATGGCATCTTCGGACATTGCAGAGGGGTTAGATGATTTTTCCAAGAAGGAATTTTTAAGAGCTATTATGGAACCACAGCCAATGGGGAACATACTTAATCCAAAAGATAAGAATATGCAGTGCCTTGTAGGCGGAAAAGCTAGGGGAGTAATTATTGGGGGAAATCTATCTCTAGTGACAGCTACAATAGGAACTACCTATGAGATTGATACAAAGGGAAAGATCTTATTTTTAGAAGAAATAGGAGAAGAGCCTTATAAAGTAGATAGGATGCTTACTCAACTAGCTTTAGCAGGAAAGCTTAAGGATGCAGCTGGTATTATTCTTGGAGATTGGAATGACTGTGAATCTACAAAGCACTACGAAAGTTTAAGTTTAATGGAAGTTTTTCAAGAGATTATAGTTCCTTACGGAAGACCAACTATTTTTGATCTAAAAGCAGGACACTGTACGCCGAAAGTAACACTTCCTTTTGGCGTAAATGCATGCTTAGACGCATATGAATGTAAGCTTACCATAGAAGAGAGTGGATTAATATAATGAAAAAAGTCCATTCAGTATTACTTGAAGCAGAAAAAATAAAGGATTGGATGGTTGAAATTAGACGAGATTTTCATATGAATCCCGAGTTAGGTATGGAAGAATTTCGAACAAGAGATAAAATTGTTGAATATCTACAGGAAATGGGAATTGAGTATATAACAGGAGTAGCAGGAACTGGTATCCTAGGTATAATACGAGGTAGAGAAGATGGAAAAACCATTGCACTTAGGGCTGATATGGATGCATTACCTATTCAAGATGAAAAAGCTGTGCCTTATCGTTCTACTGTTCCAGGGAAAATGCATGCTTGTGGACATGATGCTCATATGGCTGTTCTTTTAGGAGCCGCAAGGATTCTTAAGGGAAAGCAGGAACAGTTAAAAGGAAATGTGAAATTATTTTTTCAGCCAGCAGAAGAAACCGTTGGAGGTGCCAAACCTATGATTGAAGCTGGTGTAATGGAAGAGCCTAGGGTAGATGCAGTTCTAGGATTACATGTAACTCCAGAGATACCAGCAGGAGAAATTGGAATAAAATATGGTCAAATGAATGCCTCATCAGATTCTATTAAGATTATTCTTCATGGGAAAAGTAGTCATGGAGCCTACCCCCAAGATGGGGTCGATACTATAATGATGGCTGGTCAAGTACTTACATCTCTACAAACTATTGTGAGTAGAAATGTGGACCCTAGAAGCTCTGCCGTAGTAACCATAGGTACTATTAATGGAGGAACACAAGGTAATATAATAGCTGACAAGGTAGAGCTAGTTGGTACAGTAAGAACCTTAGATTCTGATACTAGGTCTCTAGTAATAAGTAGGATAGAGGAAATTGTAACCAAGGTCGCTGAAGCTATGGGCGGCAGTGCACAATTTATTCGAGAAGAAGGTTACACAGCACTAATTAATACAGATAAAATTGTAGATATTGTAAAGGCAAATGCAGAAAAAGTTCTAGGATTAGATAAGGTGCATGTGCTTAAACAAGCAAGTTTAGGTGTGGAAGATTTCGCATACTTTGCTAAAGAATCTCCCTCAGCTTTCTATAGGCTGGGGTGTAGGAACTATAAAAAAGGAATTATACATGATGCCCATTATTGTCTCTTCGATATAGATGAAGACTGTCTAGTGATAGGTGCGGCGTTACAGGTACAAAATGTCTTATCGCTTTTGGAGGAAGAGCAATGGAGTTATTAAAGAAAAAAATTTTGAAATTTATAGAAAAAATAGAGGGTAAAGTAGCAGTTTATATTAAGGATATGAACACTGGAGAAAGCATATGTATTCAAGAGAAAGAAAGGTTTCATGCAGCTAGTATGATTAAAATACCAATACTTTTAGAGGCATTAAGACAGGTAGAAGAGGGTGCCTTAAAGTTAACTAATAAGTTTCAAGTAGATGATACGGATAAGGTAGGAGGGTGCGGGGTATTGTCTATATTACACCAAGGCATTGAATTAACCCTAGACGATCTTCTACATCTTATGATTGATATTAGTGATAATACAGCAACTAATATGCTCATTGATATTTTAGGAAAAGATAAGGTAAATGATACTTTAACAAAACTAGGAGTAGAAAACACTTATCTAGCCCGGAAGTTAATGATAACTATGCCTAGTATCTATAGCTATACTACTGCTGAAGACATGGGAATACTATTTGAAAAGCTAGTTAAATTTGAAGGGTTAGGCAAGTCTTCTATTGATAAAGCAATAGAGATTTTATTGGCTCAGCAGTTGAACGATAGACTTTCACAAAAATTAGATTGCTGTGGGAGCTGCGGTTATAGAGTTGGATATGAAAATATATGTTCAGAATGTGGTGCTGCTATGAGTGATGTAGATGCAGTACCGGTAAAATTTGCACATAAAACTGGGGAGATTATTGGAGTTGTACATGATGGAGGTATTTTATATATAGGAGATACTACTGTTGTAATAGTAGTACTCACAAAAGATCTAAAAAGAAATTCAGATGGATATGATCTTTTATCTAATATTGGATTAGAAGTTTATCAATATTACACACAATCAAAGTAGGAAGGGGGTGTCTAGATAGATGCCTCCTTTAGTTGTTAGCTTATAAATCATTATTATGTATAATAAGCAATTGTTATTATCAGTATAAGCTAATACTATATTATAATCAGTTGGAAAGATAGGATACGTATTTGATTTTTATACATGCGAATGTTAAAATATTATCAATCAATATGTAAATTTGTCTAGGCCGAGTTAAGTAAATTTACGCGGATTTATAACCATATGAAAAGATTCTTGATTTCATTATGAAGGAGTAGAGTAAATGAAGAAAAAACTAACCTTAAAAATTTCGGGAATGCATTGTCAAAACTGTAGTGAAAGAATCAAAAATGTTGTTAGTGGCATGTCAACTGAAGAACTAGAAGTTTCATACGAAAAAGAACAATTAGTATGTCTAACAGATGATGCAGATGAAATAATAGCAGCTATCAACAAAATGGGCTATGCTGCCGAAGTAGTAGAGGCTGGTAAGAATGGTAGCAAAAGGTATAAGGGTGTATTGGTTGCTTTGTTAATCCTTCTTGGCTTCTATGTAATTATAAGAAATACCGTTGGTTTTAATAATATTCCACAGCTTCAAGAACGGGTTAGTTATCCAATACTATTTATAATGGGTGTAATAACCTCACTGCATTGTCTTTCTATGTGTGGAGGTATTGTACTTTCTCAAAGTATGGCTTTTAAGGATCCTATCAAATCTACTTTTTTATATAATATTGGAAGAGTCGTTGCCTACACAACTGTAGGAGGAATTGTAGGGGGTATAGGATCTGTAGTTAGTTTTTCACCTATGTTAAGAGGCTATATTACTATTTTTGCTGGTGGTTTTATGATTCTTATGGGCTTAAGTATGTTGCAACCATTTTCATTTCTTAGAAGATATGTTAAGCTTCCTAGCATTTGTAATACATCAAAATTTCGTCAAAATAGTAATACACCACTATTTATTGGATTAGCTACTGGACTTATGCCATGTGGGCCATTACAAACAATGCAGCTATATGCTCTTGGAACAGGAAGTGTGCTAAAGGGAGCATTAGCGATGTTTGTTTTCAGTATAGGAACAGTTCCATTAATGCTTGGCTTAGGCACTATCAGTGGTTATATAAGCAATGGGCTTAACAGGAGATTATTGAAGCTAAGTGCAGTGTTGGTCATGGTTTTGGGTCTTATAATTATTAATAGAGGATTGGCATTACAAGGGAAAAGAACATTAGCTAGCATTATTGTCCCAAAGCAAACTGTATCTGAGGTTATGCTTCCTGAAATAATTAACGAATTTCAGGTAATAACAACATATGCCAATAATAATGGTTATGAACCGAACTTTTTTATACTTGAGAAAGGCAAACCTGTAAACTGGGTTGTTAGAGGAGATTCTATAAATGGATGTAACAATGAAATTGTTATTCCTGAATTAAACATTAAGCAAGGAATTAAGGAAGGTTATAATGTTATTAAATTTACCCCAGAATCGGAGGGAGAAATAGCATTTAGTTGCTGGATGGGTATGCTAGATGGCAGTTTTATAATTGTAGATGATATTAACAATATTCCTAATAATATTAATGCTGTACCACCAACACCTGTTAAGTGTTGTACAGACTGATTCACATATTTGTAAAAAATGCGATCCGTTGGATCGCATTTTTTATATTTGGGCTTAAAACTTACTGTTATTTATTCTTTTCAATAACAAGATTATCATCATAGCTAACCCAATCACTATAGCCACCTACATACAGCTTTGGATTCAGTCCAACTTCCTCCATAAACAGAATATTAACTGTTCCAGTTATACCCGAACCACAATGTACAATTACTTCTTCAAATTTTTTCAGAGGTTCAAAATAATTTATTAAATCTTCTATACACATTATTTTTCCATCAGATACTAAATTCATCCAAGGATAGTTTAATGCATTAGGAATGTGTCCTGCTACCCTATCAATTGGTTCAACCTCACCAGAATATCTTTCTGATGCTCGTGAGTCAATTATAGCTGTACTATTAGAATCAATAGCTGCTTTTACATATCTCATATCTACTTGCATAGAATGATCTACATTTAAACTTAAAGAATTAGATGGCTCAGGCTTTACTACTTCGCTGGTTACTTCAAGATTGTTATCAAGCCACTTCTTCATACCGCCTTCTAGAATAAATACATCACTTTTTCCGATATATTTTAAAAGCCACCATAGTCTTCCAGCTATTGCTAGGTCACCATTATCATATATTACTATTATAGAATCATCATTTACACCTAACATTTTCATATCTTCTATGAATTTTTCCATATTTGGAAGTGGGTGCCTACCGCCATGGATACCTAATTCACCTGTCATAGTTTCTTCAAGATTAACAAATTGAGCTCCTCTAATATGACTTTTTTTATATTCCCTAAAACCAAGATCAGGCTCATTTAGATCTCCTCGAACATCTAATATAATCAAACCTTCTTTTGATAAATTGTCTATTAACCATTGTTGAGATACAATATTTTTCATGTTTGCCTCCATAATATTTATTGTTTTTTTAAGCTAAATAGCTATTATGATTAGATTATACCCTCTTACTGTATTGTCTAACTTCAAAAAATTAAAGAAGAAATATTTACTTTGTTCCATTAAAATATATTACATAATTTTCACAAAATTTCGTGTTGAAATGTGATAATATTATAGTTGAAAAATTTAAGGGAGTGATCTATTTGGTAAAAATAAATGCTGCTCGTTTAGTTAAGTCTGAGGACTTAAATCATCATGGAACATTGTTTGCAGGTAGAATGGCAGAATGGTTTGTTGAAAATTGCTTTATTTGTGGTGCTAAAGAAACAGAAAAACCGGAAAACATAGTATGTATAAAGATTCATGGACTATCCTTTAATTCTCCTGTTAGAAAGGGAGATATTATAAATATGGAAAGCTATATTGCTAAGGCGGGAAGAACAAGTTTTACGGTCTATGGAAAAGTAACTAAAAATAATTCAGGTGAGTTAATATCTGATGGTTTTATAACTTTTGTGTTTATAGATAATAATGGTAAGTCCATCCCTCATAATATAGTACTTGATGAAAATGTAGATATGGAAGAGATAAAAGTAAGAGAGAGAGCTTTAAAGCTGTAATTAAATAAATTAGTCTAACTAAGAATCAATTGGATATTTAAGTTTTAAAAATAAAATGAGAAAAAACTAAGTAAAGGTTCTTTCTCATTTTATTTTTAGGAATAGTATTTATATAAATAACTGCATATCAGATTCTAATGCATCACTTAAATAAGTCTTTGCATCAATTACTTCTAATTCTGGGATTAGTTCTTCCTCCTTAAAGCCCATAATATCCATTGATAACTTACAACCACAGAAACGAACTCCTTTCTTTCTAGCTCCATTTAAGAAGTCTATTAAACGAGGTGCTTCATTATCATTTATCATGTCTAACATCATCTCTTTCCCTATACCACTAAAATTCATTTTAGATAGAGGTAATTGTTCGGCTCCTTTAGGTGTCATCGCACTAAACATTTTTTCATACATTGTTTTATTATCCATTGTAACTTTTTCAGGTTCTCTCAATAAACATAGTCCCCAAAATGCAAAGAACATAGTTACCTCTACATCCATTTCCTTTGCAGAGTTGGCTAATATTAATGCAGCCATTGCTTTGTCATATTCTCCACTAAACATAAGTATATTTATCTTTTTATTTTCCAAGCGTATGCCTCCTTCAAATAATCCATAGCAGTAGTTATTTTGTTTTAGTATCTTTAACTCTTATTCTAATCAAAGTTCAGGATTTTATTTATAAGGCATAGAAAAATATAAAATTTCTTAATATATACTTTTGTATAATATGTTTTAACAGAGGTTTTATTAGTTTAAAAAGCTTGAATAGAGATCTTTTTTATATCTTTCAAAATAAAATTTTCTGTTTAAGGAAATGTGGTAAAGAGCTTTTACCAAGGTGTTTATCTCTTCTATGGTGTTATAGATCCCGAAGCTAATTCTTACCATTCCAGGAATGGGTAGGTTACTATTTCCTATATATTTTTTCGTGTCCTCTGGGGATATGTTTAGTAATCTTTGTATATAAGGCTGTGCGCAGAAACATCCATTTCTTACTGCAATACCAAACTCATGGGAAAGAATATTTGCAACTATTGAATGGTGTAGCCCTTTAATATTAAATGGAATAATACTCACACTTTCTCCTCTCTTTATTGGATTATGATATAACTCAACATAAGGTATGTTTTGGAGACTGTCTATTGCATGATCTGTTAACATTCTCTCATAATTTTCTATATTATGCATACCTAGTTCATTTAAAAGTTTAATAGCCCCTGTTATAGCTAAAACCCCCATAATATTAGGTGTTCCAGCCTCTTCTCTTTCCGGTGGGTCAAGCCATTCTATATGGTCATGTGTAACTATTTTTACGGTTCCTCCTCCAGGATAATCAGGAGGACTTTTCATAAAAGTTGCTTTAGGTCCAATTAAAACACCTGTACCAAAGGGGGCATACATCTTATGACCAGAGAAAACAAGATAATCTATGTGCTCTGGGCTATCAAAAGATTTCATATCTACGGGGGCATGAGGTACTAGTTGAGCACCGTCTACTAATATTTTAGATCCATGACTATGGGCTAATTCTGCAATTTTATGAATAGGGTTAATATATCCAGTTACATTGGAAGCACCAGTAACGGTAACTAACCTTACTTTGCCATCATATTTTACTAGTTTAGATTTTAGATCTTCCATAGATAGCTGTCCATATTTATCTATAGATATGTAGTCCATTTTATATTTCCCTCTCCAGGGCAAATCATTTGAATGATGTTCCATACAAGTAGATAGAACTACTCCGTCTTTATATAGAGGAAGTAATTTATTAGATAGTTTATTGATAGCTTCTGTTGCGTTTTTTACAAATATTATTGAATGATGGTCTATATTTGCTCCTACAAACTCAGCTATTACATTTCGTGCATCATCGTAGAGTTTGGAAGAAACTTGAGACTTATATCCTGCACCACGATGTATAGAAGAATACCATGGAGAAAATTTAACAATCTCGTTCATTACATGGTTAAAAGGTGGTGTAGTTGCAGCATTATCAAAATTTATAGCAGTTGTATATGTTTGATCAGTCAGAGGTATATTTGTATCTACACCTACAACCAAATCTCTAAAGTGATAAAAAGAATTTATATATTCCATTTAACATCACCGCCTAAAAAATATTTACTGTTTTATTTTATGCTAGAGATGAGAATAAGTGATTGAAGAAAAGAAAATTAAAAACCCTCTGCTATTGTACTAACACATAGCGAGGGCAGTGTAATTTTGATGGACTATTAAGATAAAAATAGTGGAGGCACTTTACAAGACTTTACTTCTATTTCTTTCCATACATCTCCCTTAACATATGGTTCAATCTTTAACCATTCATCAAGTTCTTCTCTCGTTGGAAAATCTACAATTAGAATAGAACCAATCATCTTTTCATTATCATCTAATATGGCAGCAGCATATAAAAACTTTTTTTCTTTTTTCATATAATCCATAAGTTTAATGTGTTCGTCACGAGCTGCAAGACGTCTTTCTAGTGCTGCTTCATCTGTTCCATCATAACCGGTAACTATAAATTGCAAAAAACCTCACATCCTTTTTTCTGTAGTTTAAGTACTAATTCAGCATATTATTAGCTGTATCAATTATATTCTATATTAATCTATTCTTTCCTTTTATTTTTAAGATATAAATTAATCTGTTGTGCTAGTTAAATCTTAAATATATCAAAAATACTATGATGATTTTCTCACTATTAAAAATTGAGTAGCTTAAAGTAAGTAATTTCAATATGAAAAATTAACTAGCACAACAAGTTAAATTATACCTAATTTATTTGATATATTTTATCGAAAGTCAAATCGAATGTAAATATGGACTTTTAATTTTTATAGGAGTATAATATAGTTGTCATGACAACTAAGGTGGTGATATAGATGGAATTTAATTTAGATGATTCATTGGGTTTTATTCTAAATAGGTTAAATGCAAAACTTAAAAATGAATTGTTTCAACGGTTAAAGGAATATGACGTTACACCAGAGCAATGGTCTATACTTAACTGTTTATGGGTAGAAGAAGGTGTTACTCCTAAAGAGTTGGCAGATATCATCTTTAAAGATAAGCCAAACACTAATCGTATTCTTGAAAAATTGCAAATGAAAGAATTGATTGTTAGAAATCCTCATCCAGTAGATAAAAGAGCCTTTCAAATCTTTTTGACTGAACGTGGCTGGGCATTAAAGGATAAATTAATTCCTATAGTTACGCAATTGTTGGAGGAAGCAACGATAGGAATAGAAAAAAGTAAACTCCTAGATATGAAAAAGCTATTAAATCAAATATATTATAATCTTAAGTAATTTTTTTATCATCTTAGTTGTCATGACAACTAAGATGATAAATCTGCATATATAACATTATATTTAAAAGAGAGTGAGGAAAATAATGTGGAAAGTTCTTTAGTTAAAAGTTTAGGTTTGAATTATGAACCAGTAGCTGTTTTGCTTAGCAATGAAAAGCCAGAAGGAGCACTTCAGGGGAAAGAAGGGCAGAGAAGTTGCACAATTCCATTATTTATTGCAGCTGCAAAAGGAAAAACATCAGTTTTTGAGCGTAAAACTGTAGTATGTCCTGGTGGTAAAGCAGGATTAGGGTTTGGACAATTTCCTAATTACCCAGGTGGAATTGAATACTTTTTGACAGTTGGTAAAGAAGGTAAATTTGGGGGGGAAGGATATATGAGAAATCCAGAACTAGGAGATGACTTTGTTAAGTGTCTACCAATAACTGATATTCCATATCAGTATGTCATCTTTAAACCGTTATCACAAATTGATATTGCTAAAGAAAATCCTGAAATAATTATATTTTACGTTAATCCTAATCAGTTATCAGCTCTTACGGTACTTGCAAATTATTATAGACCTGGATATGAAAATGTGATGATACCATTTTCATCAGGATGTCAGTCTCTTTTTCTTCTTCCTTATGCTGAATCTAAGAAGGAAAACTCGAGAGCAGTAGTGGGATTGATTGATATTACAGTACGTCCTATGATCGAAGCTGATATGATATCATTTTCTGTTCCTTACAAGATGTTTCTGGACATGGAGGAAAGTGTAGAGGGAAGTTTCTTGGAGAAACACTTATGGCACAGAGTAATGGCGAGAATGAAAAAGGTAAACAAAATATAATTAATCTGTTGTGCTAGTTAAATCTTAAATATATCAAAAATACTATGATGATTTTCTCACTATTAAAAATTGAGTAGCTTAAAGTAAGTAATTTCAATATGAAAAATTAACTGGCACAACAAGTTAAATTAGTAAATCTTTAGTTTTTTATTCCTCAGTTCTTGGTTTTATAGGATCACATTTTGGGCTTTCTATCTCTGTAACTTGAGCTAATTTTGTTACAGCGTAGCATTCTTCACGGGCCATATGGTCTAACATTAAAGCAGATAGAGTACCTAAGACCTTATGATCTAATTCTAATGCTTCTAGTTCTCGTAAGAATTTTTTAAATACAAGGAGCTCTTCTTCTACTTGATGATTAAATCTTGTAAAGGCTGGAAATTTATCGGTACCTGTTCTCATATATCCTGCCATTTCTACGGCCTTAATATAAAGCTGTTCAAATCGTGTAGTAAACTTTTGACTTTTTTTGCTCAGTTCCTTTTCAACCATATCAAGATCTCCAGCCACTCCTGCAGAATGTCCTGCGGCATCTAATAGCCATATCATATGATAATCAATAGGTCTTGTAATGGGCACCTGCTTCATTGTAAGAAAACATAGAATTCTTATATACTCTTCAACTTCGTTAACCATATGATTAATAAATGTTGGAGGTAAACTAATTTTTATATTTTCTAGTAAATGTCTTTTAATAATATGTAACTTAAAAATACGAATTTCTTGAGCATATTGATAAGCCTGATCTGTAAGATGGCTTAAGGCAGAGCCTTGTGGCAATTTTCTCGCTTCCTCTAATAGTTGGTCAAATATACAAATGAAGTATTGTGCTCTCTGAATTTCCTGTAATTCTTGGGGAGATAATGCATCAAAAATAAACCGTGCATGGTCACCTAAAACCTGTAACCAAAATTGATGCTCAAATAATGCAATATTTTCATAATGTATAACAGATTCCTTATCCAAATCTTAAACCTCCTTCATTTTATACTCTTTTAATATATGAATTCTAAATACTCATTAGAATGGGAAATAAATTACTATGACAACAAATTACTCAATTACCTTAAAGTAATAAGAGTTGGGTGAGTAAGAGATTATTCAGAGGCTTGGACTATAAAAAATACCCTTATAGTGTATACACCATAAGGGTTGATTTTAGATTACAACGATATTTATATATAGTTTTTATTTTACTTCAACAATCCATCCTTCTGGAGCTTCAACATCACCAAATTGAATACCACAAAGAGTTTCGTATAATTTTTTAGTAACAGGGCCTACTTCAGTTTCGCTATGGAATACGTGAAGATTTCCTTTATACTCTATTCCACCAATTGGAGTAATAACTGCAGCTGTACCACATGCTCCAGCTTCTTTAAATTCATCAAGTTTGTCAACCAATACATCTCTTTCTTCTACTTCTAAACCTAAATATTCCTTAGCTACGTGCATTAGAGAGTATTTAGTAATACTAGGTAATATAGATGGTGATTTTGGTGTTACAAACTTATTATCTTTAGTTATACCGAAAAAGTTAGCTGCACCTACCTCTTCGATTTTTGTATGGGTTGCAGGATCTAGGTAAATACAATCTGCAAAGCCTTTATCAACTGCCATTTTATGAGGCATAAGACTACCTGCATAGTTACCACCTACTTTAGCGGCACCTGTGCCGTATGGAGCAGCCCTATCATAATCTGATATAGTAAAGTTTACTGGAGCCATACCACCTTTAAAATAAGGGCCTACTGGTGAGCAGAAAATACAGAATATGAACTCTGGAGCTGGTCTTACACCTAGGTTATCTCCAACACCTATAACGAATGGACGTAGATATAGAGTCGCACCAGTTCCATAAGGTGGAACATAGGCTTCATTAGCCTTAACTAGTTGAATACAAGCATCAATGAATTTTTCCTCAGGTATTTCTGGCATTAGAATACGTCTACAACTTTCGTTCATTCTTTTAGAGTTACGATCAGGTCTAAAAAGTTGAATTTTACCATCTTTTGTTCTGTAAGCTTTCATTCCTTCAAAACATTGTTGGCCGTAGTGAAGAGCTGTAGAAGCTTCACTAATAGTTAATGTGTTGTCTTCTACTAGTTTACCTTCATCCCATTTACCATCTGACCATTTGGATACATATCTTAAATCAGTTTTTATGTATGCAAATCCTAGTTTACTCCAATCGATATCCATAATTTTACTCATTAGTGTTCCTCCCTATAATAAATTAATCTAGACTTTCTAATTATATTATAAAAGGTTTATTAGTAATTTACAAATTAAATTTATATTATCTACAAAAGGTTTATTAGTAATTCACAAATTTGATTCATATTATCTACTTTTATAAAATGATATATATGATGATTCATTTATACTTAAACCAATAGTAATTAATAATGATATAAACACACTTTCAAGAAAAATTCTGGAATGATATACTATAGTTAGAACAAAATAAACAAATTATGGGAAAATGTGATGTGAAAGGGGATAGATTTTAGATGTTGTGGTGGAGAGAAAATTTAGCAACAGGTATAAAGAGGATAGATGATCAGCATAAGGGTATTTTTGAAAAGACCGAAAAAGTTCTTTCTTTAGATTCATCATCAGATAAAAAAGCTGTTAACGATACTTTTATTTTCCTAATGAATTATTGTGTTAATCATTTTAGCGAAGAGGAACAAGCTATGTTAGAGTATGGATATAAAGGCTTCAAACATCATAGAGAGCAGCATAATTATTTTATTGAGGAACTTTATAAAATTCATACAGATGTTAAAACCAATGGTATAAACGAAGATGCATTGGACTCATTGAAGGTATTGGTAATAGATTGGTTAGCAAATCATATTAGCGAGGAAGATAAAAAATTCGCTGATTCTATAAATTAGTTTTAAAATAGCTTATTTAAAACCAAGGGATATATAACAATTGCCCTTGGTTTTAATAAACACTAGATAAGTTTAACAATATCAAACATACTACTAAGCACAGGCCAATTTTGTGGTGCTGATAACCCTAAAGCCCAGTAGCTGACACCTCTTAGATTGTATTCATTAACTAAGTTGTATTTAGCTTGGAAGCTTCTAGCATCGTCATACCAAACAACGTGTTGGCGTCCTGATGTATCAACATAGTTGAAAAATGGGGCTTGAAACAGGGTATCATATTGTATAGTGGCACCGTACCGTGCAGCCAATTGTAATGCCTCTCTGTAATCCACTAGATTAGCTCTGTCACCTGATACAAATGGTAGGGTCCAGTCAAAGCCATAAAAAGGAATTCCCATCAATATTTTTTCTCTTGGAATAACCGTAACTGCATAGTCTAAAACCTTTCTTATTTCATTAACAGGTGCTACTGCCATAGGTGGACAAGCTACACATCCCCAATCATAGGTCATAATTATTACAAAATCTAATATTTCACCTTGAGCTTTATAATCATGTCCGCCCCACCATTCTCCTGTGGTGATATCATAGGTTTTAGGCACGAGGGCACTAGATACGGGATAGTTATACTGATGAAAGAAATTAACAGCATTTCTTAAAAAATCATTATATAACTGTCTATCTTCAGGAAATAATCTTTCAAAGTTAATATTTAGTCCATAATATCCCTTAGTTATCATAATATTAAGTACATTATTAAAAAGTATATTTTGTAATTCCTGACTAATGAAAATTGCATGGGCCAAAGCTGGATCGAAATTAGCCTCTCCCTCGTTACTAATACTAAGCAAAGGTGCAACGCCATAGTTTTTAGATGTGGTTACAATTGCATCATCATTTAGAGGCTTTAAGCTACCATCTCTATTTACTACATAGCTTGATGGAGTAATATAGGTTAAATAAGTACCTACTTCATTAACTACACTTGTATCAGCTTCTGGTGTATTTGGTACAATATAACCATTTACTTCTATTGATCTACGGCGAATACTTATTGGCGGAATGACTAATATCATACCTGGATAAATTAAATCTGAGCTATTTAGGTTGTTAAAGCTGGCAATAGCTGCAGGGGGTATACCAAACTTTCTGCCAATGCTGAAAAGGGTATCCCCAGGCTGAACTGAATATAATACTTGATCTGCGATAATTACTAGAGACTGACCGATTATTAGATTAGGAAGGTTTTCTAACCCATTGTCTTTTATAAGTTGCTCTATACTTATTCCATATAAATTTGCTACAGACCATATGGTATCCCCCGGTTGTACTATATGAATATACATACATCCACTCTCCTTTTTGATATATTAATCAGTATATTCAATAGCATAGCAAGATGCCTTCATATATGCACAAGAAAATATAAAGTTTATAACCTCTGCTGGTTTTTATTTTTTTATATATTATAAAAAGGAATTATACTGAAAAAATAGAAAGAATAATTATATGACGTAGTATTAATAGTGAGAGCTATAATACGAAAATTCTATACTATAAGGAGAAAGTGCTATGGCGAAGAAAAAGCAACAATCGGAAACTGTTGGATTTATTGAGCTTTATAAAAAAGGGAAGCTTAACTACATTATAAGATATGGAGTTTTAAGCTGGGGAGTAAGTGTTACAATTATTGTTAGAATATTAATAGGCTTTGTCAATTATAAGTTAGACTTGCAAAAGGTATTTTCAAGTCTATTTTCTGTAGATACAGTTTATACATTAATAACATTCTCTATATTCGGCGCCATTTGGGGTAGAATAATGTGGGGATGGTTAGAGAAGGAAGTACAAAGACTTGAGAGCAAAACAGGTAAAAAAAATAGTAACAAAACTATGGATAGTAAAAATCATAAAAAATAATATAATTTAAAATCGTTGACCAAAAATTTTCCTAATAGTATAATTAGTAGTTAAAAACTTGAGAATAAACTACATAGGAAAAATAGATAGGAGAGATAAAATGGGAAAGGTTCAATTAATTGCCACGGCAACATTTGGATTAGAGGCTGTAGTAGCTAGGGAAGTAAAAAACTTAGGATATGAAGATGTGACCGTAGAAAATGGAAAGGTGATTTTTACAGCAGATGAGTCTGCTATTTGTAGAGCAAACCTTTGGCTTAGGTCGGCAGATCGTGTCTTATTAAAGGTAGGGGAGTTTAAGGCATTAACCTTCGATGAGTTATTTGAAAAAACAAAGGCACTTCCATGGGGAGATATAATACCTGAGAATGCTATATTCCCTGTTAATGGAAAGTCTATTAACTCTAAGCTTTCCAGTGTACCAGATTGCCAAGCTATTGTTAAAAAGGCAGTGGTAGAAAAAATGAAGCAAAAATACAAGAAAGAATGGTTTGAAGAAAGTGGAGCTACATACTCTATTGAAGTAGCACTATTAAAGGATGTGGCTACTTTAACTATCGATACTACTGGAACGGGATTACATAAAAGAGGATATAGAACCCTATCAAATAAAGCTCCATTAAAGGAAACTTTGGCGGCGGCTCTTATTATGCTAAGTTACTGGAATCCTGACAGAGTACTTATAGATCCATTCTGTGGTTCCGGTACAATTCCAATAGAGGCAGCTTTAATTGGAAAAAATATTGCTCCAGGTATGAATAGAAACTTTGCTTCTGAGGAATGGGGAATGGTTTCTAAAGAGTTATGGAGAAATGCGAGAAAAGAAACCCACGACTTAGCTCAGTATGACCGTCCTTTAAGAATATACGGATCGGATGTTGACGGCGAGGTATTAAGTATAGCTAGATACCATGCTAGAGAAGCTGGTGTAGATGAAGATGTTCATTTCCAAAAACTAGGTGTAGCTGATTTAAGATCTAGATTTGATTATGGATGTATAATAACTAACCCACCTTACGGAGAGCGTATAGGTGAGAGAGAAGAGGTAGAAGAGCTATATAAAACTATGGGTAAGGTTTTTGGTCAGATGGATACATGGTCTAAATATGTAATTACTTCTCACGATGGATTTGAACAATTATTTGGTAAAAAGGCAGATAGAAGAAGAAAACTTTATAACGGAAGACTTGAGTGCCAATATTATCAATATCAAGGACCGAGACCACCTAGAAGAGAAGAGTAATACTTACTTTTAGATTATTTAATTTGTTAGATTATTAAAAAAATCTTGATTTCTTGACTATGATGATATACAATGGTCTAAACAGAATATTCTAACTATTGAACTACTGCTTGTTTATCTTGATGTCACAAAACATTGCCGTAAACAAAGCTCAGTAAATGAAATTTATCATTTATTGGGCTTTGTTTGTTTTTTTGGCGATGATGATTTTCTTATAAGAAAGGGGGTCATAGTAATCAATATAGTGGTGAAAATAAATGAATATATTAAGGGGGATTAATTGTATGATTACTAGTGGGTTTACTTATTTGTCATTTATTATATTTTTTGCAGGATTAGTAGTGTGGACTGAGAAAAAGTCAGACAATAAAATTTTTAAATATGTACCTGCAGTTGTAATGATTTATTTTATTGCTATGTTGCTTTCTACTTTTGGTCTATGGCAAAAAACAGATGATGTAAATATGTATTATTCAGCGGCTAAGAATAACTTATTACCGGCTATGATATTTCTAATGTTGTTAAGATGTGATTTACGAAAAATTATAAAACTAGGACCTAAAATGCTATTAGGATTTTTTTCAGCATCAATTAGTATTGGAATAGGATTTATAGTTACTTATATTATTTTTAAAGGAATGTACGAGGCAGATACTTGGAAAGCCTTTGCAGCATTAGCTGGCAGTTGGATGGGTGGTACTGGAAATATGGTTGCTGTTCAAGGGGCTTTAAATTTACCAGACTCTTCCCTTGGATATACTCTTTTAATGGATTCTATTAACTACGCAGTATGGGTAATGATGTTATTAGCATGTGTACCTTATTCTAAGAAATTTAATAAATGGACTAAGTCAAGTTCAGCTATTCTTGATGAGGTAGCAGAAGAATTAGCTAGTACAGATGAAAATACTAGAAAGAATATAGAGTTTGCGGATATGATTTTACTCTTAGGAACTAGTTTATTTGTCTCTGCAATAGCAATGTTTGTATCAAACAAATTACCAAGTGGAGATTTTCTATCACCTTCAACATGGACAGTTATTATAGTTACTGTACTGGGCATTTTATTTGCGATGACTCCCTTATCTAAAGTACCTGGTTCCTCTCAGATTTCTAATGTAATGCTATATATAATAGTAGGCCTTATTGCTTCTAGAGCTAACTTTGCAGAATTAACCCAAGCGCCTTTATATATTATTTCTGGATTTCTTATTTTAGCAGTACATGCAATTGTATTAGCTTTAGCTGCTAAATTATTTAAACTAGATTTATTTACTTGTGGAGTTGCAAGTTTAGCTAATATTGGTGGTGTGGCATCAGCACCAATTCTGGCTGCATCCTATAGTGAGGCACTTATTCCAATTGGGGTTCTAATGGCCATGATGGGTTATATTATAGGTACCGGTGGAGGTTTGATTGTAGGAAGAATTTTATCGATTTTATAGTTAAGCTAAAAGGAAAATCTACAATATATATAGAAATAGATAGCTATCAAAGATAAATAATAATTTCTAGAGAGGCTATAATCCAAATAGTACTTAAGAATTATTATATATCAATCATATATTAAGTTAAGGAAGTGATTTTATGTATGATAGAAATACAGTATATATTGTAGGAAATGCAAGGACCACCAATGATAATGCTATAACTCAAAATTTTAATTCTTTTTTTATTGGATTCGTAGTAGATAGAACTACTGGAAAAATAGTAGATGTAAGTTGTTCTGCAACTATTAGTACTACTGAAAAATTCATTGCTAGCCTATTTTTAGGGAAGACCCTTAAATATTTTGATGAAAATTTGGAAGAAGAAATAAAGGATAGATATTTTGGATCTTCCCAGAAAGCTATTATTGTTGCATATAAAGATGGAATAAAGAAATATAATGAGGCAATATGTAAAAAATCTTAAAAATATTACTAGTTGAATTTTTCAGGGGATAAAGCTCATTAAAATGAGTCAATAGATATATTAGGAAATGGGGGACACAAAATGAAAATAGTAGATATTAAATTAGGCCACATATCAATTCCCTTGAAAAAGCCTTTTAAAACTGCATTAAGAACTGTAAATAGTGTAGAGGATGTTGTAGTTAAAATAATTACAGATACTGGTCATGTAGGATATGGAGAAGCACCACCTACTGGAGTTATTACTGGAGATACTACGGGAGCTATTAAAGGAGCAATAGAAGATCATATTAAAAAGCATATAGTGGGTTTAGACATAGCTAACCTTGAAGAAATCATGATTAGGCTAGAAAAATCCTTAGTTAAAAACTCTAGTGCTAAGGCAGCTGTGGATATCGCACTATACGACCTGTTTGGACAGCTACATAACGCACCTTTGTATAAGCTTTTAGGTGGATATAGAAAAGAAATTATAACTGATATTACAATTAGTGTAAATGATCCAGAAGAGATGGCAAAAGATAGCTTAGAAGCAGTAAATTTGGGTTACAAAACATTGAAGATAAAGGTTGGAAAGGATGCAAATCTTGATATTAAGAGGATGGAAGCTATACGAAAAGCTGTAGGCTATAATATAGACCTGCGAATAGATGCTAACCAAGGTTGGAGGCCTAAGGAGGCTATTTATACTCTAAGGAAGATGGAGGATGCAGGACTTAATATTGAGTTTGTAGAGCAGCCTGTATTAGCCCATGACTTTGAGGGACTTAAGATGGTAACAGACAACGTATTTATACCCGTATTAGCTGATGAAAGTGTTTTTTCTCCAAGGGATGCTATTAAAATAATGGAGATGAGGGCTGCAGATCTTGTTAATATTAAATTAATGAAGGCTGGGGGAATACACAATGCCCTCAAAATATGCGCAGCAGCAGAAACCTATGGAGTAGAGTGTATGATCGGCTGTATGCTAGAAAGTAAAATAAGTGTAACAGCAGCAGTTCACTTAGCGGCAGCAAAGAGTATAATTACTAAAATCGATTTAGATGGGCCAGTACTATGTAGCGAAGATCCTGTAGAAGGTGGAGCAATATTTGATGAATATAAAATAACTTTAACCGATGATCCAGGACTTGGATTTAAGGATGTTCGAGGGGTTAAATATTAATAGAAGATAGAATGAAGGGGCTGTCTCAAAATGATTAAAAATCATTTTGAGACAGCCCCTTCATATATGTACCTTTTATGTCACTTTATGTCACTTTGTCGTGCCTGTATAAGTCTCAATCATCTAATATACCGCTATTAATATGATCCGTTCCCCAATGACTCATTGCATCCAAGATTGGCTTCAATGTTTGACCAAGTTCTGTAAGAGAGTATTCAACTCTTGGTGGAACCTCAGGATAAACTTTTCTTCGAATAAGTCGATCGGTCTCCATTTGTCGCAGCTGTTGTGTAAGCATCTTCTGACTTATTCCTTTAATTCCCTTGTTAAGTTCGCTAAATCTTTGAGTACCGCTATTCATTAGATTTCTAAGAATAAGCACCTTCCATTTGTGCCCAATCAAGTTGACTGTATGCTCAATAGGGCATGATTTATCACATGACATTTTACTATCTCCTTTACTTATTATATAATACTTACTTTATAGTTAGTATAGCACTAAATAGTGCCTACTTGCAATAAGAAAGTAAGGGCCTTACAATATAATTAAGTTGTAATAGTCTAGTTATATTAAATATTGACTACGATTTTTACACAAGATATTTATGAAAGGAGAAATAATTATATGAATAAAATCAACATAGGGGACATACTTGATTTTGCATCTGAAAGGAGTGCGCGCAAAGCTATTTTTAAAGAAGGGCAGCTTGACGTGGGACTTCTGCTTTACGGGCCTAGCCAAACGACACCAGATCATAAGCATACGGATATTGATGAGGTTTTCTATGTTATTTCTGGTGAAGGAACTATAACAATAAATAACGAAGATTTCATAATAAGTGAAAAAGATATTATTTTATCTCCCAAGGGAGAAACTCATGGATTTAATAACACCAGCTCATCGAATTGGGTTGTACTCCAAATTAAGATAACCAGTTAATTCAATATTAACCGTGTAATTCAAAAAACTTGGAAGTAATTACTTCTAGTATGGAGGTAGATTAAATGTTTAAACGTATAGACCATGTTGCATTTGCTGTAAAGGACAGACAAAAATCAATTGATTTTTATGAGAAATATTTCGGCTTTAGGAAATATTTTGAACATGATGTTCCAGGCATGCCAGAAATTGAAAAAGTAGTTTATCTTCAATTGGGAGATACTGTTTTAGAATTTGAGCACTGGACAAAAGAAAAGAAAAATAGTGGATTTCATTTTTGTCTTGTTAGCAATGACTTTGATGCTGATTATCAAAGACTTAAGAATGCAGGTGTTCCGGTTGTGACCGAACCTCATATTCCCACTCCAAGAGTACCGCAAGAAATTGGTTGGAAAAGAGTAATTTTTAAAGGACCTGATGGTGAACTTATCGAATTTAGAGGTTAATTTGTTAGGTATGCATTAGAAAAAGCTAGACTGAAAAATAAGTGGTCCATGGTTTTCATTCCTTTTATTTCAATCGGAATCTAATTAATTATTTAAATAAAAGGGGCTATGTCACAATAAAAAGTGAGATAGTCCCTTATTTTATTTCCATAATAGATTCAATCTTAGTTTTTATATTGGTTAATGATTAATATAAAACCATTTATATTAATAATATTATTATTTTTCAGTACGTATTTCATATGTTATAGGTGAAGCTTTCTCTAGCATAGCAGTTACTCCGCAGTATTTTTCTTGGGATAAAGATACGGCTTTTTTTAACTTGTCCATAGGAAGGTCTTTCCCCTTAAAAGTAAATACCAAATGAATTGATTTATAAATTTTTGGATGTTCCTCAGTTTGATCTGCTTCAGCTGTAATTATTACATCGTCTAATTCTACTCTCATTTTCTTTAATATGGACATAATATCAATTCCTGTACAACCAATTAATCCTGCTAATAGAAGTGCTTTTGGCCGTGGGCCTAAATCATTTCCACCTATTTCCGGAGATGCATCCGTAATAAGGGTATGACCATTTAGTTGCATTTCAAATGCCATATTTTCTTTTAAATTAGCTGTTAATTTTGTTTTACTCATTAAATTAGCTCCCTTCAATAATCTATATATCCCTTTTACCCAATAATTATAAAAATATTTATTATAATTTAAAATTATGTAAATAATAAAATATTTAATTTAGTCAATACCTAAAATATGATATAGTATATACAAATACATATGCTGGAAATTAGGCACTTTATGCTGAAAAAAGGGCGGTGAGAATTTGAATACTTTATTTTCTAAATTGCAGTTTGAAAAAATATTAGATCATGTTGGCGAAGGAGTACAAGTGATTGATATTAGCGGGGAAATAGTATTTTGCAATACCTTTGCAGCTCAGCTAGATAATGTGTGTCGTGAAGAGGCAATAGGAAAGTATATTTTAGATATTTATCCTTCTTTAACGGAAGAAACAAGTACAATATTACAAGTTATTAAAACAAAAGAGCCTATTTTGAATATGCAACAGACCTTTCTTAACTATAAGGGCCATAAAATTACTACAGTTAATTCATCTATACCTATACTAGATGGCGAAGAAATATTAGGAGTGCTTGAGGTTTCAAGAGATATTACTGAGGTTAAGGCATTATCAGAAAAGCTGGTGGACTTACAGGAAAGGTTATATTCTAATACTGGTACTAGTAAAAAAACTAGGGAAAAGGGTATGGCTAAATATACTACGAAGGATTTAATAGGAAATAGCGAAGTAATGCTAAAGTTAAAGCATAGGATTTTAAAGGCAGGGGAAACTCAGTCCCCCGTAATAGTTTTTGGAGAAACTGGAACGGGTAAGGAGCTTGTAGTGCAGTCTATACATAATGCTAGCCAAAAAAAGGATAAGCCATTTGTCGCGCAAAACTGTGCTGCTCTTCCGGCTAGTTTATTAGAAAGTATTTTATTTGGTACAGTCAAAGGAAGCTTTACTGGTGCAGAGGATAGGGCAGGTTTATTTGAACTTGCTAATGGGGGGACTTTGTTTTTAGATGAAGTTAATTCTATGCCTGTAGAGCTTCAAGCAAAGCTTTTGCGGGTTCTACAGGAGGGATATATTCGAAGAGTAGGGGATATTCGCACTAGAGATGTAGATGTTAGGGTAATTGCAGCTATGAATATAGATCCTATGGAAGCTGTTGAAAAAGGTAATTTGAGAAAAGACCTATTTTATCGTTTAAATGTTGTTTCTATCAGAGTACCGCATTTAGCCGAAAGAAAAGAAGATATACAACACCTAGTTAAATTTTTTATCCAAAGATTTAATTACAGATTACATAAGCAGGTATTAGGGATTACGGATGAGATTATGGATATTTTTATGAACTACGATTGGCCAGGGAATGTTAGAGAGTTAGAGCATATTATAGAAGGTGCAATGAATGTTATGGATGGAAGATTTATAGAAAAGGATGATCTGTCCTACCATTTGTCAATAAATCAATATGACTATCAAATCAAGAATCTAAAAGAAGATTTAGATTTGAAGGAAAGACTAGAGAAGGTGGAAAAGCAATATATACAAGACGCTTTAACTAACTCTAATGGTAATATTACAAGTGCTGCAAAGAAGCTTGGAATACCTAGACAAACACTTCAATATAAAAAATTGAAATATAATCTATAATGAAAATTATACTGAAGATGTAATGGTACAAAAATACTAACTACTTTAAAATACCGCCTGATTTTGGGCGGTTATTATTATGTAAACTATTATGGAGATTAATTACTAATTATTTATTGTATTGTAATTCATTGAATTTACAGGATTACAGAAAAAAATACTCGGTAATTTAGTATATATTTGAAATTTACAGAATTGGCATAAAAATTGCATTTTTATAATAAGGTGGTAGTAAAATCTTAATGAATATAGGGGGATTGATGATTATGAAAAAGGGATGTCCTTACGGCACCCATAGGGTAATTGAACCTAAAGGAGTTTTGCCGCAGCCAGCAATTAAGATTTCTAATGATATGGAAATTTACGATAACGAAATATTAATTGATGTACAAACATTAAATATAGACTCTGCAAGCTTTACTCAAATAAAAGAAGAAGCTGGAGGAGACTTAGAAAAGATAAAGGAAATTATGTTAAATATAGTAGAAACAAAGGGAAAACATCAAAATCCTGTTACTGGTTCTGGCGGGATGCTAATAGGATCAGTGGAAAAAATCGGACCGGCACTTGAAGGAAAAACTAATTTAAAAGTAGGGGATAAGATAGCAACCTTAGTATCTCTATCACTTACGCCACTTAGAATTGATAACATAAATGAAATTCGTAAAGACATAGATCAGGTAGATATTGATGGGAAAGCCATCTTATTTGAAAGTGGCATTTATGCAGTTATTCCAGAGGATCTTCCAGAAAATCTAGTTCTTTCTGTATTAGATGTGGCCGGTGCTCCTGCTCAAACAGCAAAGCTAGTAAAACCAGGTAACAATGTTGTAATTATCGGTGGTACTGGAAAGTCTGGTATGCTCTGCTTATACGAAGCAAAAAAACGTGCTGGAGTTACTGGAAAGGTAGTTTGTGTAGATTATAGCGCAAAATCAATTGAAAGAGCGAAAAATGCTAACTTAGCCGATTTCTATGTTGAAGCGGATGCAACAGATGCAGTTGGATTAATGGAAAAAATAAAGGAAGTAACCAATGGAGAAATGGCTGATATCGTTATTAATTGCGTTAATATTCCTAATACAGAAATGGGAAGTATTTTATCTGCAAAAAATGATGGTATAGTTTATTTCTTTAGCATGGCAACTAGCTTTACAAAGGCTGCATTAGGTGCAGAAGGAGTAGGACAGGATACTACTATGATAATGGGTAATGGATATACAAAAGGACATGGGGAAATAGCTCTTCAAATTATGAGGGAAAGTGAAGTTTTAAGTAAAATTTATCAGGAGTTATATGCTTAGAATGTTAAGTTTTCAGCAAACACTATTTATAAGGGGAGAGTGTATTATGTCTAATTATAAGAATATAAAGATGTGGGAAGATGTACCAGAAGACCAATGGAATGATTGGCAATGGCAGGTTAGAAATAGAATCACAACTGTAGAAGATCTAAAGAAAGTAATAAATCTTACGCAAGAAGAAGAAAAGGGTATAAATGAATGTCTTAAAACGCTTAGAATGGGCATTACACCATACTATGCTTCTTTAATGGATAAGGAGGATCCTAACTGTCCTATTAGAAAGCAAGCAGTACCTATTATGACAGAACTTCATAAAAGTGATGCAGATATGGATGACCCACTTCATGAAGATGCAGACTCTCCAGTTCCAGGTCTTACTCACAGATATCCAGATAGAGTCTTATTACTTATTACAGATATGTGCTCTATGTACTGTAGACACTGTACTAGAAGAAGATTTGCAGGACAAAATGATACAGCTATGCCAATACATAGAATAGATGCTGCTATCGAATATATTGCAAAAACACCTCAAGTAAGAGATGTACTTTTATCTGGTGGAGATTGCCTATTAGTTTCTGATGAAAAGCTTGAATATATTATTAGTAAACTAAGACAAATAGAGCATGTTGAGATTATCCGTTTAGGTAGTAGGACTCCTGTAGTTATGCCACAAAGAATTACACCAAACCTTGTAAATATGCTTAAAAAATATCATCCAATTTGGTTAAATACCCACTTCAATCATCCTAAGGAGCTAACTGAAGAAGCTAAAAAAGCATTAGCTTTACTTGCAGATTCGGGTATACCACTTGGAAATCAATCTGTGCTTTTAAGAGGGGTTAACGATTGTGTTCATGTAATGAAGGATTTGGTACACGGATTAGTTAAAGAAAGAGTTAGACCTTACTATATTTATCAATGTGACCTATCTATGGGCATTGAGCACTTTAGAACTTCAGTAGCTAAGGGAATCGAAATTATAGAAGGGCTAAGAGGACATACATCTGGCTATGCAGTACCTACATTTGTAGTAGACGCACCTGGTGGCGGTGGAAAGATACCAGTAATGCCGAATTATGTTATATCTCAATCTCACAATAAGGTTGTACTTCGTAACTACGAAGGAGTTATTACAACATATACAGAGCCAGATAAATATAATGATAAATGTAGCTGCCCTGTATGTTCAGGAGAAAAAGAAGTTAAGCTACATGGAGTGGCAGGACTTGTACAAGGTAATGGAATATCCTTAGAGCCTGCACAGCTTGAAAGACATAATCGTAGTAATCACTAGAAAAAACGGAGGACTTAGGTCCTCCTCAATTTAAGTACTTGAAATTTTTAACAAATGTTAAAAATTGAGTGCGCCATAGAGTGGTGCGGTAGCAACAACGAAATTTTAAGATTGGGTGAGTTTGTATGAAATTATTCGATTTAATATATCCCCACTATAAAACAGTATCTTTAATAGGAATGGCAAAAAATGCAGGTAAAACTATGGTTCTCAATCATATAATAGAGGAAGCTATTGAAAATAATGTTAAAATAGGACTTACCTCTACTGGGAGAGATGGAGAAAGAGAAGACATAGTTACTAAGACTGAAAAACCAACTATTTATGTTGAAAGAGGAACAATAATAGCTACTGCAAAAGATCTTTTATTAAAATGTGAAGCTAAGGTAGAAATTTTAGAAGTTACACCCTACACCACTTCTTTAGGAGAAGTTATAATAGGAAAAGTACGTTCCTGTGGACTAATCCAGTTGGCAGGGCCAGACGTAAATGCATATATGAAGGATGTAGCTAATAAAATGTTAAGCTATGGTGCGGCTATTGTTCTAATAGATGGTGCTATAGACAGAAAAAGTGTAGCTTCTCCTTGGATAGCAGATGCGGCTATTTTATCCACTGGAGCAGTAATTAGTCGAAATGTTGAAGTGGTTAAAAATGAAACCATTCATCAAGTAGAGCTTTTTCAATTGGAAGAAGTTAAGTGTGAGAACCTTAAAAAGGTAGCGGCTGAAATATATGAAAGAAAAGGTTACGCTATAGTAGATAAAAACGGAAGTGTAGAGGAATTATCAATAAAAACCGCATTAAATAGTGGTACTATTATTGGAAGTGCAATAAATGGAGATAGTAAATTTGTTATATTAAGTGGATCTTTAGTAGAGAGAGTAATTACACATATTATGGATGTATGTCCCTATTATAAGAATGTAACCTTTATAGTACAAGATTCCACTAAGATTTTTATAGATAGGAGAAGCTGGAGGGCTTTCAAAGGTAGAGGAATTAAAGTTAAAGTTTTACATCCGATTAAAATTTTAGCAGTTACTACAAATCCCTATGCCCCAGAAGGGTATTTTTTCGAGCCTCAAGGCTTTCTGCAACATATGAGGCAAGCACTGTCTCCTATATCTGTTATTGATGTGAAGCTGGAGGAATAAAAATGTCTAATGATTGGATTAACCCACAAATAAAGAAAGAAATTGGACTGGTGGAGGTACTAGATAAACTAGTTGTAATATCCCAATATGGTATGTCTAAAAAGCTAGGTTTAAAGCCATTTCTACAGGAAAAAATACAATGTCTAATACAGGAGTTGGATGATGTATCTATTGTAAAAAGCTTCATGGAAAATAGTCCTCAGATTTGTAATAACATCATTAGGCTATTAAAGGAAATAAAAGATATAAGAGGATCTTTAGAAAGAGCTTTAAGGAATGAGATATTAAATGAGGTAGAGTTTTTTGAAATTAAAAACCAACTAATGCTAATGGCAGAGCTTAGAAGACTTTTGTTAAGAGAAGAAGAATTAAGTATAGAAAAAATTAAGCTCATAAATATAGATGACATAATAAAGCTTCTAGATCCTGAAGAAACAGGTATGAGAACCTTTTATATTTATGACAAATATTCCACACTATTAACGGAACTTAGGGATAATATAGCCCGTATAGAAAAGCAAATGTGGATAGAAAAAAAGAAAAGTAAGAGAAGTAAGAGAAGTCTACAAAGCTGCTTAGATGAATCTTCGAATAATGCACAGAATGAAAGCTTAGAAGTACTGATGATGGAGCTAGAAAATCTTAAAATAAAAGAAGAAGAAGAGGAGCTACGAATTAGGGAGTGGCTATCTTTAGATATAAAAAACAACAACAAGGTTATTTTGCAAAATATAAATGCCATAGGTGAGCTAGATTTTATGTTAGCAAAGGCAAGGCTAGCGATTGAAACTAGGTCGGTAAAGCCTAATATAGTTAATAAAGGACAAGTAACTTTTGTAGATGGAAGGCATATTCCATTAGAAAACTATTTGAAGGAAAAAGGGACTGCCTATACCCCAATTTATATTGAACTAGATGAAGGTGTTACGGTAATTACTGGTGCTAATATGGGAGGTAAGACCGTTTCACTAAAGTTGGTTGGGCTTATAGTAGCTATGGCTCAACTAGGTTTTTATGTACCAGCTAAGAAAGCTACTGTTGGATTATTTGATTTTATTTATTTTTCCTCAGGAGATCAGCAATCTATTCAGTCTGGGCTTTCTACATTTGGCGGAGAAATACACGGGTTAAGTAAAGTATTAAATAGAAATGGTGAAAAAGGATTGGTATTAATAGATGAATTAGCAAGAGGAACAAATCCAATAGAGGGTTATGGTATTTCCAAGGGTATAATAACCTATTTAAAAAAGTCCACCTTTGTTTCCCTAATAACTACCCACTTTGACGGACTTAGCAACATAGAAGGGATTAAGCATCTTCAAGTAGTTGGACTAAAAAATATAGATATAAACAGTCTTAAAGCACATATTCAAAAGCAGGATTGTAGAAATCAAATATTAGAAAAATATATGGACTATAGACTTGAAGAAATAAAAGAAGGAACTAAAGTACCTAAGGATGCTATTTTGGTAGCTGGGCTTATGGGACTTAATGAAGAGATTTTAGATATTGCTAAAAGGGCAGTGGAAGAAGTCGATAGATAGGGGGAGTACAGTTGAGTAAATTGAATTTAGATAAAGGTCTAATAGAAAAGGCAAGAAGAGCAGCTTATAATATTACAAATGATGTACAAAGTTTTATAGATACTCACACTACTATTACAGTAGAAAGAACTATTGCAAGATTACTTGGTGTAGATGGTGTAGATGAAATGGAAACACCTCTACCTAACGTTGTAGTTAATCATATACTAAAAGGTGGAGGACTTTCTGAGGGCATAGCATATTGGATAGGAAATGCTATGGTCTATACTGGAAAAACTCCACAAGAAATAGCTGAATCTGTAAGCAAAGGAGAGTTAGATTTAATTAAAACACCTGCACAATCAGATGAGGCTATAGCTGCTGCAATAAATAATATCGCCCTAAAAACAGTCGATAGAATAAAGGATAATCGAAAAAAGAGAGAAGATTATATAAACAATTTAGGCGAAGGACCAAAACCTTACCTGTATGTTATAGTTGCAACTGGAAATATTTACGAAGATGTGGTGCAAGCACAGGCTGCCGTAAGACAAGGAGCAGATGTTGTTGCAGTTATTAGGAGTACAGCACAAAGTTTACTAGATTACGTTCCATATGGTGCTACTACAGAAGGCTTTGGTGGTACATTTGCAACACAAGAGAACTTTAAAATAATGAGAAAAGCACTAGACGAAGTAGGGGAAGAGGTAGGTCGTTATATTAGGCTCTGTAACTATTGCTCTGGGCTTTGTATGCCTGAAATAGCAGCAATGGGAGCTATGGAAAGACTAGATATGATGCTAAATGATGCTCTATATGGTATTTTATTTAGAGATATTAATATGCAAAGAACATTGGTAGATCAATATTTCTCTAGAGCAATAAACGGATTTGCAGGAATAATTATTAATACCGGTGAGGATAACTATTTAACTACAGCAGATGCAGTAGAAGAAGCCCATACAGTACTTGCATCCCAGTTTATTAACGAACAGTTTGCTATTAAAGCTGGTATACCAGAGGAGCAAATGGGACTTGGACACGCATTCGAAATGAATCCAGATGTTACAAATGGTTTCCTTTGGGAGCTAGCACAGGCACAAATGGCGAGAGAAATATTCCCTAAAGCACCACTTAAATATATGCCGCCTACTAAGTTTATGACTGGAGATATTTTTAAAGGACATGTACAAAATGCATTATTTAACCTTGTGTCTATTTGGACTAATCAAGGTATTCAGCTATTAGGAATGCTTACAGAAGCCATACATACACCACATATGCATGATAGAGCTTTATCTATTGAAAATGCTAAATATATATTTAATAACTGTAGAGATTTAGGGGAAGAAATTGAATTTAAAAAAGATGGACAGATCCAAAAAAGAGCTCAAGAGGTTCTGGAGGACGCTACTGCATTACTAGAGCAAATAGAAAGAGACGGACTATTCTCTACTATAGAAGAAGGTAAGTTTGGTGGAGTAAAAAGATCAAGAACAGGCGGCAAGGGCTTAAATGGAGTAGTTAGAAAGACAGAAAGCTATTTCAATCCTTTCATAGATTTATTTTTAGGAGGGGATAAATAATGTTAGTTGAAAAAGTAGATTTAACAAAGGTAAAACCTTATGGAGATACTTTAAATGATGGAATGGTACAGCTTAGCTTTACACTTCCTGTACCTTTTGGAGAGGAAGGTAAGGAGGCTGCAAAACAACTTGTAGTAAAAATGGGATTAGATGAACCAAGTGTAGTAAGTTATCAGGACTTAGGAGGAGGGTTTACCTATTTTATAATGTACGGCAAATGTCAGCATACTGTAGATTTTACTTCTATAGAGGTACCAAAAGTTGATGTAGATATTATGTCTAAAGAAGAAGTAGAAGAGTATATAGAACGAAACATTGGCAGAGATGTTGTCATTATTGGAGCATGTACAGGGACTGATGCCCATACAGTAGGAATAGATGCTATTATGAATATGAAGGGCTATAACGGACACTATGGACTAGAAAGATATAAGGGAGTTGAGGCTCATAACTTAGGTAGTCAGGTTCCAAATGAAGAGCTTATAGCAAAAGCTATTGAGCTAAAAGCTGATGCCATATTGGTTTCCCAAGTAGTTACACAAAAGGATGTTCATATTTCTAATATGACAAACCTAGTAGAACTATTAGAGGCAGAAGGTCTTAGGGATAAAATAATAGTAGTTGGTGGTGGGCCAAGAATTTCCCACGAATTAGCTAAGGAATTAGGCTATGATGCAGGCTTTGGAACAGGAAGCTATGCAGAGGATGTGGCATCATTTGTTGTGAATCAGATAGTGGAGAGAAAGTTGATATAGGCATATATGAGCGGGTTTTCATGCTCACCCGGTTGTCAAAAGGTGCTACTGTAAAGGTGGCACCTTTTATTTATTAATTCTTTATTTTGTATTTATTGTATTAATTTTCTAGATAGTATTAGAATAAAGAAGGAAAAATGGTTAAATATGCCGAATTTCTAATTAATGATTAAAAATAGATTAGCATAAAGGGGGTACGGTAATGATACTAAATATTGGTATTTGTGATGATGACTCTGTTCATGTAGACTTGATTAAAAGCTATATTCACTGTATTGATATGCCCTATAAAGTTAACTATATTTTAGCCTATAGTGGGGAAGAGTTATTAGAAAAAATAAAAGGATATGTAATTGATGTTGTTTTTTTAGATATAGAAATGAAGGATTTAGATGGAATTCAAACTGGTAGAAAGATTAGGGAAAAGGATAAGGATGCAGTTATTGTTTATTTAACCGGATATAGGAAGTATGCCTTAGAAGCTTTTGAAATTGAGTCCTTTAATTATTTAATTAAGCCTATTATTAAAGAAAAATTTATAAGAGTAATGGAGAAAATATTACTTCGACTTGAAGAAAGGCAAGCTTTGCAGGAAAAGAAAAAGACATTTCCTATTCAAACGAAGGACAAGTTGATACAACTACAATATGATGACATATATTACTTTGAAAAACATTTTAGAAAAATAAAGATTTACACATTAAATGAAACTATAGAATTCTATGGATCTATGAAGGATTTATTAGAAAAAATAGATTTCAAATATTTTGTTAGATGTCATCAAAGTTATATAGTTAATAAGAGAAAAATTAGAGAAATAAGAGAAAATACAATTGTCTTAAAGGAAAAAGATGAATGGAATATTCCAATTAGTAGAACATACAAGAAAGAAACTATAGATTCATTTTGCGAAATATTATTTAGGTATTAATAGATATTGCGTATGTAAAAAAAGATTGTTAGGGGTGTTTTATAACATATTGGGGGGATTACATATGACAAGTTTAGCTATAATGAATGTTTTTACTAATACACTGGATATTTATGCTTTGTACTATTTTCTTAAAAAATTGTTAGGAAAGCCAGAAAAGAATGATTTAATGATAACTGCATTATTAGGCATAGCAGTTATTTGTAACACTTTGCTTAATGCTACATTAGGATTAGTAAATATAACAGGTTTAATTATAATGGTATTTTCATCAACAATAGTATTTAATTTTATATTTGGTAAAAATAATTTGTTAAAGATTTTTATTCTATTCATTATTGGATTAACACTAATGTTTATAGTGGAACTGATCGTAGTAAATGGTATAAGCATACTTTTTAGAATTTCACCTAAGACATTACTGCACATTAATTACTATAAATTAATAGCAGTAATATTGACTAAAGCTACATTTGTTGTAGCAGTAAACTTAGGAAAAAATTTTTTTAGAGAAATGTTTAATTGGGTTAAACAGTTAAGTATTTATCCAATTTTAATATTAATAATTGTTAACTTACTTGCTGTTTTTATGGCATTCATTTTTTATAGCTATGCAGATACAAATAATAAAGGAGAAATTGCCTATATTATAGGAATGGGTATAGCTGCTATTGTAGTTAGTTGTATTATTATCTGGATTATTAAAAAGATGATAGAGCAGCAAAAAAGGGAATTTTTATGGCAAATGAGAGAAAAAGAATATGAAAATCAGCACATATATATAGAGCATATTCAGGATGTTATTCAAACCTTAAGAGCTCAAAGACATGACTTTAACAATTACGTTAGTACTATTTATGGACTAATTCATCTGGGAAAGCTAGAGGAGGCCAAAAAATATATTTTAAACCTGTCTAAGGATGTAGTAGATTTGAATGAAATAGTTAATGTGTATCATCCCGTAGTGGGAGCTGTACTAAATATGAAGAAAGAAAAGGCAGCAAGAAGTAAAATTGATTTTAATGTTGATGTAGATATACCTACTAAACTACCATTTGATTTCGTAGATTTATCCACTATATTAGGAAATTTACTTGATAACGCAATTGAGGCCTGTGAAAAAATCCCCCATCTTTCGCCTAAGGTTGATATAAAAATTTATATGAAAGATATACATATGATTATTAAGATAGAAAATAGCAAAAGTGATAAAGTTATTTACGGCAATGATAAATTAAGAAGATTTGTAACAACAAAAGTCGATAAAGAAAATCATGGTTTAGGTCTTATGAATGTAAGAAAAGCAGTTAATAAATATAATGGAGTTATAAAAATACAAGATAAAGGTACAGAATTTTTAGTAGATATAGCTTTACCTGTTAAAGAAAATGCTGTTTTTTAATTCCATCTTTAATTTTTTATGCTAATTATTACATTTAAACTACCAGTTATGCAATGTATATTGCATAAAATTTGGACAGGTGGTATTTTAATTATAGGACAGAATATTTTGAAATTATATAAAGTAATTTCATGAAGGGTGGGTGAAGATAATTAATTTTGTAGCTGAAAGTTTAGTTAATAGATTAATAAATAGTGAAGTTATTAACAATGATGATAGGGATATTTATCAATATGGACTAGAGGTGTTCCTTTCATTATTAACTAAAATAGTATTACTTGCTACTATTGCTTATATTTTTAATATAATGATAGAGATGACTATCTTCGCATCTACATTTTTTATATTGCGAATTAATGCGGGCGGATATCATGCAAAAACATTTTTAGGATGTTTTATTGCAACTGCAATATTTATCTTTCTCACAGTAGGAATCCTTAAAATTATATCAATTCCATTTTACTTAACATTAATTTTATTATCTATATCTAATACATTAATATTTTTATATGCTCCAGTAGATACTGAAAATAAAAGATTAACACCAAAGGAATATTCAATATATAGAAGAAGAAGTTTGAAATTTGCTGCTTTATTTACTTTAGGAGTTATAATAATCTACTTAGCAAGAGTCACAACGCTTTACTACTGCAATATTGGGGTTTTTGCATTTTTATCAGAATCTATTACATTAACCCCATTGATCAATAAAAAAATATAATAAAACTAAAGAAGGGGGATTTTACCATGAAAAAGAAAAACATTTTATTAAGTTTGTTAGCAGTAGTTGCAGCTGAATCAGCTAGTTTAGGTGCAGACATCAACTGTATGGGATTTTTATATCAGCCTAAATGTCCAAACAGACTAAGAAAAAACTAATAATACCAGGGTAGAGAGATTAAGCTTTAAAACATGTAAGCATCCGTGGGAAAGGATGACTTAGAAGAAACAAACAGAGACAATGTTAATTGCTAATTAGTAATTAACATTGTCATTTTTATTAATATTACTATAATAAGTTGAGGGAATAATAATTCAAAAATATTGTTGTATACAATTAATTAGTCACTAAAATGAAGCTATAGATGAAGCTGTGTTAGCCCCTAAAGCATTTGAAATAAAACATTTTGTTAAATCAGTTTTAATAAATAATAAAAGGACTTTAATAGACATCTTCAAGGAAAAATAATATTATTCAAGTTGGATTCTAATATAGTAGGGGGATAATCTATGATAAATTATAAAAGGGGTCTATATCTATCTATATGTGGTCTAGCTATAGGGATGCTAATATCTATCCAATATACAACCGTTAAAGCGCTGACTGATAAATCTTTGTTAACTTCTCAAAAAGCTCAACAATTATTAAAAGAGTTAGAGGATTTAAAGGAAGAAAAAAAGGAACTACATGATATAGTAATCAAGTTAGATAACGAGATTAGCAAATACGAAGAAATAGAATTAGCTGATAGTGCTATGATGAAGATGCTTCAAGAAGATTTAAGTAAATTTCGTATTATATCGGGGCAGAAGAGTGTAGAAGGTTTGGGAGTATCAATTACAATTTTTGAACCTGATAAAGAAGATAGATATACTATAAAAGAACATGGCGAAGAGATAATAGCTATGCTCTTGTTTTTAATAAATACATTAAATATCTCAGGTGCAGAAGCTATATCTATTAATGGTCAAAGATATACAGCTTTAACTGAAATTAACTATAGGGAAGGTGGCTTATTTGTCAATTCATCCCTAATAATATCACCCATAGAGATTTTAGCAGTTGGAGATTCTGATATCTTGAAAAATGCGCTAACTTTACCATTTGGATTTATGTGGGAAATTGAAAAGGAAGGATATTTTAAAGCTGATATAAAAAAGCAGAACAAGCTTGTAGTTCCTAGATATAATAAATCTATTAATTATAAATATGCGAAACCTATTTTGTGATAAATTAGTACATTTAAACAATTATTATACAACAATTTGGTTAGATATTCAAATTTTTACCAATATATTAGTTGTCTTTGTATAAGTCTCTTGTGTTTTGGAAACAATTCCTAAAAAACTAAAGGAGGGAATTGTAACATGGAAAGAGATGTAACTATTAAGCAAATTATTCTTGTAACTGATGGACAGTCCAATGTAGGGGGAGACCCTATAGAGGCAGCTGAAAGAGCATACCGAAATGGAATTATTGTTAATACTATAGGAATTGTGGATCAAAAAGGTTCTGATGAAGATGCATTAAATGAAATTGTACATATAGCGAAGGCAGGAGGAGGTAGTTATGAATATAGCTACATTGATGAACTGTTTCAAACAATGCAAAGCTTAACATATAAAACTGTAAACCAAACTCTTCAAGAGGTTGTGAGTAAGCAATTAAAAGAAATGATAGGTCAAGATATTAATAGTATGGAACCTGCATCTAGAAGTAAAATATTAAATTATATTGATAGTTTTTCTGATGATGTAGGTGTACAGTGTTGCATTCTTTTGGATAGTAGCGGCAGTATGGCAAATAAAATCCATGTGGCAAGACATAGCATTTTAGATTTAATACATTCCTTTAAAGGTAGGAGAGGCAAAATAGATGTAGCAGTTATAGCTTTTCCGGGAGAGGATACTCATATCTGTAAGGTGCTACATAATTTTGATGATGCTCCTGATAGGCTAGAAAGAAGTCTTTATGATGTAGAGCCAAAGGGAGGAACCCCTACAGCTTTAGCGATTGAAGAAGGTATAAAATTAATAAATAAATCTAATATAGTTAGATTTAAAGATAGTGAAGTAATCGAAGTAAATGAGTATATTATTTAAATATAAGTTAATTATTTAGGTAGGGTAAAAAACCCTGCCTATTTTTGTTGTTTAAATCCAGGGGGTGTTATAATGGAATTACCTATATTATTTCCTAATAATATTATAAAAGGTAAATGGAATAACAATTCATATAGAGTAATTAAAAAGCTAGGTGAAGGTGGCATAGGCGCAGTTTATCAAGTTATAGACATGACTAGCAATAAAAAGTATGCACTAAAGCTTAGTGAAGATAATCTTTCTCTCAATAGGGAGTACGGGCTTTTAAAGGAGCTAGAAGGAATAGATATTGTTGTAAAAGGTTATGAAATAGATGATATAGACATTGGTAATAAAACCTACTATTTTATAGTTGTAGAATATATTCCTGGTGTTACGTTACATAGCTATAGCAAAAATAAAAAAACAACTATAGTCGATGCATTAGGCACAGTAATAATTTTACTAAAATTTATGGGAGAACTTCACGAAAAAGGGTATATCTTAGGAGATACAAAGTTAGATAATATTATGGTTAATAATGATGGAAATGTTATTAGGCTTATTGATCTAGGAGGGGTAGTAAAGATAGGCTCTACAATTAAAGAGTTTACACCCGCTTATGATAGAGCTAGTTGGAAATGTGGGGATCGTATTTCTGAGGATTCCTACGACTTATTTAGTGCCACAATGATTCTAATTCAGCTAATATTAGGAATAGACCTTAATCCACGAATTCAATCTATAATTAAAATAAAAGAAAAATTAAATTATAAAGCCATAGATAATGATTTAAAAGGGAATATTATAGGAGTATTAGATGGAAAAAAATATAATATCAAAGCTTTTGCAAATACTTTACTAACACTATATAATAAAGAGAGGAAAAAGGAACATATTATAAAAAAGAAGAATATAAATTATAGAATAAATTTATTTTTTGTAGGGAGCATATCTTTATTAATTTCTACTCTATGGTTAATTTTTGTTAAATAAAAAATTAAATAGTACTTATTATATAAAACAAGCAGGAATATTATTACTAATACCGAAATAATTTAGGTAAAAGGACGAAAGATGAAGGATGAATATAATATGCTAGATAAAATGAGAAAAATAATTGAAGATAACAATCTTATAGAACAAGGCGATAGAATTATTGTAGCTATATCTGGGGGACCAGACTCTGTGTGTTTGCTACATGCACTTTATCAGATAAGAGAGGAGTATAATTTAGAGTTATACGGTGCACATTTAAACCATAACTTTAGAGGTATAGAAGCACAAATAGATGCTCAATATGTATCTAATCTTTGTGACGATTTAAATATCTTATGTTTTATTAAAAGTATGGATGTGCCCCAATATGCAAAGGAAAATGGATTATCTCCAGAAGAAGCAGGAAGGATACTTAGATATGACTTTTTCGAAGAGGTTGCAGAGAGAGTTGGTGCAACTAAAATTGCTGTAGCTCACAATGAAAACGATCAGGCAGAAACAGTGCTTATGAGACTTTTAAGAGGCACAGGTCTTCAAGGGCTAACGGCAATACATATTAATCGGGGGAAAATTATTAGACCACTATTGAATATTGATAGGAATAGTATAGAAGAATATTGCGAAATACATAAACTTTCCCCAAGGATTGATAAAACTAATTTAGAGTCTATATATAAAAGAAATAAAATTAGACTAGAGTTAATTCCATATCTAGAGGAAAACTATAATCCAAACATTAAGGATAACCTAGTTAAAACTGCAGAAATATTAAAGGATGATTTTGACTTTATAGAGGAAAAGGCAAGGGAAGTTTATAAAGAACTAGTAAATTTACAAAGGGACGACAGCTTAATACTACCACTACAAAGTATAAAAGAGTTGCATCCAGCCCTTCAATCTAGAGTCATTCGACTATCAGCAGAACAATTATTAGGTAGGCAGGAGGTTTTAGAATATAAACATGTACAAAATGTATTAGAGTTAATTGAAAGAGGAGCTACTGGTAAAAAAATAGTTCTACCATTAGGATTAGTTGCTAAAATAAGCTATGAAAATCTTTGTTTTAGTACTGGAGAAGAGGACAACAAGTTATTTCATTATGAATTGCCATTAGAAGACACCTTTTATATGGAAGAGTTGAAAGGAAGCTTCACGGTTAGGGTTGTAGACCGTGGAGAAGTTAAGGAAATTTCTAGAGATAAATATCATAAATGTTTTGACTACGACCAAGTTAAAAGTATATTAAATGTTAGAAATCGTCGAGAAGGAGATCGTTTTTATCCTTTAGGCTTAACTGGCAGTAAAAAACTAAAGGATTTTTTTATTGATTATAAAATCGACCGAAATGAAAGAGATAGAATACCTTTAGTATGTGACGGGGATGAAATTATGTGGATAGTAGGACTTAGAATTAGTGAAAAATATAAAATAACAGATAAGACTACCCGTATACTAGAAATAATATTTCGTAATGATTAAAGAGCATGTGCTAATTAATGGTAGCATTTCGGTTGTTTTTAAATATATACTATGGTAAAATATTAAAATGTAGTAATTTGAGCATCAGAGACGAGAGGAGGACTTTGCTTGAGGAAATTTTTTCGAGGGGCCAGTTTTTATATTTTGCTGTTCATTATTTTGCTAATTATAGTTCAACAATTTGGAAGCCAGCCCCCGCAAACAGTAGATATTGAATTCTCTAGCCTATATAAAGCGCTTTTAGAGGAAAATGTAAAAGAGATGTATTTGGTTGATCGCTCTATTGAAGGAGTTATGATACAAAACAATGAAAAGGTTAAATTTAAATCTTTTGTGCCAGAGGTATTTAATGAAAGGGAATTTGGTCAGGTAATAGATGAACAAATGAGAGCAAAGAAGCTAAAATTTGAAGCATCACCACCTCCAACCACCCCTTGGTTTATTAACTTACTACCTTCAGCTCTTATGATCTTAATATTTGTGGTGTTTTGGTTTGTATTTATGCAACAATCACAGGGTGGCGGCAACCGTGTAATGTCTTTTGGTAAAAGCCGTGCAAAACTTCACAAAGATGATGAGAAGAAAAAGGTAACTTTTAAAGATGTTGCAGGATTAGATGAAGAAAAAGAAGAACTACAAGAAGTTGTAGATTTTTTAAGAAACCCTAAAAAATATATGGACCTAGGTGCTAGAATACCAAAGGGTATTTTAATGGTAGGTCCTCCGGGGACAGGTAAAACCTATTTAACAAAGGCTGTTGCTGGTGAGGCAGGAGTACCCTTCTTTAGTATTAGTGGTTCTGACTTTGTGGAAATGTTCGTAGGTGTTGGTGCATCTCGTGTACGTGATCTTTTCGAACAAGCAAAGAAAAGTGCACCATGTATAATATTTATTGACGAGATTGATGCAGTTGGTAGAAGAAGAGGTGCGGGACTTGGTGGAGGTCATGACGAAAGAGAACAAACCTTAAACCAATTGCTTGTTGAGATGGATGGTTTTGGTGTAAATGAAGGTATCATTATTGTAGCTGCAACTAATAGACCTGATATTTTAGACCCTGCACTATTAAGACCTGGTAGATTCGACCGTCAAGTAATGGTAGGAGCACCCGATGTTAAAGGTAGAGAAGAAATATTAAAGGTTCATTCAAAAGGCAAGCCTTTAGCAGAAGATGTAGATTTAAAGGTACTTGCAAGAAGAACCCCTGGTTTTACCCCGGCTGATATTGAAAATCTTATGAATGAAGCCGCACTTCTTACTGCAAGAAAAAATGGTAAAACTATAGAAATGGCTACTGTGGAAGAAGCTATTACTAAAGTAATTGCTGGTGTAGAGAAGAAGAGTCGTGTAATAAGTGAAAAGGAAAGAAAATTAACTGCTTATCACGAAGCAGGTCATGCTGTAGTTGCTAGGTTACTTCCTAATTATGACCCTGTGCACCACGTAACTATTATTCCGAGAGGTAGAGCTGGTGGGTTCACTATGACTTTACCTACAGAAGACAAATATTATGCTACTAAAACAGAAATGGAAGACGATATTGTTGATCTTTTAGGAGGACGTATGGCAGAAAAACTTGTACTACATGATATAAGTACAGGGGCACAAAATGACCTTCAAAGAGTAACTTCGATTGCAAAAGCTATGGTAACTAAATATGGTATGAGTGAGAAACTAGGATCTATGGCATTTAGTGATGATGAAGAAGTATTTATTGGTAGAGACTACCACTCCACAAGAAATTACTCAGAGGCAGTGGCAGCTGAAATCGATAATGAAATTAGACGAATTGTTGATGAAGCATATGAAAGAACAGAAAAATTATTAACTGCAAATATCGATAAGCTTCATACTGTAGCTCAAGCACTTCTAAAAATTGAAACATTAGATGCAGATCAATTTGAAATGATTTTTAGCGGTGAAGTAATAATTGAAGAAAAAGACACATTAGAAGATGTTGAGGCAAAAATTGATGAAGCTAAGAAGAATAGAAAAAACAATGAAGTAGCTTTAGAAAAAGATAATGGAGATAATAACGATAAAAATAATGATGATACAACAAAATAAAAATAGAAGGGCTGTCTCGAAATAGGTAGTATTATCTAGGGCTGAGACGCCCTTTTATTTTGCAAAGGAAAGATAAGCTCTGAAAAAATCTGTCTTTGTGTATTATATAATATGAAAAATATGAAAATTTTGAAAAGATAAAAGAATTTTTTAGAATATATAGAAAATATATAGAATAAGAATATATCAAATAAGTATTAGTTTATTTTGAAACTGGATATTCATATAAAAATGTCGTATAGCTGGACTTTTATTGGGAAACTCCTATTTCTCTATCATAAAAGCCAAAAAGCCATAGAAATATTTCTGTGGCTTTTTTTATTTAGGTTTAATCTTAAAAAATTTGACTTATTTAGAAGAGTACTTTTATTACCATCGAATTATAGTCGAAGAAGTAAATGTTAACTTGAATCTAAATATAAGGAGTAGAGGGGGAATAACCGTAGATTGAAATTATATTACAGGTGATTGTTAAAAAAACAACAAAATAAAGGGGGAGAAAAGTGGCAGATTTAATAAGGTTTGATTTGGTTACATGGATAACGAGTCCTTATATTCTAATGTTTGTAGCAGTATTTACAGGGGTTTTGCTAGGGAATATTAAAATCGGAAAATTTAATTTTGGAGCATCGGGATGTTTGTTCACTGGATTATTTATAGGGTGGGCGGTATATGGATATGGGATTAATATTCAAGAAGGACAAAGTGGAGTTGAAGCAGCTCGGAGCATGCTTTCAGTGGGAGTTGTCCCATCTACATTCTTTAACTTATTTCTGGTTTTCTTTGTGGTAGCTGTTGGCTTACTTGCTGCTAAAGACCTAGGGGCTGTTATAAAAAAATATGGGTCTAAATTTGTAGTATTAGGCTTTGTAATTACTCTTTCGGGGGCAATAGCAACTTATGGTATGGTTTTACTTAGTCCGATTGATAACCCTTATGAGGTATCAGGTATTTATACAGGAGCATTAACCAGTTCGCCTGGCCTTGCAGCTGCTATTGAGACAGCAAGAGAGCACGCAACTGTAAGGGTAAATGGATTTGCAGATGCTGATACACAAGAAAGAGAAAAATTTATGAAAGTATTAGATCCTTCAGGAGAAGTATATCAGGCATCCTTGGATTCTTTAACAAATGATCAAGAAAGTCAATTTATTAAAAATGCAGAGTCTGGAATTGGACTAGGGTATGCGGTAGGATATCCTTTTGGTGTAATTATAGTTATTATAGCTATAAATTTTATACCAAAAATTTTCAAAATGAATTTAGATGAAGAAAAGGAACGATTCCATCAAGAAATGCAGGAAGCACGTTCTATGGTTAAAGGGGGTAGAGAAGTTGTAGAAACTAAATTTGATATCATTGCATTTGCATTTGCCTGTTTCTTTGGGTATAGTATAGGCATTATAGAAATATATTTAGGTTCTGTGATAGGCTACTTTAGCCTAGGAGCTACAGGAGGAGCATTAATAGGATCTCTTATACTGGGCTATATAGGGAAAATTGGTCCGATGAGTTTTAGAATGGATACAAAGGTATTAGGGATTGTTAGAGAGTTATCTTTATGCTTTTTCTTAGCTGTTGTAGGATTACGATATGGATATCAGGTTTTTGATGCTATATTAGGTACAGGAGCATCCTTAGCGATAATATCATTATTTGTAGGGACAGTAGCAATTCTTGTAGGTTTCTTAATAGGAAGATATGTATTTAAATTAAACTGGATAATGCTAGCGGGATCTATATGTGGTGGAATGACTTCTACGCCAGGCTTAGGGGTTGCTATTGATGCTTTAGATAGTGACGATCCGGCGGCTGGCTATGGTGCAGTATACCCATTTGCACTATTAGGAATGGTATTATTTACAATAATATTACACAAGTTACCTATGTAATATAAATAAAATTGTCATTTCAACTTATATATTTTGATAGAATATATAATGTATAGAAATCTAGATAGGAGTGATGATTACATGGAACCTTTTGAAATATTTATAAGTGGTTATGCAAAATTACCTATGGGCACAACAGCAGAGGAATTATATAAAGTTATAGCTGTAGGAATTTTGGTAGATAAAAATACTGGAGATATTCTTGATGCAGATTGTACTCTGGTGACGGAAGTAGCAAAAAAGCTTGTAAATAAATTGTTGGTGGGGAAAAATATTTTAAATTTTGAGGAAATAGAGAAAGCAATTAATGAAAGATACTTTGGAACTGTCAGGAAAGCCTTAATATCCTCTACAAAGAAGTGTCACGATAAGTTTAAAATAATTTTGGAAGAAGATACTATACAAACTTAATAAATAGAGAAAATTTAATTTAAATAATAATTTAACTCTATTATCTATGAAAGCAAAATCCCTTTTGCTTTATTAGTAGATATCTAATAGTTAGATACGCTGATTTACTATAAGTCGGTGTATCTATTTTTTGTGGAATCAATAGTGTTGATTTTTATTTAAGAAATCATTAACTAGGAGGTTTTAATATGAAAGAAAGAATTAGAAGAGATGATCTTAAAGGAAAAATTATGTCGGCAGAATCCGCAGCTATGCTAATAAAAAATGGAATGACAGTAGCTACCAGTGGATTTACTCCTTCTGGCTATCCAAAGGCTGTTCCTCTAGCGTTGGAAAAAAGGGCTAATGAAGGAGAAGATATAGGTATAACAGTATTATGCGGTGCTTCTGTAGGGGACGAGTTAGATGGAGCATTGACTAGGTGTGGAGTAATGAAGAGAAGATATCCTTATCAAACTAATGATAATTTAAGAAATGCTATAAATGCTTCACAGGTCAATTATCAAGATATGCATTTAAGCCATGTTACCCAGTTTATTGATTATGGTTTTTTCGGGAAAATAGATGTGGCTTTAGTCGAAGCACTAGCAATAACCGAAGAAGGTGGAATTATACCTACTACATCCATTGGGCTGATGCCCCAAGCAATAAAGAATTCTGATATTGTAATTGTTGAAATCAATACTAGTCAACCAATTGAATTGGAGGGTATACATGACATTTATATGACTGAAAAGCCTCCTTACAGAAAAGCGATTCCTATAGAGCAAGCTGGAGATCGAGTAGGTACTAGTTATATTCCATGTCCTCCAGAAAAAATAGCAGCTATTGTTTTTACTGATATACCAGATAAGGTAAGACCACTAGGACCTATAGATGAACCTTCGAAATTGATTTCAGGACATATTATTGATTTTTTAAAATATGAAGTAAAGAATGGTAGATTACCAAAAAATTTATTGCCATTACAATCAGGGGTAGGATCTGTAGCTAATGCGGTACTAGGGGGCTTAGTTGACTCTGACTTTAAAGATTTAACCTGCTATACTGAGGTGATACAAGATTCCATGCTTGATTTAATTGATGCTGGCAAGGTTACTATAGCTTCCGGCACTGCATTGACACCATCGGTAGAAGGACTTAAAAGATTGCATGATAATATTGAACATTATGCTAAGCATTGCATATTACGACCTATGGAGATTAGTAACAATCCGGAAATTATAAGGCGATTAGGTATAATAGCAATGAATACAGCTATAGAAGTAGATATATACGGGCATGTAAATTCAACCAATATTATGGGCTCAAGAATGATGAATGGTATTGGAGGATCAGGAGATTTTACTAGAAATGCATACCTTTCGATATTTACTACTGTTTCTACTGCGAAAAATGGAAATATTTCTTCCATTGTACCAAAGGCATCTCATATAGACCATACAGAACATGATGTTTCAGTGGTGGTTACAGAACAAGGTTTAGCGGATCTAAGAGGAACATCACCTCGAGAAAGGGCAAGGAAGATTATACAGAATTGTGCTCATCCGGACTACAAGGATATGCTTATAGATTATTTAGAGAGAGCAGAAAAGACTAAATTTAAGTATCAACCTCATCTATTAGAGGAAGCACTTTCTTGGCATGTCAGATTTCTAAAGACTGGAAGCATGAAATTCCATACTGATGGAGTTAGAAGTATAGGAGAAGTTGCTTATTCAAATGAGTAAAACAGGGTATGAATTTAAAAAAACTCATAAAAATATTGAAATATATAAAAGTAGGTTGAGTGTTTTATAACTTAAGGAATCTTTGAATGACCACGTTTTATGGAAAGTATATATTAATAATAGATATAATTTGTTGCGAGTTATAGAATAGTTACAAAATTTGTGTAATTTTTATAAAATAAGTTGCAACTGTGAGGAAAAAGCTGTAGAATAACATGTAGTAGTGCAATATATATTTCAGTGTGTGCAAGTGATGAATTAAAACTTGCAAATAACAAAATATATAAAAATTTTTTAATTTACAAAGGCGTTGTTCTACTGCAATCATAGTGATTAAGGTATAATAAGTGATATAATAGCTCTACTTGAAAATTGAAAGAATATATTTTTGGACTTCAATTTGAAAAATGAGGGAGGAAAAGAAATGTTTGAGAAGGAAAGTATTGAGCAATTGAAGCAAAAACAAAATGATTGGAACAAAAATAAGGTTGGTAAAGCTTTATCTAAGTTTCCAGAAAGAAAAGAGCAGTTTGTAACAGGATCTAACCAAGAAGTAGAAAGACTTTATACAGCGGCAGACATTGAAGGATTTAATTACGAAGATGATCTAGGATTCCCAGGACAGTATCCATTTACTAGAGGTGTTCAACCTACTATGTATCGCGGACGTTTTTGGACTATGAGGCAGTATGCTGGATTTGCTACAGCAGAAGAGTCCAACCAACGTTATAAATATTTATTAGAACAGGGGCAAACTGGACTATCAGTTGCTTTTGACCTTCCAACACAAATTGGATACGACTCAAACCACCCATTAGCAGAAGGTGAAGTAGGTAAGGTTGGAGTTGCTATCGACTCATTAAAAGATATGGAAATTTTATTTGATGGTATTCCATTAGATAAAGTGAGTACATCTATGACTATTAATGCTCCTGCTTCTGTACTACTTGCAATGTATATTGTGGTGGCAGAAAAGCAAGGAGTATCCTCAGATAAGCTTAGAGGAACCATTCAAAATGACATATTAAAAGAATATATTGCAAGAGGTACATATATTTTCCCACCAGAGCCTTCAATGAGATTAATAACTGATATTTTTGAGTACTGCTCAAAGGAAGTACCACAATGGAATACAATAAGTATTTCTGGTTATCACATCCGTGAGGCAGGTTCTACGGCAGTACAAGAGGTTGCATTTACATTAGCAGACGGTATCGCTTATGTTGAGGCAGCTATTAAGGCAGGTCTTGATGTAGATACATTTGCCCCAAGATTATCATTTTTCTTTAATGCTCACAACGATCTTTTAGAAGAAGTTGCAAAGTTTAGAGCTGCAAGAAGATTATGGGCAAAAATTATGAAAGATTACTTTAGAGCAAAAGATCCAAAGTCTATGCAACTTAAGTTCCATACACAAACAGGGGGTTGTACATTAACTGCGCAACAACCTGATAATAATATTGTACGTGTAGCTATACAAACATTGGCGGCAGTACTTGGAGGTACTCAATCTTTACACACTAACTCTAAGGATGAGGCCCTTGCGCTTCCGACAGAGGAGTCTGTAAGAATAGCTCTAAGAACACAACAAATAGTTGCTCATGAAAGTGGTGTAGCTGAGACCATAGATCCACTTGCTGGTTCTTATTATGTAGAGAGCTTAACAAATAAAATTGAAAATGAAGCTATGGACTATATTAATAAAATTAAAGAATTAGGTGGAGCACCTAAGGCTATAGAAAAAGGATTTATACAAAAAGAAATTATGGATAGTTCTTATGAATATCAAAAACAGATTGAAAGTGGAGATCGAGTTGTAGTTGGTATGAATAAGTTCCAAATTAAAGAGGATTCTCCAAAGGGACTTTTAAGAGTAGACCCAGCTGTAGGCGAGCTTCAAAAGCAAAAGATTAGAAGTCTTGAAGAGGAAAGAAATAATAATGAAGTACAAGAAAAGCTAGAAGCTTTAAGAAAAGCAGCAGAAGGAGATTCAAACTTAATGCCGTTTATTTTAAATGCAGTAAGGGTATATGCAACTCTAGGAGAAATTTGTGGTGTGCTTAGGGAAGTATTTGGCGAATATCAACAAAGTGTTATTCTATAATATAGTATAAAGGAGGCTCATATTCATGGAAAGACCTATTAGAGTATTGGTGGCAAAACCAGGATTAGATGGACATGATCGCGGTGCAAAGGTTATTGCGAGAGCTTTAAGGGATGCGGGTATGGAAGTAATTTATACAGGCTTAAGACAAACACCTGAGCAAATAGTGGCAGCAGCTGTACAAGAAGACGTTGAAGTAGTGGCATTAAGTATTTTATCCGGCGCTCATAATCATTTATTACCAAAGGTAGTAGAACTTTTAAAGGCGGAAAGTGCTTATGATGAAACATTAGTTATTGGTGGTGGAGTAATTCCAGATGAAGATATTCCTTTTTTAAAGGAAAAAGGAGTTGCAGAAGTTTTCACTCCAGGAACACCTACACAGGTTACTATAGATTTTATTAAGAATAATTTAAAGAGATAACAATATATATAGTATGGCATTAAAGACAAATTAGGTGGTGTCATTATGAATTTAGCCGAAAGACTTTTAAATGGTGATAAGAGAGCGGCAGCCAGACTTATTACTATGTTTGAAAACAACGATCAAGAGGCTATTGATCTATTAACAGCACTTTATAAAAATACTGGTAGGGCTCAAGTAATTGGTATTACAGGGCCTCCAGGAGCTGGAAAAAGCACTCTTACTGATAAATTAGCTAAAGCCTTAAGAAAAGAAGGTAAAACTGTTGGAATTATTGCTATAGATCCTACTAGCCCATTTACGGGAGGCTCTATTTTAGGGGATAGGGTAAGGATGTCCGATCTTTATACTGATCCAGGTATTTTTATTAGAAGTATGGGTACAAGGGGACATCTTGGAGGACTTTCTAAATCTACTCTGGGGGCAGTAAAGGTTCTTGATATTTATGGATGCGACTATATATTTGTTGAGACAGTAGGGGTTGGACAGTCAGAAGTTGATATTGTAAAGGCGGCAGATACAATACTTATGGTAATGGTGCCTGGCTTGGGAGATGATATTCAGGCTATTAAGGCAGGGATAATGGAAATTGGTGATGTGTTTGCTATTAATAAAGCAGATCGTGATGGTGCTCCAAAAACTAAGGTAGAAATAGAAATGGCCTTAGATTTTAATCATAGTGAGTGGCGACCTCCTGTTTGCGAAGTGGTGGCCCTTTACAATAAAGGTATTGATGAATTAGTAGAAGAACTAAAAAAGCATAGAGCCTACTTAGAAGATTCTAGGCAGCTAATAGAAAGAAGGACTAAAAATAGCGAATTAGAAATATTAGATTTAACTCAACAAAGATTAATGAAAAGAATACTTGGAGATGCAAAGAGCCAAGAGGATATTCATATTTTATCTAAGCAGGTTGCAAATAGAGACTTAGATCCATATAGTGCCAGCAGGCAAATAATAAATAAAATAATGAAGTTTTCTAACGTATAGGAGAGTATAAAATATCATAATATACGCTTTTCGTAACATACGTTCAATAAAGGCTTATTTAATTTAAAAAGCTTACATATAAGCCTTTGTTTAAATAAAATTAAAGAAAGGTAGGACTTACACATGAATGTTAAAAAAGTGGATCACATTGGAATAGCTGTGAAAAATTTAGATGAAACATTGAAGTTTTACCAAGATATTTTAGGTCTTGAGTGTGCAGGTACAGAGGTTGTAGAAGAACAAAAAGTAAAGGTTGCATTTTTACCAGTAGGTGATACAGAGGTAGAGCTCCTAGAGTCTACAGAAGATGATGGACCAATTGCAAAATTCATCGAGAAAAAAGGTGAAGGTATCCAGCACATTGCTTTTAGAGTAGATAACATAGAGGAAGCCATTGAAGAGATGAAGACAAAGGGAGTAAGAATGATTGACGAGAAGCCAAGATATGGAGCAGGAGGAGCGAAAATAGCCTTTTGTCATCCTAAAAGTACAGGTGGAGTTCTTGTGGAGTTAAGTGAGAGGGAGGGATAAAAATGTCCATAAACAAATTAGAAGACCTTCGTAACCGCAAAGCAAAGATTGAACTTGGCGGTGGCGAAAAAAGAATTGCCAGCCAACATGAAAAAGGTAAGTTGACAGCTAGAGAAAGAATTAACCTCTTATTTGATGAAGGAAGTTTTGTAGAATTAGATGCCTTTATCAAACATAGATGTGTTAACTTCGGCATGGAAAAGGTAGATTCTCCAGGTGAAGGTGTTGTAACAGGCTATGGTTTAGTTGATGGTAGATTGGTATATGCCTATGCACAAGACTTTACTGTTGTAGGTGGATCATTAGGGGAAATGCATGCAAAGAAAATTTGCAAAGTACAAGATTTAGCATTAAAAATGGGAGCGCCAATAGTTGGTATGAATGACTCTGGCGGGGCTAGAATCCAAGAGGGAGTAGATGCTCTATCTGGATATGGAGATATCTTCTACAGAAATACTATTGCTTCTGGGGTAGTACCACAGATTTCTGCGATTATGGGACCTTGTGCAGGTGGAGCAGTATACTCTCCAGCATTAACAGACTTTATTTTTATGGTAGATAAAACAAGTCAAATGTTTATTACAGGTCCACAAGTTATTAAAACTGTAACTGGTGAAGAGGTAAGTGCAGAGGCCCTTGGCGGAGCAATGACACACAATAAAACTAGTGGGGTAGCACACTTTGTAACAGCAAATGATGAGGCTTGTATAGGAGAAATTAGAAGATTACTTAGCTTTTTACCTTCTAATAATATGGAAACTGCTCCTGTTTTCTATACAGAAGATGATATAAATAAAATTATTCCAGAGTTAGATGAAATTGTGCCAGAAAATCCAAATAAGCCATACGATATGAAGGCAATAATTACAGCTATTGCAGATGATTCGGATTTCTTTGAAGTACAACCTTATTATGCACAGAATATGATTACAGGTTTTGTTCGTATTAATGGACAGTCTGTAGGTATTATTGCAAACCAACCTAAAGTATTGGCAGGTTGTTTAGATATTAACGCTTCTGATAAAGCAGGAAGATTTATTAGAACATGCGACTGCTTTAATATTCCAATATTAACTCTTGTAGATGTACCAGGATTTTTACCTGGAACAAGTCAAGAATATGGTGGAATTATTCGTCATGGTGCTAAAATGCTTTATGCCTATAGTGAAGCTACAGTACCACTTATAACATTAATTGTTAGAAAAGCATACGGTGGAGCATATCTAGCTATGTCTAGTAAACATTTAGGTGCTGATATGGTACTTGCTTGGCCAACTGCTGAAATTGCGGTAATGGGACCAGAAGGGGCGGCTAACATTATATTCAAAAATGAAATTGCAGATTCTGAGGACCCACAATCTACAAGAAATCAAAAAATTGACGAATATAAAGGGGAGTTCGCTACACCTTATAAAGCTGCAGAAAGAGGTTTCGTTGATGACGTTATAGAGCCATCGGCTACTAGACCAAGAATAGTAGATGCTCTTAATATGCTAGCAAGTAAGAGAGAGAGTAGACCAGCTAAAAAACACGGTAACTTACCAGTATAGATCCTTCAATAGAAAAAAGAGGTGATTAATATATGAACTTACTGGAAAGAATGAAAGTTTCCATTGATACTATGACAATGGGAGAGAAGTTTTTAGGCAGTATGATAGTAACACTTGTGGGAATTGGTATAGTATTTGCAGGATTAGCTATATTATACTTTGCTATTATTATTATGCAAAAAGTAGTAGGTAAATCTCAACCTAAAAAAATAGTCGATTCAAAACCTTCTCCTACTATTGAGGATGAAGTTGTAGAAGAAGAGACTGTAGACAGTACAGAGCTTGTAGCGGTTATTACAGCTGCAGTAGCTGCTAGCTTAAATACTTCTACTCATAATATTATTGTTAGAAATATTACTCGTATATCGGATCAAACACCTTCTTGGGCTAAAATAGGAAGGGTAGACCAAATTAGTAATAAGCTTTAATTTAAGGGATTACATATTAAGACAATGCATTATAATCCAAACTACTATTAAGGAGGAATTGTACGATGAGAAAGTTTAATATAACTGTAAATGGTGTTTCCTATGATGTAGAAGTAGAAGAAATTAAGGATGGTATAGCATCACCTGCACCAAGAGCCGCAGCTCCAGTAGCACCAGTGGCAAAACCAGTGGCTTCAAAACCAGCTCCAGCGGCGAAACCAGCGCCATCGGTAGCTCCAGCAGGTTCTACAACTATTGAAGCACCAATGCCAGGAAACATTTGGAAGATAGAAGTTAAAGAAGGTCAACAAGTAAAATCTGGTGATGTACTTCTAATTTTAGAAGCTATGAAGATGGAAAATGAAATTATGGCTCCAGCTGATGGAGTTGTTGCATCTATTCATGTTGCTGAAGGTGCTGCAGTAAATGGTGGAGATATTCTAGTATCTCTTAAATAATAAAAGCACCTAAAACAATTGAAAGGAGATGCACAGATGGTTGATATAGTTGTGGAATTTTTAGGGACCACAGGTTTTGCAAACATGACAGGTGGTCAACTACTTATGATAGTTGTTTCATGTGTTTTACTATATCTAGCAATCGCAAAAGGCTTCGAACCTTTACTGCTTATTCCTATAGCCTTTGGTATGTTACTTGTTAATCTACCTCTATCTGGAATAATGGATGCTGGAGCAAATTTATTAAAATTAGGTTCACCTACAGCTGAAATGATAGAAAAAGGAATACCTGCGAGTATGTATGTAGATTCTCCAGGAGGATTATTGCATTATATTTATAATTCGGGAATCAAACTAGGAATTTTTCCGCCTTTAATCTTCTTAGGTGTTGGAGCAATGACTGATTTCGGTCCACTTATTGCTAACCCAAAAAGCTTATTTTTAGGGGCAGCAGCACAGGCTGGAATATTCTTTACATTCATTGGAGCGACAATGCTTGGCTTTACAGCTCAAGAAGCTTCTTCTATTGGAATTATAGGTGGAGCAGATGGACCTACAGCAATATTTTTAACTTCTAAGTTAGCGCCTCACCTTCTAGGACCAATAGCGGTTGCAGCCTACTCTTATATGGCACTAGTTCCAATTATTCAGCCTCCTATTATGAAGGCGCTTACTACAAAAGAAGAGCGAATGATTAAGATGGAGCAATTAAGAACAGTATCAAAGGTTGAGAGAGTAGTTTTCCCTATAATGGTAACTATTATAGTTTCATTAATAGTGCCAAGTGCAACAGCTTTAGTTGGTATGCTTATGCTTGGAAACCTATTTAGAGAGTCTGGAGTGACAGATCGACTTTCTAAAACAGCACAAAATGAGCTAATTAACATTGTAACTATTTTGTTAGGGATAAGTGTTGGAGCAACAGCTAATGCAGAAACATTTCTAAAATTAGAAACACTTAAAATAATTGCACTGGGTGTAGTTGCTTTTGGTGTAGGTACAGCAGCCGGAGTATTACTTGGAAAAGTAATGAATAAGCTATCTGGTGGTAAAGTAAATCCACTTATAGGATCAGCTGGAGTTTCGGCAGTACCTATGGCAGCTAGAGTTTCTCAAGTTGTTGGACAAAAAGAAAATCCAAGTAATTTCCTATTAATGCATGCTATGGGACCTAACGTTGCAGGGGTAATTGGATCTGCTGTTGCAGCAGGTGTGTTATTAACATTGTTTGGTTAATGGAAAATGTTATATTCAGTTAAGAGATACGGTGCATAGCCGTATCTTTTTCTGCTGGTGAGGAGTGAAAAAATGAGGAGCAAAATATTAGAAGAGTTGTATATTAATAAGGGAAACTATATATCTGGAGAAGTGTTAAGAACTAAGCTAGGCGTTTCTCGTACTGCTATATGGAAGCATATTAATGCATTAAAGGAAGAAGGATATAATATCGAAACTATTCCTAGAAAGGGGTATATGCTTCTTGAAATGAAAGATAAACTTTTGCCTAAGGAAATAGAAGCACTTATTTCTAACAATGCTATAGGCCAGCAAATTGTTTATTTCGATAGTATTGATTCTACTAATAGCTATGCTAAAAAAGAGGCCAACAAACTAAAAGATGGGACTGTTATTTTAAGTGAAGAACAGCTACTGGGTAGAGGAAGAAGAGGGAGAAACTGGTCTTCGCCTAAAGGTACGGGAATTTGGATGTCTTTAGTTTTAAAACCTAATATACCGCCTACTGAAGGGGTCAAGATGACACAAATAGCAGCAGCGGCTGTATGTAAGTCTATCCGAGAATTAACAGGGCTAAATGCCTTAATTAAATGGCCAAACGATATTGTTATTAACGGCAAAAAGATTTGTGGTATTTTAACTGAGATGGCTGGAGAATTAAACGAAGTTAACTATATTATTGTAGGTATAGGTATAAATGTAAATACCGATGGATTTTCATGTGAATTGAAGGAAAAAGCTACCTCCCTATTTATTGAAGGGGGTAAAAAAATAGATCGCAGGGAACTAGTAGTTAATATTTTGAAAAACTTTGAGGCATTATACAATATCTATATTAAAGATTTAAACTTAGATGAAACTTTAGTTATAGTTAAAAACTATTCTGCTATATTAGGAAAAGAGATTAAAATTATTCAAGGAAATTTAGAAAAAAAAGCTAGAGCTATAGATATTAACAACGAAGGATTATTATTAGTACAAATGGATGATGGTAGCAAAGAATTAATTTCATCAGGAGAGGTTTCAATTAGAGGTGAAAATGGGTATATATAAAACACACTCATTGTTAATAATGAAATTATAGCTAAACTGTGATTTTTTTCGTTAATTTTATCATAATTATTGCAATATAAATTTCAACCTGTTAAAATAATATGGTGAAATAGCTGGCATCAAATTTTGAGCTAGACTAGATCTCAATGTTTTAAAAAATTTAAATTGTCCGGCATCTGTAAAGAGCTGGAACGGAGGTGGCGAAATGATTCAAAGTACAAAAATGTCAACAAAAAAAGTAACAATCGCTGGTATGTTAGGTGCATTTTCAGTAGTATTAAGTATGACTCCAATAGGGTATATACCTATACCGATACTTGGGGTTAATGCAACCACTATGCACATCCCTGTTATTATTGGTGCAATTTTAGGTGGACCATTGGTAGGGACTATAGTAGGATTAATGTTTGGAGTTAGTAGCTTTTTAAGAGTGGGATCACCTTTTTTTGCAGATCCTTTAGTTTCTATATTGCCAAGACTCTTTATAGGAGTTATGAGCTACTATACCTACAAGGCATTTAAACATTCTATCCCTGCAGCTATAGTAGGTACACTAACTAACACTCTTGGAGTACTGTCTATGGTATATTTAAGGGGATATCTACCGTTAAATGCAGTTATTGGTGTTGCCACACTAAATGGAATTACCGAAGCTATTGTTTCTTCTGTTATAGTGTATATAGTAATGAAAGGTTTGAAAAACTATAAAATATAATAGATAAAATAGACTAGTTGAGAAGGTGAACAAATGATCGTAGTTTTTGATGTAGGTAATACTAATATTGTATTAGGTGTTTACCGTGGAAAAGAGTTAATAGACTATTGGAGAATCGCAACGGATAAAGAAAAGACATCTGATGAATATAGTATGGTTATTCATCAATTCTTTCAATATAATGGTTTAGACATTAATGATGTTGAAGATATTATTATTTCTTCAGTAGTACCAAACATTATGTATTCTTTAGAACATGCATCAAGAAAACTTTTTAATAAAGAGCCTTTAATAGTAGGACCTGGTATTAAGACAGGTATGAATATAAAATACGATAATCCTAAACAGGTTGGAGCAGATAGAATTGTTAATGCTATTGCTGCCTATGAAAAATACGGTGGGCCATTAATAATTGTAGACTTTGGAACAGCAACAACCTTCTGCGCTATTTCGGAAACGGGAGAATACTTAGGTGGTACCATTTCACCGGGAATTAAGATTTCAAGTGATGCACTATTTGAAAAAGCTGCAAAGCTTCCAAGAGTAGAACTTGTAAAGCCGGGAAAGGTAATTTGCAAAAATACTGTTAACAGTATGCAAGCTGGCATAATATATGGTTATGTTGGTTTAGTTGAGTATATTGTAAATAAGATGAAAAAAGAGATTAGGTGCAGCTCTTGTAGGGTAATTGCTACAGGTGGACTATCAACTTTAATAGCTAGTGAAACAGAAAGTATAGACATAGTAGATAAGTTTTTATCCCTAGAAGGCTTAAATATTATTTATGAACGTAACAAGGAAGACCGAATTGCATTAAACAATAAGAGCCGGGTGTAAACCTGGCTTTTATTGTTTATATTATATATAACTGATTTTAGTGTATTTCTATTTATATATGTAACGTGGCGGAATAAAAACTGCCGCACTTAGTAATTGGAGGTAAAAAATATGAAAATAGATAATGTGACTTTAGATAATCCTGTTTTCTTAGCTCCTATGGCAGGTGTAACAGACCTTTCTTTTAGACTAATTTGTAAAGAGATGGGATGCGGAATGGTATATATGGAGATGGTAAGCTCCAAGGGGTTATATTATGAAGATAAGAAAACTGAAGGATTACTAAAGATTCATCCAAAAGAAAAACCTGTTGCCCTACAAATATTCGGTTCAGACCCTAATATTATGTCGAAGGCTGCTTATATGCTCAATAATCGCGAAAATGCTATATTAGATATTAACATGGGATGCCCTACACCTAAGATAGTAAAGAATGGAGACGGTAGTGCACTTATGAAGGATGTTAAGTTGGCCGGGGAAGTTGTTAAAGCAGTAGTTAAGGAATCTGTAAAGCCTGTTACGGTTAAAATACGTAAGGGCTGGGATGAAAACAGTGTTAATGCAGTAGAATTAGCAAAGATTATTGAAGAAAATGGGGCAAAGGCTATAGCTGTCCATGGTAGAACGAGAGAACAATTCTACTCAGGTAAAGCTGACTGGGATATTATTAGAAGAGTAAAGGCAGCTGTAACTATTCCTGTAATCGGAAATGGGGACGTATTTACCGTAGAAGACGGAATTAATCTATTAAAAGCAACTAAATGTGATGGGATTATGATTGGTAGGGGAAGTCAAGGAAATCCTTGGTTATTTAAAAGATTAGTACAATATATGAAAACCGGTGAACTTACTCCTGAGCCTACTGCTAGGGATCGGATTTTTATGGCACTAAAACATATGGATCTAGTAATTACACATAAAAGTGAATATATTGGAATTAAAGAAATGAGAAAGCATATTGCATGGTACTTAAAAGGTTTAAAGGGAACAGCAAGCCTAAGAAATAAGATTAATACAATTGGAACTAAAATTGAAATGGAAAATGTTTTAATAGAATATTTGAATAGTGAAGGAATAGAGGTTTAGAATCGAATAACCTTCTGACAAAGGGCAATAATAGAAATATATTTTTTCTTGTCCAGGAGGCATTAAAATGAAGAGAGTAGTTAGTATAAGCATTGGAAGCTCTAAAAGGGATCATTATGTGGAAACTGAAATAATGGGAGAAAAGTTTATTATTGAACGTATTGGTACTGATGGTAGTATAGAAAAGGCAGTTGATTTAATAAAAAGCATAGATGGTAAAGTTGATGCTATAGGAATGGGTGGTATTGATTTATATTTATGGGCAGGTAGGCGTTCGTATATTATCAAAGGAGCGCTACCACTTAAAAGAGCAGCTAAGATTACTCCAATAGTTGATGGATCAGGATTAAAAAACACATTAGAAAAAAATGTTATTCATTATTTGCAGCAAAATAAATATATTAATTTTAAAGAGAAAAGAGTACTAATCACTAGTGCAATGGATCGTTTTGGCATGGCCGATAGTCTAGAATGTTGTGGGTGTAATTTAACCATAGGAGATTTAATATTTGGCCTTGGTATAAATATTCCGGTACATTCATTAAAAAGCCTACATAGAATAGCAGCAATAGTAGCGCCAATTGCTTGTCGACTTCCATTTCATATTTTATATCCAACAGGTGATAAGCAAAATAAAAATATTTCAAATAAGTTTACTACATATTTTGATAGAGCTGAAATCATAGCAGGAGATTTTCATTATATTAAAAGATTTATGCCTATTAGTATGAATGATAAAGTAATAATTACGAACACAGTTACAAAAGAAGATGTAGGGATTTTAAAAGATAGAGGAGCAAAACTGCTTATTACTACTACACCAGAATTTGAAGGTAGATCTTTTGGTACTAATGTAATAGAAGGAGTAATAGTTGCTATGCTTAAAGCACAAGGGAGAGAAGGCACATTAAACGAATATGAGGAACTTTTGAGTAAACTTGACTTAAAACCTAGAATAGAATATTTAAATAAGAGTCAAGGGGTTATATAGCATTATGAAGGGCTTGTTTTCCCTTGACATTTGATAGTGACTATTCTATAATATGTACAATATATTTATCAGAATAATTAGCCCATAAAAAAAGGGCTAAACTATTTTTTAAGATATTAGATGAATATTAATTAAATTTTTCATCAAAAAAGGATAAAATTACTACATATATAAAAGTATAAAATGGTTATAAGAACATATATTATGAACTAATATCATAAGAATAAATATTAAATATATATTTTAAAATCTAGATCAATTAAGGATGAGGAGAGAGAGATTATGATGGCAGATAGAGAAGTTGTTTTAACGGCTCAGGGGTTAAAAAAGTTAGAGGACGAACTAGAACTACTTAAAACTGTAAGAAGAAAAGAAATAGCTGAAAGAATAAAGCAAGCAATTGCTTTCGGAGATATAAGTGAAAACTCTGAATATGATGAAGCTAAAAATGAACAAGCACAAGTAGAGGATAGAATAAATAGACTTGAAACTATGCTTCGTAAGGCTACTATAATAGATGAAGAAGATATTAATACAGATGTTGTTAGTATAGGTGCAACTGTACAAGTAAAGGACTTAGAATTTGACGAAGTAGTTGAATATATGATAGTTGGGTCGACTGAAGCAGATCCGTATGAACTTAAAATATCTAATGAATCCCCTGTAGGTAAGACTTTATTAGGATCTAAAGTTGGGGATGTTGTGGAGGTGCAAATTCCAGACGGAATTACCAAGTACGAGATATTAAAAATTACAAGATAGTTGGGGGAATTACTAGTGATGAATGAAGAACAAAATTTAAATGAGCTTTTGAAAATACGTATAGATAAGTTAAAGCATTTACAAGAAATAGGAAAAGATCCCTTCAAAATCGAAAAAGTTTATGTTACTCATTATAGTGAACAAATAAAAGAAGAGTTTGAACAACTTGAAGGTCAAAATGTAACAATTGCTGGTCGTATAATGACCAAACGTGGTCATGGTAAAGCTAGCTTTGTTAATATTCAGGACAAAGATGGTCAAATACAGGCATACATTAGAGAAGATAGAATTGGAGAAGAAGATTATAATCTGTTTGTTACCTATGATTTAGGAGATATTATAGAGGTAAATGGTGAAGTTTTCAGAACCAATAAAGGTGAAATTTCTGTAAAGGCTAGTCAAATTCGTCTATTAACGAAATCTATCCAAATATTACCAGAAAAGTGGCATGGATTAAAGGATCACGACTTAAGATATAGACAAAGGTATGTAGACCTAATAGTTAATCCAGAAGTAAAGAAAACTTTTATTACTCGCTCCAAAGCAATTAAGGCAATAAGAGAGTTTTTAGATAATAGAGGATATTTAGAGGTGGAAACCCCTATATTAGGTACTATAGCTGGGGGAGCTAGCGCTAGACCTTTTATTACCCATCATAATACATTGGATATAGATATGTATCTTAGAATAGCTACTGAATTACATCTAAAGAGATTAATCGTTGGTGGTATTGACCGTGTGTACGAAATTGGTAGGCTATTTAGAAATGAAGGAATGTCTATTAAGCACAATCCTGAATTTACAACAATTGAGCTTTATGAAGCTTATGCAGATTATAATGATATGATGGATATTACTGAAAACATTGTAGCTTATGCTGCTGAAAAAGCTTTAGGTACTACTAAGATTACTTACCAGGGACAAGAAATAGACCTTACCCCTCCTTGGAATAGAATGACCATGGTAGAAGCATGTAAACAATATGCTAATGTAGATTTCGATGAAATAAAGACTGATGAAGAAGCAATTGAAGTAGCTAAAAAGCTGGGAATTGAAATTAGACCTGGAATGAAAAAGGGACATATTATTAGTGAAGTATTTGAAGAGTATGGTGAAAAACATTTAATACAACCTACTTTCATAACTCAGCATCCAGTGGAAATATCACCTTTAGCAAAGCGTAATCCTGATAATCCTGAATTAACAAACCGTTTTGAAGCTTTTGTTAACACTTGGGAAATTGCAAATGCTTTTTCAGAGCTTAATGATCCTATTGATCAACGTCAAAGATTTATGGATCAGTTAGTACAACGTGAATTTGGTGATGATGAAGCTCATATGTTAGATGAAGACTTTTTAAATGCTATAGAAGTAGGTATGCCTCCAACTGGTGGATTAGGAATAGGGATAGATCGTTTGATGATGTTATTAACAGATTCAGCATCTATTCGTGATGTATTATTATTCCCTACAATGAAACCAATAGAGTCTAATAGAGACTAACTATATAATAAGAATATAGCATAATCCTACTGATGTTCTCTTATTCAGTAGGATTATATTATTATAGCGAAAAAACACAAAATATGTTGACAAGCTTAATGGAAAGTAGTATAGTAAATGAGGTCAACAAGATAAGTGGAAACAAAAACAAAAGCAAAAGCTTAAGGAAAATAAAATATTAGAACAGCAATCTGAAAAATAAATTTTAAAAAGTTGTTGACATAATATTTTAGATATGATATATTAAGTAAGTCGCCGCAACAAGGCGATGGGGCATAAGCCCTTAAAGAGGTCTTTGAAAACTAAACAGTATAGATTAAGCCAGCAAAGGTAGATTGCCAAAATCTTTGATTTTGTGTAAGGTACCTTCTCAGCGAAAAGCTGAGTTTCCATTAAATATTAATTTATTTAAATGGAACCCAAAAATTCGAGCATTTTTATTTAAGAGTTTGATCCTGGCTCAGGATGAACGCTGGCGGCGTGCCTAACACATGCAAGTCGAGCGGAGTTA
>NZ_JAHLQK010000003.1:300000-534169 GCF_018919215.1 Alkaliphilus flagellatus
TTTGTATTAACACCTAATACTACAATAATGATAGAAGATGAAAAGGCTGGAATTTACGATTTAAGACTGAATTATGAGGTAGAGCTAGAAATAGAAAATGGTGAAGTAGTAAGTATGGAAACCTATCGTAAGCTTAAAGGTACTAGCTACGAAGGTAAGGTTACCTATATGGATTCTAGAAAAGGGAATATAGAACTTCAAGTAGGGGCACGAGAGGAAATAATAGTAGATGTAGATGACAATACTATTTATAATGATGAGGATGGAAGGATAATAAGATTTAGAGATATAAATATAGGGGACGAAATAGTTGTTTATGCAGAGGATAATGGTAACTATATAGTAGCAAAAAGAGTATTGATTATGATAAGAAGATAAAAATAAAAAAATTACTCTAATTAATTTTAGGGTAATTTTTTATTTAAATTACAAAAACAAAACCTCTAAGGACTAGTCCCTAGAGGTTTTAAAAGTTTAATTAGAATAATGTTATAACACTTTGCATTAATATAAAGCCTATAGCTATTGGTGCTACCCATTTAATGATAAAGCTCCAAGTTGGTGCAAGACCAAACTTGATTTTGCCATTGTTTGTAGCTTCAGCTACAGCTTTGTCAGTACCCCAGAACCAGCCAATGAAGATACATAGTAATAATCCACTAAGCGGTAAAAGAAGGTTTTCTGCAAAGAAGCTCATTGAGTCAAAGAAGTTCAAACCGTTAATAAATGTTATATGTCCCCAAACTCCATTTGCTAAAGAAGAAGGAACACCTATAACAAACGCAAGAACTCCTAAAAGGATTGTTGCAGCTTTACGGTTCCACTTAAGCTCGTCTACAAAGAAAGATACTGCGGACTCTAATAGAGAAATTGAAGATGTAACAGCTGCAAATAAAACTAATAAAAAGAATAGTATTGCAAAGAAAGATCCTAAAGGCATCTTAGCAAATACACCTGGTAATGTGATGAAAATAAGTCCAGGTCCACCAGCTGGGTCAAATCCTAAAGCAAATACTGCTGGTAAAATTGTAAGTCCTGCTAATAAAGCTACTGCTGTATCAATTGCAGGAATAAAGAATGAACTTTCTGGAAGACTTTCATTTTTTCCTAGGTAACTACCATAGGTAATTATAACACCCATACCAAGACTTAAAGAGAAGAATACTTGTCCTAAAGCCGCTAGAACAACACTTAAATTAAGTTTTGAAAAATCTGGTTTTAATAGATATTCTACCCCTGCCATAGCTCCAGGAAGTGTGATAGATCTTACCATAATTACAATCATCATTATAAATAATCCAGGCATTAAAATTTTACTAAACTTCTCGATACCACCACTAATTCCACCCATAACTATAGCTAATGTCATAAGCATGAAAATACCGTGGTAAATAAGAGGCTCAACTGGGCTACTTATAAATGCAGTAAATACACCTTCAAGTGCACCAAGGTCTGTTGTATTAAATCCACCTTGGAAAGCTGTAACGATATACTTGATTATCCATCCACCGATAACACTATAAAATGTTAAAATTAAATATGATGCCAATACTCCGATGAAACCAACCCAGGCCCACTTTTTTCTAAGCTTTCTATAGGCGCCTACAGGGCTTAACTGTGTATGTCTACCTAATACAAGCTCTGCCATCATTAGTGTAAAACCAATTATTAATACTAACGCAAGGTATACTAAAACGAATACCCCTCCACCATTTTGACCTGCAGTATAAGGGAACTTCCAAAGGTTACCTAGTCCAACAGCAGAACCAGCAGCAGCAAGGATAAATCCAAGCTTGGAACCCCACTGATCTCTTTCTTGCTTTTCCTTTAAATCCGTCATAACCTAACCTCCTAATAAAAAATTTTGAAAATAATAAAAATTAAAGATAAAAAAATAAAACTTAAAAAATGTAATAGATTAGAACTTATTATAATGCCGATGTAACAAGTATTACTTAATTATTCACCTCCTTGTGATAGATTTTATATAGAGCGTATCCTTACTAATTTAAAGGATAATTATCTAATTCAAATATTTTCGTAATTCATATTAAAATAATTTAGTAAGCTATAAATAAAAAATAAATATGAAAGAATATACAAACAATTTAGTATACAAGTACAATTTTAAAATTTAAAAAGGTTCGCTCTTCATATTTAATAATTATATATATGCATGTCGAAAAATGCAAGCGTTAATTTTTTGACAATACTTAATTTTTAAAGAAAAGATATTTGTAAATATATATCAAAAAAAGGCACCCTTTAATAAAAGGATGCATTATATTATGGAGGTATTATATTTTTTATCTTATCTCTTTATATCACTAATCCTTTTTAATAAGGGAGCACAACATTTATAAGGAAATTGTATCATTATTAGAATAGTCCTTTAATGATATCTAGTAATCCTGTAGAGTTTAGGAAAACAATGCCTATAGCAACAGGTGCAACCCATTTCACTAAGAAACCCCAGAAAGGAGCTAGTTTAAATGCAAGTTTTCCTTGGTTAGAAGCTTCTTTAATGGCATTCTCAAGACCCCATACCCAACCTATAAAGATACACATTAGCATTCCACCTAAAGGAAGCAGAATATTACTTGCTGTAAAGTCTAGGGAGTCGAATATATCTCTTCCACCAACTATTTTAATATTAGACCATACTCCAAGTCCTAGGGATGCAGTAGCCCCTACTAAGAAAATAATAGCTGCCATAGTAAATGTTGCTTTCTTACGTTCCCATCTAAATTCATCTACCATATAAGAAACAGTTACTTCTAATAAGGAAATAGCTGATGTTAAAGCCGCAAATAGAACTAATACAAAGAATATGAATGCAAATAAGCTACCAAGCGGCATTTTTGAAAATACAGCAGGAAGTGTAACAAACAGAAGTCCTGGACCTTCACCCGGATTAAATCCAAATGCGAATACTGCTGGTAAGATGGTTAATCCTGCAAGTAAAGCTATAGCTGTATCTAACAATGGTATAATCATAGCGCTTTGTACTATATCTTCATCCTTGCTTAAGTAGCTACCATAGGTGATCATACATCCCATACCAAGGCTTAGGGAGAAAAAAACTTGACCTAGAGCTGCTAAAATAACTTCACCATTAATTTTTGAGAAGTCTGGCGCCAATAGGAATTTAACTCCTTCCATAGCTCCTTCAAGGGTAAGAGCGCGAAGCATAACGATAAACATCATAATAAATAGTGCAGGCATTAATATTTTAGAAGCTTTTTCAATTCCTCCACTAATACCGCCGATAACTATAGCTAAAGTAATAATCATAAAAATTGCGTGATAAATAAGTGGCTCAACAGGATTAGTAATTAATCCGGTAAATAGCCCTCCAAGTACATCTACATCTGCAGTGCTGAATACACCAGTAACTGATTTAATTATATAATTTATTACCCATCCACCAACAACACTATAGAAAGAAAGAATTAAAAATCCAGCAAGTACACCCATAGCACCTAACCATGACCACTTTTCACTAAGTTTTTTATAGGCACCTACAGCACTTAACTGAGTATGTCTACCTATGGCTATTTCTGCTAGCATTAAGGTAAATCCTACTAATAATAGAATAATGAAATATACAAAAACAAATGCACCACCACCATTTTTACCAGCCATGTATGGGAATTTCCAAAGGTTACCTAAGCCTATTGCTGAGCCAGCAGCTGCCATAATGAATCCAAATCTGGAACCCCACTGATCCCTTGCTTTCTTTTCATTTAAATCGACCATAAATTACCCTCCCTTAACTATTTTCTAGTATAATTGAATTTTGTCGAATCTTTCAAAAATCACCTCCTAATAATAGGTTAAATTAATAATATTCAAAAGATTTAGAATAATTACTTATATTATAATTTTATTTTTACTAAGATGCAAGTGATATATTTTTAACTAACTCGGAATTTTTTTTGAAATATTAACTAAATATTAACTAAAAATGAAAAACATTTAAATTTTTAAACAATTCAATTAACTATCTTTAAAAAGAGGATTTTGTTGTTAAATAAAGAATATAGAATATAGAATATAATATATTAGAAATCAATAATATTTATTTAATTGTATGCAGAGAAACTTAAAGTTAATTATAATAATAAATAGGGGAGGTAAAATAATGAAGTCTATGATTAGAATGAGGATGAGCACAGCAGATGCACACTATGGTGGAAATTTAGTAGATGGTGCGAAAATGCTTCAGCTTTTTGGTGATGTGGCAACAGAACTTCTTATTAGAAATGATGGGGACGAAGGACTCTTTGTAGGCTACGAAAGTGTAGAGTTTACAGCGCCTGTATATGCAGGAGATTATATAGAAGCAGTTGGTGAAATTACTAATGTTGGTAACTCATCTAGAAAGATGACATTTGAGGCTAGAAAAGTTATTGTTCCTAGACCAGACATTAGTGACTCTGCCTGTGATGTACTAGAAGAGGCTATAGTTGTTTGTAAAGCAGTAGGTACCTGCGTAGTACCTAAGGCTAAACAAAGAAAATAATACAAAGCAGACTGTAGGAAGGTTTTGTTTATTGCATTTGGGTTTAGAGAAAACATATCCTTAGTATGAATTTAAAGGGGGATTTAAATGGATAAATTAATTATTACAGCTGCTTTAACAGGGGCAGAAGTAACTAGAAAAAATCAACCTAACTTGCCATTAACACCAGATGAAATTGCAGAGGCGGCTTATCAGTGTTACTTAGCAGGAGCTTCTATAGTACATATTCATGCACGAGATAAAGAAGGTAATCCAACTCAATCATATGATGTATATAAGGAAATAAAAGAAAAGATAGAATCAAAATGTAATATTATTTTTCAGCCTTCTACAGGGGGGGCAGTTTGGCATGGGCCAGACGAAAGACTACAGCCTGTAGAATTAAAACCTGAAATGGCTACACTTAGTGCTGGTACATGTAACTTTGGTCCAGATGTTTTCATGAACTCACAGGAGTATATAGAAAAGTTTGCTATTAGAATGAAGGAACTAGGTGTAAAGCCTGAAATTGAAGTTTTTGAAAGAGGAATGATTGAAAACGCTAAAAGCCTTGTTAAAAAAGGGCTAGTAGATACACCATTACATTTTGATTTTGTACTTGGGGTTCCTGGAGCTTGTCCAGCTACAGCAGAAGACCTTATGTATATGGTAAAGTCTATTCCTGAAGGTTCTACTTGGACTGTGGCAGGTATAGGTAGACATGAGCTACCCCTAGCCACAATGGGGATTTTGCTAGGCGGTCATGTTAGGGTAGGCTTTGAAGATAATGTTTATTATGGAAGAGGACAGTTAGCAGAATCAAATGCTCAATTGGTGGAAAGAATAGTTAGAATAGCAAAGGAATTAGGTAGGGAAATTGCTACTCCTGATGAAGCTAGAGAAATATTAAAAATTTAGGCGGTGATAGTTTTGAAATTATTTATAGACAGTGCAAATATAGACGAGATTAGAGAAATAAGCAAATGGGGGATTCTATCAGGTGTTACTACAAATCCGTCCCTTATTGCAAAAGAAGGAAGAGATTTAAAACAGGTTATAGAGGAAATTACACAATTGGTGGACGGTCCTATTAGTGCAGAAGTTGTAGGTGAAACTGCAGAGGAAATGGTAAATGAAGCTGAAGATCTTATAAAAATTCATTCAAACGTAGTTATTAAAGTACCTATGACAGAGGAAGGGCTAAAAGCTGTAAGTAACTTTAGTAGTAGGGGAATAAAAACAAATGTGACTCTAGTTTTTTCAGCTACTCAAGCTTTATTAGCGGCTAGAGCAGGTGCTAGTTTTGTAAGTCCGTTTCTTGGACGATTGGATGATATCGGTTATGATGGGGTTCAATTAGTTGAAGAGATTGCTCACATTTTTGAGGTGCATAATATTAATACAGAAATAATTGCTGCAAGTACTCGCCATAATCTTCATGTAGTAGATGCAGCTAAGGCTGGATCCCATATAGCGACTATACCATATAATATATTAAAGCAAATGCTTAAGCATCCTTTAACAGATATAGGTATAGAGAAGTTTCTAGCCGATTGGGAAAAGACTAAAAGATAAATATTGTAGAAACTTTTGTTATATGATACCATATTAGGTGAAAAATGAATATTGAAAACTTTAGGTTCTTTTTGATTAATAGGGAAATCGGTGAAAATCCGATACAGCCCCCGCTACTGTAAGTGGAGACGAAATTAACTTTTGCCACTGGATTTTATCTGGGAAGGTGTTAAAAGTAGGATGAACCACAAGTCAGGAGACCTGCCTAATAGTTTATATGTAGTAACCTTCGGAGGGAAGGGTGACTTATATTTTGTCGACTGTTAATTTAAGTGTATATTTTAAAGTGTACATTTTGATAGACTTGGCAAAGGGTCCCTAACATAGAAGGTTGGGGACCTTTTTGTTTCTCCAACATATTTTCTGTGTTTCCCTCTTACTGATGTTATTAGGTTAGAAACTAATAAGCACTGAAGGCATAATACTAAATGCCTTTAAATAAAAGTGAGAGGTGATTTTATGAAAAACAAAAAAACAGTACTTTTATCCATCGCATTGCTTCTAGTAATAACTCCAGAAGTGGTACATGCAATGCACATTATGGAAGGCTTTTTACCTGCTAAGTGGGCGATTTTATGGTCCGCTGTTACTATTCCATTTTTTATAATTGGAATAAAAAAGGTAAGTACCATTTTAAAGGAGGATACCAATAAAAAGGTGCTATTAGGTTTAGCAGGAGGTTTTGTGTTTGTTTTATCCGCACTTAAAATACCATCGGTAACAGGCAGTTCGTCTCATCCTACTGGAGTAGGATTGGGAGCAATACTATTTGGACCCACTACTATGACTGTTATAGGAATAATTGTTTTACTATTTCAAGCATTACTACTTGCCCATGGTGGATTAACTACATTGGGAGCTAATGGATTTTCAATGGCAGTTGCAGGCCCCTTTGTATCCTACTTTATTTATAGGATACTTAAGAAAAAAAATGTAAATATGACCTTTACTGTATTTTTTGCTGCTTGTATTGGTAACTTAATTACTTATGTTGTTACGGCCTTCCAACTAGCATTGGCATTTCCCGATCCTATTTCGGGTTTCCTTGGTTCTTTAGGAAAATTTTTAACAGTATTTGCAGTTACACAAATTCCATTGGCTATAGTGGAAGGATTACTTACAAGTATTATTTATAATTTATTAGCAGAATACAACAAGGAAGGAGTCGTTAGCCTTGAAACAATTAAGTAAAAAGAATTTATTGCTTTTTTTATTAGCTATTGTTGTTATAGTAGCCCCACTAATTATTAATAGCGGTGCTGAGTTTGAAGGGGCAGACGGTGAGGGTGAAGAGTTAATTCAAGTCATTGCCCCAGACTATGAGCCTTGGTTTGAAAGTATATGGGAGCCACCGAGTGGAGAAGTTGAAAGCTTGTTATTCTCTGTTCAGGTAGCAATTGGAGCAGGAGTAATAGGCTATATTTTAGGCTCCATGAAGGAGAAGAAAAAACTTGCTCTTAATAGATAAGTATGCACATACAAACAAGTTAACAAATTTTAACCCTATGGCAAAGTTTATCTTTGCTATAGGGCCCTTGAATATTGCAGTGTTAATAAATAATTTGTATATAAACATATCTATATTTTTTATTATGGCATTTTTAACTACTTTTGTAGCAAATATCCCATTTAGTAAATATTTTAGAATATTAATTATACCTTTTGGATTTTTAGCTATAAGTATTATTACTATATTAATAGGTATATCTGATGTAGATATATTTATTTGGAGCATTAAGATTTGGAGCAAGTACATAGGGATTACATATCAATCTTTAGAAGATGTACTGCATATTATTATGAGGGTATTGGCAGCCATATCTTCAACATTTTTTTTAGGATTAACTACACCTTTAAACAATATTATTAAGGTACTTAAAAAAATTAAAATTCCAAACTTGTTAATAGAGTTACTAGTATTGATATACAGATTTATTTTTATTTTTCTAGAAGAAGCAAATGAAATATATACTATTCAGGAGATGAAGTTTGGATATATAGGTTTTAAAAATAGCTATAGATCTGTTTCATTACTTATTAAGCATTTATTTGTAAGGGTTTTAGTTAAGTATGAGAGCATGGTTATTGCCTTGGATAGTAAACTATACGATGGAGAATTTAAAATAGGTGATTAGATGATTAAGGTAGAGTCTTTAGAATTTAAATATGAAGATGGCACTAAGGCATTGGATAATATAAACATAGATTTAAACAAGGGAAAAACTATAGGAGTTATTGGAGCTAATGGTTCTGGAAAGTCTACACTGTTTCTAAATATGATAGGTATTTTAAAGCCTAATAAGGGCTGTGTAAAGTATAATGGCTCCAAAATAAACTACAACAAGAAATACTTAAGGGAATATAGAAGGAAGATTAATATTGTATTTCAAGACCCAGAAAAGCAATTGTTTTACTCTAATGTATATGATGACGTAGCCTTTCCCCTGAGAAATTTAAATATCCCCGAGGATGAAATTAAGGTAAGGGTTGAGGCTGCGCTTAAAAAGGTAAATGCCTATGAGTTTAAAGATAAACCAGTTCATTTTTTAAGCTATGGCCAGAAAAAAAGAGTTGCTATGGCAGGAGTATTAGTAATGGATTCTCAGGTAATATTGTTGGATGAACCAACTAGTGGATTAGATCCCCATATGACTAAGGAAATAAAAAATATAATTAAAGAAATAGCTATGGAAAAAAATATTGTAGTATCAAGTCATGATATGGACTTAATATATGACGTGTGCGACTATATTTATGTTTTAAGAAGAGGACAAATATTAGGAGAAGGACTAGCGGAAGAAGTATTTTTGAAGGAGAATTTATTAGAAATGGCTCTCCTAGAAAAACCTTGGCTAGTAAAGATCCATAAAATTTTAGGCACACCATTGTTTAAAACGGAAGAGCAATTATTTGATTATGGTATTCAAAAACATATATAAATTAAGAAGAGTATTAGAACTGTTAGGCATAAGATAAAAATTAGATTCTAAGGTACACAGAAGGAAAGGAGATACTATGAAAAAGGCTATTATTGTTGTTAGCTTTGGTACTACCTATGAGCTAACTAGAAAATTATGTATAGAAAGCATTGAAAACAGAATAAAGGAAAAATATGAAGATTTTTTAGTGGTTAGGGCATTTACTTCTCAAATGGTAATAAATAAATTAAAGAAAAGGGATAACTATTTTGTAGATAATCCAATGGAAGCCTTATATAGGATTAAGGAAGAGAAAATATATAATATATTTATTCAGCCCCTTCATATAATTCCTGGCTATGAGTATGAAAAATTATTAAAGCAAGTTGAAAGGTTTAATAGTGAAAATAGTGATTTTAATATAAAAATAGGTAAGCCCTTACTTTATGCAGATTCAGACTATATTAAGGTTGTAGAAGCACTAGACTTAGATGGAAACAATAAAGATAAGGCAATAGTATTTATGGGTCATGGTACAGAACATTCTGCCGACAATGCTTATATTAAACTAGAAGAAACATTTAATGAGAGATGGTATAAAAATATATACATTGGTACAGTAGAAGGCAATAAAACTATAGATGATATAGTTTGTCATTTAAGGGAAAATAATATTAAAAAAGTTGATTTAATGCCATTTATGCTAGTAGCAGGAGATCATGCCATAAATGATATGGCATCCGAGGAAGAAGACTCTTGGAGAAGTAGGCTTGTATCAGAGGGGATAGAAACAAATATAGTATTAAAGGGTCTAGGAGAAGTAGAAGGTATCCAAAACATATATATGGAGCATTTAGAAGATATATTAACAAAGTAATTTAGGGGAAAGGGAAGATAGATATATTTCCTTATTTTATAATAGGATAGCACATTATGGAATTTGTCAACCTAATTGACATACTTAAACCCATTCTATATACTTTTATTGTAATTAGGATGAGGAGGAATAGATAATGGATAGAAATTTGGCCCTAGAATTAGTCCGTGTAACAGAAACAGCTGCTTTGGCTTCTGCTGGTTATATGGGTAGGGGAGATAAGGAAGCAGCGGATCAGGCAGCAGTAGATGGTATGAGAAGAGCATTTTCAAGTTTTTCTATAAAAGGAACAGTTGTAATAGGTGAAGGTGAGCTTGATGAAGCTCCAATGTTATATATAGGTGAAGAGGTAGGATGTTGTAAGGATGGAGATATGGAAGTAGACATTGCAGTAGATCCATTAGAAGGAACAACTCTAATTGCAAAAGGACTCCCTAATGCTATTGCAGTATTAGCCATGGCACCAAAGGGGTGTTTACTGCACGCACCAGATACTTACATGAAAAAGATTGCTGTAGGCCCTAAAGCAAAGGGAGTAGTAGATATTAATGCATCTGTTAAGGATAACTTAGAAGCTGTGGCAAAGGCTTTAAATAAAAATATAGAAGATTTAACAGTAACAGTGCAAGATAGACCAAGACACGATCAACTTATTAAAGATATTCGTGATGCTGGTGCTAGAATTAAGCTTTTTAGTGATGGAGATGTGGCTACTGCAATTGCTACTGGTTTTGATGAGACTGGTATAGATATTATGATGGGTATAGGTGGTGCTCCGGAAGGGGTTATTGCTGCGGTAGCTCTTAAATGCTTAGGTGGAGATATGCAAGGCATACTATATCCTATGAGTCCAGAAGAGGATGCAAGATGTAGAGCTATGGGACTTTCTGAGGAAGATGTTAAGAAGGTACTATATCTTGATGATTTAGTAAGTAGTGAAGATTGTTTCTTCGCTGCAACCGGTATTACCCAAGGAGATCTTTTAAGTGGTGTTGTTTATACTGGAAACAACAGAGCTTCTACTCATTCTGTTGTTATGAGGGGACAAACTGGAACCATTCGTTTTGTAGAAGCAGACCATCGTTTAGATAAAAATGATACTTTAGTTGAAGTAATGAATAAACATAGAAAAATTAGATAATAATATGCCAATAATAGAGATAGTAATGTACTATCTCTATTTTGCTGTAATACCTACATCGGAAGTAGTATATATTATTTACAATTAATGTAACACAATTGATTGACGAAAATAATATAACACGAGTATAATATAAAGTAGAACAATAATTTGGGGGTGTAGTAATGGATAGAAATTTAGCGCTTAACCTAGTTAGAGTAACTGAGGCTGCATCAATTGGTGCTGCTAAATATATGGGTAGAGGAGATAAAAACGCTGCAGACCAAGCTGGTGTAGATGGAATGCGTAAAATGTTCCAAACAATGAGTATAGAAGGTGTGGTAGTTATTGGAGAAGGTGAAATGGACGAAGCACCTATGCTATATATAGGAGAAGTTGTTGGAGCAGGAGGACAAGGTGCTTCGAAGGTAGATATTGCAGTAGATCCTGTAGACGGTACTACTTCTGTAGCTAAGGGACTTCCTAATGCAATTGCTGTAGTAGCTATGGCTCCAAGAGGATGCTTATTAAATGCACCTGATATGTATATGGATAAAATTGCAGTAGGACCTAAGGTTGCTGGTAAAGTTCATATCGATGCACCAATACATGAAAATCTACGTATTACTGCTGAATCATTAAATAAAAGTATTACAGATTTAACTGTAACTATGCTAGATAGACCTAGACACGAAGATATAATAAGACAATGTCGTGAAGCAGGAGCAAGGATTAAACTATTTAGAGATGGTGATGTAGCTGCTGCCATGGCAACATGTTTTGATCATACTGGTGTGGATATTATGTTAGGTATCGGCGGTGCTCCTGAAGGGGTAATTGCAGCCGCTGCATTAAAATGCCTAGGCGGGGAGTTTCAAGGAAAGCTTGTTCCATATACAGATGAAGAGAGACAAAGATGTATTAAAATGGGAGCTAGTATAGAAAAAGTGTATTCTATGGAAGATTTAGTAAAAGGCAATGAAGTGTATTTTGCGGCTACAGGTATTTCAGATGGAGAATTATTAAAGGGTGTTGTTTATACTGGTAATAATACTGCTAAAACTCATTCTGTTGTTATGAGGGCGGAAACTGGTACCATCCGTTTTGTAGAAGCGATTCATAGATTAAATAAAAAGCCAAAGTATGCTTATTAGTTGAGAAATTTATTTTGAAAAAATGTTGACAAATATATTACAATAGTTTAATATATTTAACAATATACAATATATTTAATTAAAATGCGTTGATGAGAAATAGTAGAAATATCTATTCTTTTACAGAGAGTTCCCGGTTGGTGAGAGGGGCATTAGAAAATATTTTGAACACATCTCTGAGCTATGCACCGAACCCTTATGGTAGTAGACTGCATCGGGAAAATCTGCACCCGTTATCGTGCTAGAGTATAAGCAAGAAGCATTTTCTTGTCGTACTTGAAGAGATTGATACTGTGAAGTATCATTAAAAAGAGGTGGGACCACGTGAGTATAACTCTCGTCCTCTAGCTTTATGCTAGAGGCGGGAGTTTTTTTATTATGTAAAATTAAAGGGGAGAAAATTATGAGAAAAAGTATTGTTAATGTAGGAAGAGCAAATGAAGGTAAGCAAGGTTTCGGAAAAAGGTATAGTTTAATAACCGTATTGGTAGTTGTAATATTAACTCTCGTAGCATGTGGTAAAAGCCAAGCTAGTTCTAGTATGGATTTAGATCAAATTAATAAGAGAGGTTATATTATAATGGGTCTTGACGACACCTTTGCGCCTATGGGTTTTAGAAATAATGCAGGAGAATTAGTTGGATTTGACATTGATTTGGCTAAAGAAGTTTTTAAACGAGCAAACATAGAAGTAAGGTTTCAACCAATAGAATGGGCTATGAAAGAGACGGAGCTTAACACAGGTAATATTGATTTAATTTGGAATGGATATTCAATTACTGAAGAAAGAAAAGAAAAGGTGATTTTTACTAAACCTTATCTTGAAAATAAGCAGATAATTGTTACATTATCGGATTCAAAAATAGAAAATAAAGAAGACTTAAAAAATAAAAAAGTAGCTGTCCAAAATGGATCTAGTGCAATGGATGCTGTAATGAGAGAATCTGATGTAGTAGAAGAATTTGAAGGTGGAGAGCCACTATTATTCGATACAAACAACGAAGCCTTTATGGATCTAGAGGCTGGAAGAAGTGATGCTGTTGTAGCTGATGAAGTGCTTGCAAGATATTATGTTAAGCAAAAGGGAGATGAAAAGTACAGAATTTTAACAGAGGACTTTGGTAAAGAAGAGTATGGAATAGGAATTAGAAATACAAATAAAGATATTTTAAAATTACTTGATGATATTATAGATGAAATGAGATCAGATGGCTCCTATGACGAAATATATAGTAAATGGTTTAGTGAAAATTAATATAGTTCATAGGAGGTATAGAAAATGTCATATATATATTCGCTTTTGCCGTCTTTAACATCTGGGTTAAGTACTACCTTAGAAATATTTGCAGCAACACTACTGTTTTCTATGCCCTTAGGGTTTTGGGTGGCCTTGGGAAGGCTTTCAAAAATTAAAATAATAAGTAGAATAGTACAACTTTATATTTTAATTATGAGGGGAACACCATTAATGCTTCAACTTGTATTTGTATTCTTTGGATTTCCTTATATAGGAATAACTTTAGACAGAACAACAGCAGCATTATTAACCTTTATATTGAATTATGGAGCTTATTTCGGGGAGATTTTCAGAGGTGGTATTGAGTCAATAGATATTGGTCAATATGAAGGGGCCACTGTTCTAGGCTTAAGTAAGATAAGGACACTGACAAGAATAATACTTCCACAAATGGTTAAAAGAGTCCTTCCTTCTGTAGGAAACGAGGTAATTAACTTAGTCAAGGATACATCATTAGTATATGTTGTTGGCTTAGGGGAGCTTCTAAGGGCAGGCAAAATAGCATCTAATAGAGACGCTTCCCTTGTTCCATTAATGGTGGTAGGGGTATTTTATCTTCTCCTTATTTGGTTGCTAACGGAAGGGTTTAAGCAATTGGAAAAAAGATATAACTATTATTGCTAGGAGGGATATAGATGACTCTAAAAATTGAAGGTTTATATAAAAGCTTTGATGGAAATATTATATTAGATAATATATCATTTCAAATAAATAGAGGAGAAATTGTGACTGTGATAGGACCTTCTGGGGCAGGCAAAACAACCCTCTTAAGATGTATAAATGGTCTTGAAAAGTGTGATAGTGGAACAATTAAAATTGATGAATATTTTTTATGTAATGATAAGGAAGGAAGTATAGTTTATTGTAATAAGCAAGATATGAGAACAATAAGGAGAAAGGTAGGATATGTATTCCAGAGTTTCAACTTATTTCCCCATATAAATGTTATGGATAATATTGTTGAGGCACCTATCAATGTTTTAAAGATGAATAAAAAAACAGCTAAGGAAAAAGCAAAAATACTTTTGAATAAGCTGGGCTTAGAAGAAAAAGCCTATGTCTATCCTTTTCAGCTATCAGGTGGACAAAAACAGAGAGTTGCAATTGCAAGGGCTTGTGCCTTAGAACCAATAGTAATGTGTTTTGATGAGCCTACATCTGCACTAGATCCAGAAATGAGGGAGGGAATTGCTAGTATTATAGAAGGTTTGGCTAAACAAAATATGGCAATCCTTATAATAACCCACGATATGTTATTTGCAAAACGCGTTTCTCACAGAATGCTATTTATAGAAAATGGTAAGTTGATTGCAGAAGGTAGAAAGCAAAATAATTTTCAAGATGTTAATAACGAGAGGGTAATAAACTATATTAATAGCTAAAATCCATTATTTTGAAAATAGAATTATTGACTGAAGTTATTAATAATGATACAATCAGCATAATAGTGGGGTGCTTTATTTACCATCCCATAAGTAAAAACTTCAGTTCTGATGGAATTTTAATTCCACCAGAACGCGTGTCGAGCCGTGCTACATTGGCACAAGTACCCTTGGGTTATGTGGTTCTAGGAGATGTACTGTTATTGCTCCCTCTTATACAAAGGGGGAGTTTTAGAACTGTTACCTATCGGATAAAATTTGATTAGAAGATGTTTTGGAGGTGTAACATTGAGCAGTCCAGAGTTTGAACATATGAAATTATCGGACTTGAAAGAAATGGCAAAAAATTTAGGAATTAAAAACCTATCGAAATATAGAAAAGATGAATTAATTCAATTAATAGAAGACCAGCAGGAACAAGTGAATATAGAAGAAAAGCCTATGTTAACAAATTTAGATGAAAGTTCTAATGAAAATAATCTACAAGATGAACCTAAACTACAAGAAAGACGGATAAAGGGTTTGCCTAACCATTTGACCGATGAAATTCCACCGGGAGAAGAAGTTAATATAGCAGCGGGAATATTGGAAATTCATACAGATGGGTATGGATTTTTACGAAGAGAAAACTTTTTATCTAGCGATAGTGATATTTACATATCTCCTTCCCAAATTAGAAGATTTAACATGCGAACTGGTGACAAGATTACAGGTATTACAAGACCACCAAAGAGTGGTGAAAAATTTAAAGCTCTTCTTTATGTAAAAAGTATTAATGGACTTAACCCAGAGTCTGCTACAAGAAGACCTAATTTCGAAGATCTTACCCCTATTTATCCTAAGGAAAGAATCAATCTAGAAATAAATTCACAGGGCTTATCTACCAGATTAATCGATCTTATTGCACCTATTGGTAAAGGGCAAAGAGGTTTAATTGTTGCTCCTCCCAAAGCAGGGAAAACAGTTTTATTACAGACTATAGCCAATAGTATAGCTAAAAACTATCCTGATGTTGAAATTATTGTACTTCTTATAGATGAGCGTCCCGAGGAAGTAACTGATATGCAGCGTTCGATTCAGGCAGAGGTAGCCTATTCCACCTTCGATGAATTGCCAAGCCATCACATTAAAGTAGCAGAAATGGTATTAAATCGTGCTCAAAGATTAGTAGAGCATGGTAAGGATGTAGTAGTTTTATTAGATAGTATTACTCGACTTGCTAGGGCATACAATTTAACTATTCCACCTACTGGTAGAACTCTTTCAGGAGGATTAGATCCAGGGGCTCTTCATAAACCTAAGCGTTTCTTTGGTGCTGCGAGAAATCTTGAAGAGGGCGGAAGTCTTACAATTATTGCATCAGCGCTGGTTGAAACAGGCAGTAGAATGGATGATGTTATATTTGAAGAATTTAAGGGTACAGGTAATATGGAGCTTCATTTAGATCGTAAGCTGTCTGAAAAGAGAATTTTCCCAGCGGTAGATATCAACAAATCTGGTACAAGAAGGGAAGAATTACTATTAACTCAGGCTGAGCTTGAAACTATTTGGAGTATTAGAAGGGCTATGGGAAATAGTCCGGTACAGGATGTTACGGAGAAGATTATTAGTTCTCTTATTGAAACAAAAGATAATAAGCAGTTCATTGAAATGTTGAAAAAGCGAATATAGATGACTTAATAATACCTTGCACGCATAAATGGTTTATGCTATAATGTAGTAGTTAAAATTTGCTTATAAACTAAGACTTAGTTTAGCTTTATATAGCAACTGTACGAGGAGAGAGGTGAAAGTAATGAAAAAGGATATCCATCCAGAGTATCAAGAAGTAGATGTACATTGTGCTTGTGGAAATACTTTTAAAACAGGTTCAACTAAAAAAGAGCTTAGAGTAGAAATTTGTTCACAATGCCACCCATTCTTCACAGGTAAACAGAAGAATATCGAAAAAGGTGGACGTGTTGAGAAATTCAAAAAGAAATTTGGTATGTAATATCAATCATATACGACCTCAATCAAGGTTAGAAACAACTATTCTAACCTTGATTTTTTATGTTAAAATATATAAAGTAATATCTCTGCTACCTATATAAAAGCTGAAGGTTAGTAATAAATTAAACATTTTTTTAAAGGAATATTGAAAATTTAAGTGTTATACAAATCAATGCGATAGCATTAGACGACTTTTGATTTTTCATGTTAATTAAGAGGAGATGGCGCGATGATGGATTTTATCGAATACTCCAAGAATGGTAGTATTGAAATGATTGTGGGACCTATGTATGCAGGTAAAAGTGAAGAGTTAATTAGGCGAGTCAATAGGTCTAAGATTGCTAACCTAAAGGTATTATCATTTAAACCTGCAATAGATAGCCGCTATTCTACTGAGCATATTACTTCACACAATGGAAAACAGTTGGAATGTATTTCTGTAACCAGTGCCAGTGAAGTTTTGAAATACATAGAAAGTGAAGAATTTGATGTACTTGCAATAGATGAGGTTCAATTTTTAGGAGAAGACATTGTAGATATTTGTCAAAAAGCTGCAAATATGGGTAAGAGAGTAATTTGTTCTGGTCTTGATATGGATTTTAGAGGAGAGCCGTTCCAAGTAGTACCTAGCCTAATGGCAATAGCTGAATATATAACTAAGCTTACTGCCGTATGTATGAAGTGCAAAATGCCTGCTACTAGAACTCAAAGAATTGTTAACGGACAACCAGCTAAGTATGATGATCCTATTATTATGGTGGGTGCTAAGGAAAGCTATGAAGCTAGATGTAGAGCGTGTCATGAGGTAATTAAATAGTATATCGTGAAAGCAGCTTTGCTGCTTTTTTATTATAATAAAAAAGGGGCTATTTCATTAATTTGAAATAACCCCTTCTATGTTAAATAGAACCGGAAGTAGCTGTGCCAATCCTCAGATGTTTTTGGTGGATCTTCGTTGATAATGATGATTTGCAACGCCTCCTTCTGCGATAAAAGCTGCAATAATTTTTATTACTACTCTAACAACTTCAATTATATTGTAAATTTCTACTGCTAATTTGCTACTCGTTCTGTTTTAAACAACTGCAACGGGCTAGTTGTTTAATGGGGTTGTCTTAGGATTGGTAGTGAGTTACCGGGTTCTATTTGTTATATATATACCTCCATAAAAACATTTAAAACATAAAATTCAAAATATTTTATACTTTAAATTTATATACATTTCTTCTGAAATTTGACTCGGTATATTGCATTGTATTCAATATTTAATGTATATTAAGTAGAGAAGGTGATTGTCTAATATTACATTCCATTGCAAGATAATATCGAAGTTTTATTATTAGATAGACGTATATTTTTAGGAGGCTAATTTATGAATTTGCTTATAAAAGGGATTATTTTAGGTTTTGTAATGGTAATGCCAGGTATGAGTGGAGGTACAGTTTTTCTTATTTTCGGATTGTATGAAAACATGGTAAAGGATATATTAAAACTAAATATAAAACCATATATACCATTAGCTGTAGGTATTATAGGAGGAATATTTGTTGGTGGCTTTACCTTTGCTCTGGTTTTTGAAAATTATCGTGATGCTACAGTTGCCTTTTTATTAGGATGTTTACTAGCCTCTATTAAATCCGTACTAAAGGATTGTCCTAAAATAAATGGTAGCTTTTTAGGAATGTTGATAGCTGGAGTCGTTACAGGCGCAATAATGGTTGGAGAACCACTAGGACTTGCTATGGAAACAGAGGATGTAAGTCTACTAGTGATTTTGATTGGTGGTGTATTGTCAAGTGCGGCCATGATTATTCCGGGGATTCCTGGTAGTTCTGTTTTAATTTTGATGGGCATATATGACATTATGTTATTTTCTATAAAGGAGCTGGAGATTGTAAACCTACTTGTATTTGGAACAGGTAGTTTATTAGGTATATTTTTACTATTAAATATATTGGCCAAGCTTTATGATAAATATAAAGGTATGATCTCTTACTTTTTTGCAGGATTAATAGTAGGCTCTTCTAGAGGTATTTTACCTTCTACTGTAAATCTATGGATTGTAGCATTATTTATTATTGGATTTGCTCTAGTATGGATTTGGAGTGATAAAGAAGACGGTAAAATGCTTCCTAGACAGGCTTAAATGAAAATATTTGAAATATAAACAAAAAATCCTTGCTTTTTGATGAATAATTTAGTACAATACAATACAACTTAATAGTATATTAAATAGTTTGCTATGAAGGGAAGTAGTAGGTTATTGTATCATTTTTAGAGAGTTATCGGTTGGTGGAAGATAACAATGATCTTAGCTGAACTCGTCCCAGAGCTATTAGGGCGAAATAGTAGTAGTCCTAATCGGTCAACCTCGTTACGGTTATTGAGATGATTATTTAGAGTGTCATAGATGTCTTTGTGGCAATATATTGATATGAAGATAATCAAATAGAGTGGTACCGCGGCCTTTCGCCTCTATATTATAGAGGATGAAGGGTCTTTTTTATGACCTAACCCAATTTGCGAAGCAAATTGATGGTAGGTCAAACCCAATGAGCACCAAATTTATGTGACCGAAGGGAGCAAATAAATTTGAGTTGCGAAACTGCGTAATCAATAATTTACAACAACTTAATATTAATAAAGGAGTTGAAGAAAATGAAGCAATATAATCCAAAGGATATTGAAAGCAAATGGCAAGAAATTTGGGAAGAAAAGGGAGCTTTCCATGCTTCAAATGATAAGGACAAGGAAAAGTTCTATGCTTTAATTGAGTTTCCTTATCCATCAGGCCAGGGACTACACGTAGGACATCCACGTCCATATACAGCACTTGATGTTGTTTCTAGAAAAAGAAGGCTACAAGGATATAATGTACTATATCCAATGGGATGGGATGCTTTTGGACTTCCGACAGAAAACTATGCTATCCAAAATAAAATTCATCCAAAAATAGTTACAAAAAAAAATGTTGCAAAATTTAAAGAACAGTTACAAGCTTTGGGTATGTCCTTCGACTGGTCGAGAGAAATAAACACTACAGACCCGGAATATTACAAGTGGACTCAGTGGATATTTCAAAAACTTTTTGAAAAGGGATTAGCCTATAAAAAGGAAATGTCCATCAACTGGTGCAACAGCTGTAAGGTTGGTCTTGCTAACGAGGAAGTAGTAAATGGTGGCTGCGAGAGATGTGGTGGGGAAGTAGTTAGAAAGCAGAAAAACCAATGGATGCTTAAAATTACAAAATACGCTGAAAGACTTATAAATGATTTAGATTTAGTAGATTACATCGAGAGAGTAAAAATTCAGCAGAAAAACTGGATAGGCAGATCTGAAGGTATGGAAGTTGATTTTGAGATTACTGGAGATAAAAAAATAACTGTTTATACAACAAGACCAGATACTTTATTTGGAGCTACTTATATGGTAATTTCTCCAGAACATCCATATATCGAGGAGCTAGCAGATTATATTAAAAATATGGATGATCTTCTTCATTATAGAGAAGAGGCTAGTAAAAAATCTGAATTTGAAAGAACTGAGCTTGTAAAGGATAAGACAGGGGTAAAAATTGAAGGTGTTGAAGCTATTAATCCAGCTACTGGTAAGCAAATACCTATTTTTATTTCAGATTATGTAATGATGTCTTATGGTACAGGAGCTATAATGGCTGTACCTGGGCACGATACAAGAGACTGGGAGTTTGCTAAAAAGTTTGGTCTTCCTATAGTAGAAGTAGTTGCAGGCGGTAATGTAGAAGAAGCTGCTTATACTGATACAGAGGAAGGAAAAATAGTTAACTCTGACTTTATAAACGGGTTAGAAGTAAAAGATGCTAAAGAAAAAATTAGCAAATGGTTAGAGGAAAAGGGTCTTGGAACACGGAAAGTAAACTACAAGCTTCGTGACTGGGTATTTTCACGTCAGAGATATTGGGGAGAGCCAATTCCACTAGTTTATTGTGATGAATGTGGATGGGTTCCAGTGCCAGAAAGTGAGTTACCAGTACTACTGCCAGAGGTAGAAAGCTATGAGCCTACAGATAATGGAGAGTCTCCTTTGGCTAATGTTAGAGAATGGGTTGAAACTACTTGTCCAAAATGTGGTGGCAATGCAGAAAGAGAAACTGACACAATGCCTCAATGGGCAGGTTCTTCATGGTATTTCTTAAGGTATACAGACCCACACAATAATGAAGAGCTAGCAAGTAAAGAAAACCTTGATTATTGGCTACCGATTGACTGGTATAACGGTGGTATGGAGCATACTACTCTACACTTACTATACTCAAGATTTTGGCATAAATTCCTATACGATTGTGGAGTTGTTCCTATACCAGAACCTTATGCAAAACGTACTTCCCATGGTATGATTTTAGGTGGAAATAATGAAAAAATGTCTAAATCTAGAGGAAATGTGGTTAATCCTGATGAAGTTGTTAACGAATTTGGAGCAGATACATTAAGACTTTATGAAATGTTTATTGGAGACTTTGAGAAGAGTGTACCTTGGTCGCAAAATGGAGTAAAGGGCTGTAGAAGATTTTTAGATAGAGTATGGAGATTACAAGAAGTATTAGTAGATAGCAATGATTTAACAGAAAAGCTAGAAAGTAATATTCATAAAACAATTAAAAAGGTTAGTGAAGATTATGAGCATATGAAGTTTAACACTGCTATTGCTAGCATGATGGCTCTTGTTAATGATTTCTACGACCACGGAAGTGTAACAAAGGGAGATATGAAAATCTTTTTAACACTGTTGAATCCAGTAGCACCTCATATTACAGAAGAGCTATGGGAAGAATTAGGATTCGAAGGAATGGTCTATGAAGCTACATGGCCAGTATGGGATGAAGCAAAGACTATAGACAACGTGGTAGAGATTGCTGTTCAAATTAACGGTAAGGTTAAGGGACAGATGGTAATTGCTGTTGACGCAACTGCAGATCAGCTTAAAGAGCAGTTTAGAAACGATACAAGACTTGTTGATCTACTAGAAGGCAAAACAATTGTAAAAGAAATTTATGTTCCTGGTAGAATTTATAACATTGTAGTTAAATAAGAAAATATTTTATATTTTACCTCTCTAATGATAATATATTGTTGGAGAGGTTATTTCTTATGTCTATCTAACAAGGCTATTATAGAATGGGTAGGTGCAATCTATGAAAAAAGTTATATACATTGCAAAGCCTTTACTAGCAACTATTTTATTCAGTTTGGCTCTAGCCTTTGAAAATGCTTCTAAGGAAAGAGCTATTATTTTAATGGGAATATTTATATTTTATATTTTATGGGGAATGATTAGACCGTCTTTTCAGCAGAAGTGGGCATGGATTATATTATTAGATGGTATTTTAATATTTTTATTAGAACATTACTCAAAATATTTGGTTAATTATTTCGTCCACTTTTTATATGTAGTTGTCATATTAGAGGTAGGCATTACTTTAAATAGCAGAAGATGGGGTAATACAGCTGCCATTTTCTTTTCCTTATTGTCCATGGGGAAGTTTTCCTATGCCCTTTATGTAATTCCTAATGCTAAAACTATTGCAGAATTTTCCTTTAACTTTTTAGCTCTAGCATTTATTGTTACACTTATTAACTATGGGAAATTACAATTTGAAGGAAGAACACAGCAGGAAATATTATATAAAGAGCTTCTGAGGGCTTACGATAAACTAAAGGAGTATAGCCAGATGCGAGAAGAGGCCCTTGCTTTAAAGGAAAGAAATAGAATAGCTGGAGAGCTTCATGACAGTGTAGGCCATAGCCTAACTTCATTGATTATGCAAATAGAAATGTTGGACCATCTTTATCAAAAAAATGAAGATATTTCCGATTTATTAAAAGACATTAAAAATAATGGAAGGCAAGCTTTGGTTGGAACTCGTGAAGCGGTGGCTGCGTTAAATGAACAACCTAACAAAAGTATTGAAGATATAATCAGCATGTTAAAATCTTTTCAAAAAGATACTAATGTGGAAATAGACTATAATATTCCATCGGTTTATTTGTTACCAGAAGAAGGTATTGTGCTTTATCGTGTTCTTCAAGAGGCTTTAACCAACGCCTTGCGTCATGGAAAGTGTAGTAGGATAGAAATTAAATGTGAAGTGATTAAGGGAAACTTTTATTTTTATATTGAAGATGATGGTGTGGGATCTAATAATAAAAACGGTTTTGGTCAGAGGAACATGAGGGAAAGGATAGAATCATTAGGTGGGAGCATGGAAGTTATAACTGGGCAGCCATACAAGATTAAAGGATTTTTCTGCTTAAAGGGGGAGATTACATGATACGTATAGCAATTATTGACGATCAGCCTATTGTTAGACAAGGACTAGCTATGGTATTGGGAAGTGAAAAAGATATAGAAGTGGTGGCAAAGGGTGGAGATGGTTTTGAAGCTATTGAAATTTGTAGCAAAAATTGTATTGATGTTATATTAATGGATATCAAAATGCCTAGCCTTAATGGGGTAGAAGCCACTAGAAAAATTAAGGAGCAGCATCCTAATGTTAAAATCATTATTTTAACTACATTTAATGAAGATGAGTATATTTTTGAAGCCTTAAAATATGGTGCATCTGGTTACCTATTGAAGGATGCTTTGCCCGAAAAGATTGCTGAAGCTATACGAATTGTTTATAATGGTGGAGCTCAAATTCAACCTGATGTAGCAGTAAAGGTAGTAGAAAAGTTTAAAAGCTATGGAGAAAAGCATGAAATTCAGGATAAAAGAATAGAGAATTTAACCGAGAGAGAAATTGATATTATTCGATGTGTAGGAGAGGGAAAGAGTAATAGGGAAATTGCTAAGGAGCTTTTTATTTCTGAGGGTACGGTAAAAAATCATATAACTAACATACTTAATAAGTTATCCTTAAGAGATAGGACTCAGTTAGCTATTTTTAGTATTAATAATAATTTAGTATAGACATGACTTTTGTCATGTTTTTTTTATGGAATATATATCCTTAGATAGATAGGAAAAATGCTGTACTATTCTATAATAATATTAAGATACTTATTAAGGAGGATTAGAATATGAAGAAAATAGTATTGATTCTTACTACATTATTAATATTATTAACGGGATGTAGCAGTTCTGCCTACGAAACCTATAGTAAGGCATTAGAAAAAACTGAAGGAGTATCTTCAGGAAAGACGAAAATGACTCAAGAGGCTCATGTGGAATTTAATACTGAGGGTTTAGATAAAGAGGTTTTGGAGGAGCTAAGGAAGTGGGAGGAATTTAATGTAGATATGGAATTTACCTTCGATAAGGAACAGGAAATAGGTGTTACTAATATATACGGGGAGCTTTATGATCTCGGTATTGAAGGGAAATTATATAAGCAAAAAAATAATTTGTATGTAGTAACTCCATTATTACCTAAAATATTGATATTAAAGGGTGATGATCTTCAAGGAGAAGAAATAGAAAAACTTGAAGAACAGTTTTTCATTAAAGATTTTAAAGGTTTTGAAAAGATGTGGAAGGAAGTAATAGATAGGGAAAATGTTTCTAAGCTTGGAAATATTGTTATATCTACTCCAGAAGGAGATATAAAAGCTAAAGAATTTCATATTACTCTTACAAAGGAGGACATAATGCCTCTAATGATAGAGGGTACAAAAATGTTTAATCAGACAATGATAGAGCAAATGAAAACAAATAACATTTCTATAGATCCTAAAGAAATAGAAGAACAGTGTAAAAAGGCAATAGAGGAAATAGATTTTGAGAAAATATATCATAGGGCCTACATTGATCGTGATGGATTTGTGGTAGAGGAAGAAACTCATTTAATAATTAATTTTCCTTCTACACAGGGAGGACATATTAAGAGAATTGATTTTAAAGGAAAGGTACAAAATTGGGATCTGGGTAAACAAGTAAAAGCTACAATACCAGAATTAACTGATGAAAATACCATGACTATAGAGGAGTTAAAGGAAAGTGGTTTTAACAAGAAGTTTAAAGGGGGCGCATAAAGTGATAGAGGTTAAAGAAATAAGAAAAAACTTTAAGAAAGTGGAGGCAGTTAAAGGTGTATCTTTAACTATTAATGATGGGGAAATTTTGGGTTTATTAGGACCAAATGGGGCGGGTAAATCCACTACTATTTCTATTATTTCTACCCTTTTTCCTCCTAGTTCGGGGGAAGTACTTTACGAAGGTAAGAATATATTAAAAAATCCTAGGGGCTTTAGAGAAATACTAGGTGTGGTTCCACAGGAGATAGCGCTATACCCTGAATTAACAGGCTATGAAAATTTAAGGTTTTTTGGAAAGGTTTATGGGCTTAAGGGTAAGGAGCTAGAGGAGAGAATACAAGAGGTTTTAGAGATTATAGGATTAAATGGTCGAGTGAGAGATTTGGTTAAAAACTACTCTGGGGGAATGAAAAGAAGAGTAAACATTGGCTGTGCTCTACTCCATAAACCTAAAATACTAATTATGGATGAACCTACAGTGGGTATCGATCCCCAATCAAGAAACCATATTTTAGAAACTGTCAAAAGCTTAAGAGAAGAAGGAATGACTATTATATATACTAGTCACTACATGGAAGAGGTAGAATACCTATGTGATCGTATTTATATAATGGATCACGGTGAAATTATTGCTACAGGCAGTAAAGAAGAACTTAAAGAACAGATTTCCAACGAAGAAACCATGGAAGTTATATTTGAAACTATTCAGGATGATACCATAAAAGTATTGAAAAATATAATTGGTGTCAAGGCAGTGAATATTAATGATAATGATAATAGAGTTACGTTAATTTATGAAAAGGGAATTAATATATTGCAACTAGTATTTGAAAAGGCCCAAGAGACACAGAAAAAAATCATTTCAATTCAAATAAAGACCCCTACATTAGAGGATGTTTTCTTAAAGCTAACTGGAAGAACTATAAGGGATTAGGGGGTATATTAAATGCTATTAAATTTAATAGGTAAGGATCTAAAAAGAGCCCTTAGAGATCGAAAATCACTACTAATCTTATTGTTGATGCCTGCTGTTTTAATTACTATATTAGGGTTTTCTATAGGTAGGCTTTTAGATAATGAAGATGGCTGGATGGCGCATTCGACAATAGGTATAGTCAACTTAGATAATGCACAAGAAGGTAGAGAAAAGATAATAAATACAATAAGTCAGTTGGCAGGCGAAGAAGGGTCCTTCGATATTGAAGAAATAAAGGAAAATATGAAGTCCTTTGACTTTGAAGAAATATTATTAGAAGATATATTTGGTTCAGAAACATTATCTAAGTTTTTAAGCTATGAAATATTGGGAGAGGAAGAGGCACTAAATCTATTAGAAAAAGAAGAGCTTAGTGCTGTAATCATTATTCCAGAGGATTTCACCTATTATACTATGATGAATTTAGCCTCTCCTTTCATTTATAGACAACAGATACAAGTATTAAAAAGTAAAAATAATAGTTTTACAGGAAATATTGTAGAAGAAATAATGACTGGTTTTACTAATGTGCTATCATCAGGAATAATTGCTAAAAGTAGCCTTTTTGAAATAGGGGCAGAAATGGGAATAGGAGATAAGTTGCAAACCGAGATAGGGACTTTGCTTGAAGGCATATTATCACAGTCTTCCACAATAAAACTGCAGACAGAAAATAGGAATGCAATGAAGTCGGTCAATGGAATGCAATATTATTCCGTAGGGCAAGCAATGATGTTCGTGCTTTATGTGGCGGGCTACGGTGCAAAATATGCTTTTGATGAAAAGTACTATCATACCTATGAACGACTTAGAATAAGCAATGTTACAAAGGGACAAATTTTAATGAGCAGAGGGATTACAACCTTTTTAATTGCTTTTATGCAAATAGTTATTTTAATTATATATTCGTCCCTAATTTTTAGCATCAGCTGGGGAGAGCCTTTGAATGTACTGGCTTTAACTATATCCATTGCTTTAGCGGTTGGGGGAATAAGTGCTTTTTTAACAGCTATAAATTATAAAATTGGAAATACCAAAATATCTAATATGTTTGAAAATATTATTATTATGATTTTTGCCTCCTTAGGAGGAAGTTTCTTTCCTATAAAGGGTGCGCCATTGCTTGAAAAAATAGGTTCCTTAACACCTAATGGGACTGCCATAAATGGATATATTAAGTTGATGCAAGGTTATGGGATAGGAGAGATTATTGGAAGCTTAACAGTGCTAATTAGTATTTTTATAGGCTCTTTGGTGCTAGCAGTAATAATACTAAAGCAAGGGGAGGTGGCATAGTTGTTTTCCGTATTATATTCTAAAATTATGGGATTTAAAAGAAATATGGGCTGGGTTATATTGATGACTATTTTCCCTATTGTTCTTACACTAATTTTTGGAGGAATAAACTCAGGGGGAGGAAAACAAACACTACCTATTGTTAATGAGGATAATAGTGTCTATTCTAGGCGGCTTATAGATGAAATCAAAAAGTCTAATTCTTATCGTATTAAGGAAGTAGATTCTGAGGAAGCAGAAAGATTAGTACGTGAACAGGATGTATTCTTTGCCCTAGTAGTTCCACAAGGTTTTAAGGAGGCAATTGAAGAAGGAAAAGAAGGCTCTCTTATAATTGCCAGAAGTGTGGAAACTTTAGACATTTATGGGTTGCAGGGAGTTTTAAACAGTGCAGTACAAAAAATAGCTATTCAAAGTAATATTGTTAATAAAGGGGTAGAGATCTTAAATAAGTATAATAAAGAAGAGAATGCTGCAGAACGATTTTATCAGTTGGTAGAGAGTAAATGGGAAGAGCAAAGACCTATTACTGTAAGAGCTAAAGTGTTAGGAGAAGATAATAATAAAAAAATAAATTCTACTACTTCGATTTCTGCAGGTTTTTTACTGTTCTTTTCCATGTATCCAATATTATTTTTAGTGGGAGATATTTTAGAGGATAAGAAATTATTGATATGGGATCGACTGATGATTTCTCCTGTATCGAAAATAGAAATATATGCGGCTAATCTTATTTTTGCTTTTATAATAGGAATGGCACAAATGCTAGTTTTAGTTTTGCTTAATAAGATAATATTTAAGATTACATGGACAGAAAATGTTATTGGATTTGTGTTGCTCCTAGGAGTATTTGCATTCACAGTTATAGGATTAGGCTTATTTCTAACATCCTTTCTTAAAACCTCTCAGCAACTTTCAAGTGTAGCTCCAATAGTGCTAACGAGTACCTCTATGTTAGGAGGGCTAATGTGGCCTGTAGAGATTATTACTAATAAATTACTTCTTCTTTTAGCAAGATTTACGCCTCAGTTTTGGGCTATGGATGCTATGAAAAAGCTTATAACGTATAATGCACCTACTCAAGATATACTTTTCCCTATGATGGTATTGTTTTTAATGGGGATAATTTTTATGGGAGTTGGCTTGCAGGTAACCGAAGGTAAATAGAAAGGTGGCAAGGGTAGCAAATGCTCTCTTGCCATCTTTCTATACTTATACCTTTGGTATATTCCTGCCATAGAAAATTTCATTCATTTCTTTTTTAAGCTTTTGTTTAATCTTCGTTCTTTCCCTAGACAAAAGCTCTTTTTTATTTGTACCAAACAAGTAGTTATCTAGATCGAATTTTTTAAGCATCATTTTAGTGTGGAATATATTTTCCTGATATACGTTTACGTCAATAGCTTGATAAAAATCTAAAGTATTTCGTGGTATATAATTTTGTATAGAGTTTATTTTATGATCTATATAAAATTTCTTTCCATTAACATCTCTAGTAAAGCCGCGTACTCTATAGTCTATAGTCATAATGTCGGACTCAAAGCTATGGATTAGAAAATTTAGAGCCTTTAGTGGAGAAATGCAACCACAGGTAGATACGTCTATATCTGCTCTAAAGGTGCTTATCCCATCATCTGGATGACTTTCGGGATAAGTATGGACTGTGATGTGGCTTTTATCTAAATGACCTAAGACCGAGGTAGGGATTGGCCCAGGACTTTCTTCAAATTGAGATTCATTTTTGTGAGAAGGAGTTAATTCTCCCTCGGATACCAACATAGTTACACTGGCTCCTTGAGGGTCGTAATCCTGTTTTGCTATATTTAAGATATTAGCACCTATTATTTCCGCAACTTGGGTTAATATAGAGGTCAATCTTGCAGCATTGTACTGCTCATCTATATATTCTATATATCTTTTTCTATCCTCTGGAGTTTTTGCATAACAAATATCATAAATATTAAAACTTAGGGATTTTGTAAGGTTATTAAATCCATATAGTTTTAATTTTTTTATAGTTTTTATCTCCATCCATAATTCTCCTTTTATTATATAATTAAAGCTTTGTTGAAAAATAAAATTTTTCTTAGTTAAAATATATTTTGTTTAATGTATATTAATCAATGTTGTATATGATTAATATGCACTATTTGATAGGTTTTTACCCCATCTTAATTTTAAAAAATTTTTATCTGCAACTATTTATCCTTTGTGGAAATCAAAAAGTGGGGTATAATTAAAATAGATAATAAACAACACTTGATTCAATGGAGTTTTAATATCACCTGAATCATAACCGCAGCTTGAGCACTTGAAAATTTTAAATAGATTTTAAGCGTCACAGAAGATAAAATTTTCGTTAATAACTTAATCTAAAATTGAAAGGAAGAAATCTATGAGCAAATTAAGCCATAAGGTGGCAAAGCCAACCTCTATAGGAGGCCAGGCTCTAATAGAAGGTGTTATGATGAAAGGCCCAAAGGATGTAGCAATAGCTGTTAGAACACCAGATAATCAAATAACAGTAAAAAAAGAACCCGTAACGGGTATTGTTGAAAAATATAAGTTGAATAAAGTTCCTTTTTTAAGAGGGGGTATAGCTCTTATAGATTCGATGATACTTGGAGTACGGTCGCTAAACTATGCAGCAGATATAGCTATGCCGGAAGAAGAAACTAGTGAAAAATCTAGTAAACTAGAAGGTTTTTTAGAGAGGATTTTTAAAGATAAGCTAAATGATGTATTAATCTATTTTTCAGTATTTGTGGCTCTTTTAATATCAGTTGTAACCTTTGTTTTAGGACCAACCCTGTTAACTGGAGCATTGAAAAATGTAATAACTACTACATTAGGATTAAATCTAATAGAAGGAATTTTACGTTTGAGTCTGTTTGTAGGATATATCGCTATTATTTCTAAAATGGAAGATATAAAAAGAGTTTTTCAATATCATGGGGCAGAGCATAAAACTATTTATTGCTATGAAAATGGTGAAGACCTTACTGTAGAAAATGTAAGAAAATATTCTACGCTTCACCCTAGATGCGGAACTAGCTTTCTTTTTATAGTTATGATGGTTAGTATGATATTTTTCTCCATTATTGGTTGGAGTGACCCTATTACTAGAGTTGTAAGCCGATTGATTCTATTGCCTGTAGTAGCTGGAATTTCCTACGAAATTATTAGAATTGCTGGTAAAAGCCAATCTGCACTTATGTCTATAGTAAGTTACCCAGGAATGATGATGCAAAAATTAACAACTATAGAACCAGATGATGGCCAGATTGAAGTAGCTATAGAAGCTCTTAAAAATGTTTTAGTAGAAGATGAGGATGCGGCATTATGGTAAGTATCGGACAACTGCTAAGGGAAGGGACAGAAAAGTTACAGATAGCAGATATAAGTACACCTAGGCTAGATGCAGAGGTTTTGCTTTATGATTTATTAGATGTAGAGAGGATTTATCTGCATATGTATCCTGAAAGGGAAGTTTCTAAGAAAGTCCAAGAAAGCTTCTGGTGTCGAATAGAAAAAAGAACTAATCATATGCCTATTCAATATATTGTAAACAAACAGGAGTTTATGGGCTTAGATTTTAAGGTAGAAGAAGGAGTATTAATCCCTAGGGGAGATACGGAGATTTTAGTTGAAAAGGTAATAAATATTTATGAGAATAATTATTCGCCTAATAAGGTGAAAATAATGGATATAGGAACTGGGAGCGGTGCTATTGTAGTTAGTTTGGCTAAGTATATTAATAATTCTTTGCTAACTGCAATAGATATTTCGCCTAAGGCTTTGGACGTTGCAAAGAAAAATGCTAGTGCACACTGTGTAGAAAATAGAATTACATTTCTTGAAGGAAGTTTATTTAGTCCAATCCATGGGAAAGATGAATATAAAACCTATGATTTTATAATATCTAATCCCCCATATATTCCTAGATCTGTAGTAGAAACCCTGCACCCAGGAGTAAAAGATTATGAGCCACGTTTAGCCTTAGATGGCGGAGAGGATGGACTAGACTTTTATAGGGAAATTACTATAGCTGCTAAGGATTATTTAAAAGATGAAGGCTGGCTATTGTTTGAAATTGGCCATGATCAAGGAGAATCTGTTTGCAGGCTTTTAAATATCAATGGGTTTAGGAAGGTTGAAGTATTAAAGGATTTGGCAGGATTCGACCGTGTAGTGTTAGGGAAAAAATAGTAGAAAAAAATAAAATATTATGATATAATTTAACATTGGTAAAAACGTAAATGAGGTGAAGTAAATGCTAGATAAACTAGCTTTTTTAGAGGAAAAATATGAGGATTTAAGTGAAAAAATAGGTGACCCAGAAATAATTAACGATCAGAACCAATGGAAAAGATTAGTTAAAGAACATTCAGACTTAGAAGAAATAGTAATAAAATATCGTGAATATAAAGCAGCAGAAGAAGGATTGCAGGGAGCTAAGGAAATTCTTAGGGATAAGGAAGCAGATGATGAATTAAAGGAAATGGCTAAAATGGAAATTAGCGACCTTGAAGATCAAATACAGGTTCTTGAAGATGAACTAAAGATTTTACTATTACCTAAAGATCCTAACGATGATAAAGACGTTATTGTAGAGATTCGTGCTGGAGCTGGTGGAGACGAGGCCGGATTATTTGCAGCAGATTTATTTAGAATGTATACAAGATATGCAGAAAGTGTAGGTTGGAAGGTTGAAATGATGAGTGCAAACGACACTGGAGTAGGTGGATATAAGGAAGTTATATTCATGATTAAAGGACACGGTGCCTACTCTAAGTTGAAGTACGAAAGTGGAGTTCATCGTGTACAAAGAATTCCAAGTACGGAATCTGGCGGTAGAATTCACACATCTACAATAACTGTAGCCGTATTACCTGAAGTAGATGATGTAGACTTTGAATTAAATATGAACGATATTCGTGTAGACGTATTCCGTTCTTCTGGAAATGGTGGACAGTCAGTTAATACAACAGACTCTGCTGTCCGTGTTACACATATACCTACTGGTGCTGTTGTATCTTGCCAAGACGAAAAGTCTCAGCTTAAAAACAAGGAAAAGGCATTAAAAATTTTAAGAGCAAGATTACTTGATATTTTAATTCAAGAACAACAGGCAGAAATTGCACAAAACAGAAAGAGTCAAGTAGGAACTGGAGATAGAAGTGAGAGAATTAGAACTTATAACTTCCCACAAGGACGTATTACAGATCATCGTATTAACTTGACTATATATAAATTGGATTCTTTCTTAAATGGCGATATTGAAGAAATGATTGATGCTTTAATTACTACAGACCAGGCTGAAAGAATGCAGGAAGCAGGGAACTAATATAATAACAGTGAAAAGTGAGGACAACAGTTCTCACTTTTTATTTATAAATCCCCCAATAGTGGAATATACATTAAGTGTTATATTATTCGCTGAATTGGAGGAGATTTCATGAGTCATTTAGCAAACACTACCTTAATAGGATTTATAGTCGGAGTTTTAGGCACAGGACTTGGAGGAGCATTTAGCTTTTTTATGAAAAACCCATCTAGACGTTTTTTAAGTAGTATTATAGGGTTGTCTGGTGGAGTTATGCTTGCAATAGTTGCATTTGAATTGCTGCCAGAGGCATTTGATATTGCAGGGGTAACAAATACCGCTATAGGCTTAGGTGTGGGAGCTATTATATCTGCATTTTTAGATAATTTAATTACCCCACCTACAAAAACTAGATTATCAGAAAAACAGGGGTACTTAAAAACTGGCATTTTATTAGGGTTAGGTATTGCGCTACACAACTTTCCAGAGGGTCTTGCAATTGGTTCAGGGTTTGCGGCAGAAAGTAGCTTAGGTATTAGTCTTGCAATAGTAATCGCACTGCATAATGTGCCAGAGGGTATTGCTATGGTAGTTCCTATGAAGATAGGGGGCTATGGGGCTTTAAAGGCATTTTTACTTACTTTATTAGTAGGTGCACCTATGGGACTGGGAGCATATTTTGGCGTGTTAATTGGGGAAATGGCCTATGGACTTATTGGAATTTGTCTTGCCTTCGCAGGTGGAACCATGTTATATATTACAATTGGAGAGCTTATTCCAAAGGGAAAAGAGCTAGATAAGGGACGTATTTCTACAATATTTGCTATATTTGGATTTATTTTAGGTATTATAATTTCTAAAAGATTCTAGAAGTTGTTGTTAATTTCTTCATTTTTGGTATACAATATGTTTAAACAATAAATTGAAAGGCTAAGGGTGAAGTCTTATGTTTAAAATCCTTTCATGGATTATAAGATATTTATTTATAATTTTGATATATTATTTCCTTTATGGGATTATTAGGCTTATATATTTAGATATTCAATCTATTAACAAGATTAATCAAAAAGGATATAATAATCCCTATTTAAAGCTTATTAATAGAAAGGAACGTCTTGACTTTGATATACAGGAGTTTTATGATCTGAAAGACGTAACGACTATTGGACGAGCAAAGGGAAGCACCATTCAGCTATTGGACAAGTATATTTCTTCTAACCATGTAAAAATAACTATGGACGAGGGAGAATATTTTTTAGAGGACCAAGGTAGTGTTAATGGAACCTATTTAAATAGTACAAAGATAGAAGATGTAGCTAAACTTAAAAATGGAGACCGTATTGGCATAGGGCAAGTGGAATTTCTATTTGTAAAAGAGGTGGTAGAATAATGAACATCTATAACCTATTTAAAATAAGACGACCTATTTACATATTAATAATTGTAAACCTATTGTTTTTCGGGTTGCTTTATTTATATGTTCAGCCATTAGATTATTCAATATTAGCGGCAGGTGGAGGGGTAATTGGGCTAATGCTGGTCTCCTATGTTGTTATTGTAAAAAGGCAGATGGGGGATCAGTATATATTTTTAATTATATCTATGTTAACTAGCCTAGGTATTATAATGCTCTATCGTTTAAATCCATCCTATGGACTTAAACAAATTAAAATATATGGACTTGGGGTTATCCTATATTTTTTATCCTATATATTTTTTAGACTTATAAAAAATTGGGATCGTTATATATTTTTTTACATCGGTTTTAATATTCTACTGTTTTTAGCAACCTTTGCTTTGGGAACTAACATAAAGGGAGCAACTAACTGGATTAATATAGGTGGATTCTCCTTTCAACCTGCGGAGATAATTAAAATAAGCTTTGTGTTTTTTATTGCTTCATACTATAAACTAAGACTTAGTTCTGATGAGGAGGTAGTTCTTTCTAAACAGTTATACAAATACAAGGAAAAGATTAAAAATGTATATGTATTTTTAGGTCTAGTTTATATGCATATTTTCTTCCTGCTACTTCAAAGAGAGCTAGGTATATCTATGCTCTTTTACATTGTATTTCTGAGTATATTCTATATTTATGAGGAAGATCAAAAGCTACTTTTGTACAATTTAGGTTTGGCAGTAGTAATAGGCATATTGAGTTATTTTACTATGAGCCATGTAGAAGTTAGATTAACCACATGGATTAACCCTTGGAAGGATATTTCTGGGAGAGGATATCAAATTACTCAATCTCTATTTGCTATTGCAGCAGGAGGATTCTTTGGAACAGGTTTAGGCCTTGGTAACCCACAATATATTCCAGAGGTACATACGGATTTTATTTTTTCTGCCATATGTGAAGAGATGGGTGTATTTGGCGGAATGGCCGTAGTGCTTCTTTATTTTATATTAACCTATAGAGGATTTAAAATAGCTCTAACAATTAAGGAACCTTTCAAAAAAATTGTTGCTCTTGGTATCACTTTAATATATGGATACCAAACATTTATTATAGTTGGTGGAGTTATTAAGCTAATCCCACTTACTGGGGTTACGCTTCCTTTTATTAGTTATGGTGGAACCTCTTTGATTTCAGCCTTTATCGCCTTTGGCATTTTACAGGCTATTTCTAAAAAGACCTTAGAGGGAGAGGAGGTAGCTTTAGTTGGAGAGTAATAGAAAAATAGTTCATGTAATTGTGTTTGTGAGTCTTTTGTTTTTTAGTATAATAGGTTATTTAACTTATATTCAAATATTTAGAGCGGATGAAATGGCACAAAACCCTTATAACAAAAGACAATTCGCTAGAGAGGACAAAACTATAAGGGGAACTATTTATGATCGTAATGGTGTTGTATTAGCAGAAACCCAAGTTGGGGAAGATGGTGCAATGAAAAGACTATATACTCACAACAGATTATATAGCCATATTATAGGTTATAGCTCTAAGCAATATGGGAAGGCAGGTATAGAGTCTTACTATAACGATCAATTATTAGCTTTAACAGGTGATAATACTATAGCTAAAATTAAAGAAAGTATTACAGGTGAGCGTATTAAGGGACATAATCTACTACTTACTATGGACCATGAATTGCAGAAAAAGGCGGAAAGCTTATTAGATGGAAAAACAGGATCTATTGTAGCTATGAACCCTAAAACCGGAGAAGTACTGGCTATGGTAAGTAAGCCTGATTATAATCCAAATAATCTAGCAGATGATTGGTCCAAACTGGCGGAAGATGAAAAAAGTCCTTTACTTAATAGAAGTCTGTCTGGGCTATATCCACCAGGATCTATATATAAGCCTATTATAGCTGCCGGTGTGCTTCAAAACGCTAATGTAGACACTAATTATGACTGTACAGGTTCTATAACTATAGACGGATATGTTTTAACGGATGCTAATAAAACTGGACATGGTTATTTAGATTTAAAACAATCTATAATAGTGTCTTGTAACACTAACTTTGCAAGAATGGGAGTAGAACTAGGAAGTAAAGCAGTGACAGATATTTCTAAAGCCTTTTTAATTGGTGGAAAGTTGAAGTCTGATATGCCCATTGTTCAAAGCAGATATCCTTATAGTCAAGGTATGAGTCCTACTGACATAGCTGCTGTGTCCATAGGTCAAGGCAAGCTATTAGTAACCCCAATGCATATGGCTGCTGTAGCTTCTACCTTTGCTAACAAAGGAGTTATGATGTCTCCTTATATAGTAGAGGAAGTTAGAAGTGCCGATGGAAGGATATTATCATCTGCCAAAAGTGAAGGTACTCAAGTTATTGCTGAAACTGTAGCTGGTGAAGTAACAGATATGATGGTGGCAGCAGTAAACCAAGGGACAGGTAGCAATGCAAGTATATGGGGAGTAGATGTTGCAGGAAAAACCGGGACTGCGCAAAATGAAACTGGAGCAAATCATTCTTGGTTTATAGGTTTTGCACCTGCCAATGATCCGCAGATTGCAGTTGCGGTTATTTTAGAGTCTGAAGGAAAAAGTGGTGGAGCAGCGGCAGCTCCAATTGCGAGAGATGTAATAAGGCAGGGGTTAAAAGGAGGACAATAGATTAATGAAGGACACAATGATTGTAGAAATATATCCTACTGAAATAGATAGTAGGTTAATGAATGAATGTGCAAATATTCTAAAACAGGGAGGGACAGTCGCATTCCCTACAGAAACTGTATATGGTCTAGGAGCTAACGCCTTGGACTCAAAGGCTGTAAAAAAAATATTTGAGGCTAAGGGAAGACCCTCTGATAATCCACTAATAGTTCATGTCGCTAAGACAGAGGAAATATTACCATTAGTAAAAGAAATACCCGAAAAGGCTCATAGAGTTATAGAAAAATTTTGGCCTGGGCCTTTAACACTTATTTTCGAAAAAAGTAGTATTATTCCATATGAAATATCCGCTGGACTTTCTACGGTGGCCATTAGAATGCCTAGTCATCCTATAGCCATTAGGCTTATTGAGGAGTCTGGAGTACCTATAGCAGCTCCAAGTGCTAATATTTCTGGTAGACCAAGTCCTACTAAGGCGGAGCATGTAATAGAGGACCTAATAGGCAAAGTAGATGCCATAATTGCAGGAGGAGCTTGTAATGTTGGTGTGGAGTCAACTGTTTTAGATATGACTGGACAAGTACCTATGATACTACGACCAGGTGGAGTTACTAAGGAAATGTTGGAGGAAGTGCTAGGAGAAGTGGTTATAGATCCAGCTGTTGAAAATCCTAATGAGATAAATGGAACTCCTAAAGCGCCAGGCATGAAATATACCCACTATGCGCCAAAAGCTGAGGTTATAATTATTCAGGGAGACTTGAATAACACCGTAAATAAAATAAAAGATATTAGACTTAGTTACGAAGCAGAAAATAAAATAGTTGGTGTAATTTGCACCGACGAAACTAGGGATAAATATGAGGAAGGTATAGTCAAATCCATGGGGAGTAGAAAACACCCAGAAACAATAGCAGCTAACCTATTTAAAGTGTTAAGAGAATTTGATGATACTGATGTAGAGATTATTTTATCCGAGGCTGTAGACAATGTAGAAATTGGACAGGCTATAATGAACAGATTAAAAAAAGCAGCGGGCTACCGAATAATAGAAGCCGAATGATTCGTCATTCGGTTTTTTTATTGCACATATATCCATCTTTAACATACACTAATAGAAATGACTAAAAATTAAAAAACTAACAATCATACTATTGGAAAAAAGAATATAGAATAATAAAATAGAAGAGATACATATAGAAATACATTGTAAAGAAAGGATGAATAATATGAAAATATACATATCTGCTGATATGGAAGGAATTGCAGGGATTGTTCATGGAGATCAAACAGAAGAAGGCCCAGAGTTTATGCAATCTAGAAAATTAATGACTGAGGAGGTAAACGCCGCCATTAGAGGAGCATTTTCTGGGGGAGCCACAGAGGTGTTAGTGAACGATTCTCATAATACTATGAGAAACATTATAATAGAAGATTTAGATCATAGAGCTAGTTTAATTTCTGGTAATAAAAAGCCTCTATCAATGATGGAAGGTGTAGACATGGGTTTTGATGGTGTAATACTTGTTGGATACCATGCCAGAGCTGGAGCACCAGGGGTAATATCTCACACCTATTCAGGTATAATTAGAAGCTTAAAGATTAACGGATATGAACTAGGAGAAGCTGGTTTAAATGGACTAGTAGCAGGATGCTTTAATGTACCTCTTATAATGGCAACAGGGGATGATAAACTATGTGAAGAAGTAAGGGCATTTTTTGGAGAAGTAGAAACAGTGGCAGTAAAACGATATATAACCCGAAGCGCAGCCCAATCTAGACCACTTAAAGAGGTTTATAAAGATATTGAAGCTACTGCAAAAAAAGCAGTAAAGGGCATAAAAAACTTTAAGCCGAAACGATTAGAAGGACCATACGCAATGGAGGTTGCCTTCCAAAACATTATACTAACTGATATGGCAGCTGCCAGAATTCCGGGGGTAAAAGCTATAGATTCTAGTACTATTAGTTTTAATTCTACAGAGTTTTTAGATGTATTTAAGGTATTTTTAAATATATCATAAAAGAAAAGGAGTGAAGAATTTGTTTAAGAGGAGAAGGTCCTTGTTAATGATAACCATTATTCTAAGCCTTGCCCTAACCATTACAGCCTGTAGAGGAAAGGTAGAAAATACGGAAGAAGTCAAAACTGGTGATACGCATACACAAGGAGAAACCTCTAAATACGGGGGTATTTATGAGTCTTATATTGGATCTGACTTTAATACACTTGACCCAGCCTTTGCTACAGCTGCTTTAGATGGGGAAATAGTTTCCCTTCTTTACGATGCATTAGTCCGTTTCGATATAGATGGAAAAATAGTTCCGGGTTTAGCTAAATCTTGGGAGCTTCCAGATGATAAAACATTGGTATTCGACCTAGTAGACAATGCTAAATTCCATAATGGAAATAAAGTCACTGCCCATGATATTAAATACTCCTTTGAAAGAGTATTAGATCCAGATGTTGCTAGCCCACGGACTTGGGTTTTTGACAAAATAATGGGAGCTAAGGACTTTATGGAAGGAACAGCTGAAGAGGTTACTGGAATAGAAGTAATTGACGACTATAAAATAAAAATTACTTTAGAAGAACCCTTTGCTCCATTTCTATCTATGATGGGGATGCCTGCGGCACATATTGTAGATAAAAATGAGATTGAAAAATATTCAGATCAAAATGACTATGCATTAAAGCCGGTTGGAACAGGACCTTATGCTTTTGTAGAATTTAAACCAGGGGATAGATTTGTTGTTAAGGCCAATGAAGAATATTTTGCTGGCAGGCCATTTTTAGATGGAATTAACTATAGGGTTATAAAAGATAATTCTACTGCTATTGCAGAATTTGAGGCAGGTAATCTTGATGCGCTATCTATACCGTCAGTAGAAATAGATCGCTTTGCTAATAACTCAGAGTATAAACCATATATTATTAATAACAATACCTTCTGGAACTACTATATAGGCACCATGAATGACAAAGCACCCTTTGATAACAAAAATCTTCGCCAAGCAGTGCATTATGCAATAAATCGAGAGGCTATACTTAATGCCGTAATTCCAAACACATCCGTAGCGAGTCATGGGCCAATTCCCCCAGGACTTGATGGATATAGATCGGATATAACTTCCTATTCATATAATCCAGAAAAGGCTAAGGAAATTCTTTTAGAGGAAGGCTATTCTAAGGAAAATCCATTAAAGGTTAAGTTTTACCATGCAGAGTCTGCATCTAACGTAGCTTTGTTAGAGCCAGTTCAAGCTATGCTTAATGAAGTAGGTTTCAAAGTAGAACTTGTATCTATGGAATGGAATGCCTATAGAGCAGCTGTAAGACAGGGAGAACCAGATTTGTTTTATTTAAGCTGGGGAGCAGACTATCCAGATGCTGAAAACTATCTTTATCCATTATTCCATTCTACTATGACAAACGGTGGAGGAAACGAAACCAGATATTCTAACCCAGAAGTTGATGCACTTTTAGAACTTTCTCATAAAACTCAAGATTACAAGGAGAGAATTAAATTATACCAACAAATTGAAGATATCGTAATAGAAGATTCTCCACGTATATGGATGTACTTAAGTAGAAACTGGACTGTATATAAGCCTAAAGTACAGGGAGTTCAAATTTATCGTATATTTAATGCAGATAAGAAGTTAGATATTTGGTTGGATAAATAAATATAGTATTTAGATTGCAGGGGCAAAAGCCCCTGTAACTATATTAATTTACATATAGCTTGTAAGGAGGGATAGATATTGCTTTCATATTTAGCACGTCGATTACTTCTACTCATTCCTGTAATCATTGGTGTTACTCTAGTTACATTTTTACTTCTATACGTAGTGCCAGGGGATGTAGTAACTCTGATAGTTGGAGAGAGAGCCAGTGCAGAGATTATTGAAAAAACAACAATGGAACTAGGCTTAGACAAGCCTTTTCATGAGCAATACTTAATCTATATGTCTAAACTTACTAGGGGGGATCTTGGAAAATCCAATGTTAACCATCAAAGTGTAGCTAAATCTATAGCTATACGTTTTCCAGTCACAATTAAACTTGCCATCTTTTCTTTTATTATTTCCGTAATTATAGGTATACTTGTAGGGGTTATATCTGCAGTAAGGCAAAATACTCCTATGGATCAAATGTTACGATCTATTACACTTATCGGTGTTTCTACCCCAGTTATATTTTCAGGATTATTAATGATGTATATATTTGGTGTGTGGCTGAAATTACTTCCCATTTCTGGTGTAGGTGATGGAGGATTAAAGCACTATTTATTGCCATCTCTTGTTCTTGGACTAAACAGTGCTGTATTTAATGCTAGGCTAACCCGATCTTGTATGCTTGAGGTTATAAGACAAGACTATATTCGTACAGCTAGAGCAAAGGGTGTTTCAGAAAAAATAGTTATATATAAGCATGCCATGAGAAATGCTATGATTCCTATAATTACTAATCTAATTATGAGTATAGGTGCGTTGCTCACAGGCTCTGCCTTAACAGAAACTATTTTTGCACTCCCAGGCATAGGATCCTTTACTATAAATGCTGTATTTGCTAGAGATGTACCTGTAGTTATGGGCTGTTTTGTTTTTCAAGCTCTCATATTTGTGTTTGCAAATCTATTTGTAGATATTGCCTATGCCATTATAAATCCACGAATTCGCTTTAACTAAAGGAGGGGTAATTAATGCGAAAAAATACACCTTGGACCATGGCTAAAAGAAGATTAAGAAGAGATAGAAGTGCTATGATTGGACTATACATTATAATTTTTCTTATTTTAATTGCAATATTTGCTCCCCTATTATCCCCATACGACCCTATTAATAGTTATGACTTAACTAAAAATTTGCAGCCACCTAGCAAAGACCATTGGTTTGGTACCGATTGGATGGGAAGGGATGTCTTCTCCAGGGTTCTGTATGGGTCTAGAATATCTTTAACTATAGGCCTTGCATCTAGAGCAGTAACCCTTACCATTGGAATAACCCTTGGAGCCATAGCGGGATATTTTGGGGGCAAACTTGATACTGTTATAATGCGTATTGCAGAAATTATGGATGCCTTTCCAAGTTTTCTTTTTGCTATAGCTATTTCTATGGCTGTGGGACCTGGTATATATACTGTATTTTTTGCTCTAGGATTTGTAGGCTGGTCTGGTATGGCTAGGCTTATAAGGGGACAGTTTTTAGCTCTAAGACAACTTGAGTTTGTTGAGGCAGCCCACTCTCTAGGTGCATCCCATCTTAGAATTATATTTACTGAAATTTTGCCTAGCTGTATGGCTCCTGTAATTATTTCTACTACTATGGGGATTTCTGGAGCAATTATGGCGGAGGCGGGTCTAGCCTTTTTAGGTCTTGGAGTACAGCCACCAGCACCTACTTGGGGATCTATGATGAACTTTGGTAGACAATATATTTGGAGTTCCCCCCACCTAATTATATTTCCAGGTGTAGCCATAGCATTAACTGTATATGGCTTTAATCTATTTGGAGACGGATTAAGGGATGTATTAGATCCTAGAATGAAGGACTAAATAGGAGGGAAATAAATTATGGAGAATAATGTTTTATTAGAAGTTAAAAATTTAAGAACTCACTTTTATACCCAGGATGGAATTATGCCAGCTGTAGATGGCGTGTCCTTTAAAATAAATAGAGGTGAAACTTTATGTGTTGTAGGAGAATCAGGTTGCGGTAAAAGCGTTACAGCAATGTCAATATTAAAGCTGGTACCTACACCTCCGGGTAAATATGTTTCAGGGAATATTTTATTTGGTGGAGAAGATATTCTACCTAAAACAGATGGAGAAATGAGAAAAATTAGGGGAAAAGATATTGCGATGATTTTTCAGGAGCCTATGACATCTCTTAATCCTGTCTATACAATTGGGGATCAAATTGCTGAAGCTATAATTATACATCAGAGAAAGAAAAGGGTAGATGCCATAGAAATAGCTATTAATATGCTTAGAAAGGTAGGTATACCATCTCCAGAGAAAAGGATAAAGGAATATCCTCACCAACTAAGTGGAGGTATGCGCCAGAGGGTTATGATAGCTATGGCATTAAGTTGTAACCCTATGGTATTAATAGCTGATGAACCAACTACAGCCTTAGATGTAACAGTGCAGGCTCAAATATTAGATTTAATGAGGAAGATGCAAAAAGAAACCGGAACAGCTATTATGTTTATTACCCATGATCTAGGTGTTGTAGCAGAAATGGCTGATAGAGTAGTAGTTATGTATGCAGGTAAAATTGTGGAGGAAGGAGCTGTAGAGGAAATATTCGACTCTCCTATGCACCCTTATACAATAGGACTTTTAAATTCAATACCCCAATTAGATAATAGCGGTAAGAAAGCCCTTCACGTTATAGAAGGGATGGTGCCTAGTTTAGACGAATTACCAAAGGGATGCGCCTTTAACCCAAGATGTAAGTATGCTATGGATATATGCAAGGAAAATAGACCAGAACTAATTTCTTTAGGAGATGGTAGCAGAAAATGTGCTTGCTGGCTTAGGGTAGGAAGGGGGAAGAGGTAGTGAAGGATAAGCTTCTAGAAGTTAGGGGACTAAAAACATATTTTCCAATTACAGGGGGTATGTTTGGAGCAACTAAGGGTTATGTTAAAGCTGTAGATGATGTTTCATTTCAAGTTTTTAAGGGAGAGACACTAGGGCTTGTTGGAGAAAGTGGATGTGGCAAGTCTACCACGGCAAGAACTATTTTACGTCTTGTAGAACCCACGGCTGGAAGTGTAATCTTTGAAGATAAAGATATTTTATCTATGCCAAGAAAAGAATTTGTTAAGCTTCGTCGAGAAATGCAGATGATTTTTCAAGATCCCTACTCATCTTTAAACCCAAGAAAAATGGTAAGAGATATTATAGGTCAGCCCTTTAAAATCCATCAACCTAAAATGAGTAATAAAGATAGAGAAGATATAGTTAAAGGATTGCTAAAAGTTGTTGGCTTAGATCCTTCTCACTTAATACGTTACCCTCATGAGTTTAGCGGAGGGCAAAGGCAAAGAATAGGCATAGCTAGAGCGTTGGCTCTTAACCCTAAGCTTATAATTGCAGACGAACCTGTTTCTGCCCTAGATGTTTCTATACAGTCTCAAATACTTAATCTACTAAATGAGCTACAACAGGAATTTAACCTAACATATATTTTTATAGCCCATAACCTAAGTGTTGTAAAACATCTAAGTGATAGAGTAGGGGTAATGTATTTAGGTAAACTAGTGGAGTTAAGTACTAGCGATGAAATTTATAGCTATCCCCTTCATCCCTATACAAAAGCCTTATTTTCTGCAATTCCTATACCGAAGGTAGGAGCGAAAAAGGAGTCTATCATCTTAGAAGGGGATGTTCCCAGTCCACAAAATCCACCTAATGGTTGCAGATTTCATACAAGGTGTAGATATTGTATGAAAATTTGCAAGGAAGAAGAACCAGCTTTTAAACAGGTAGCTAGGGGACACTATGTAGCTTGTCATTTAATGAATAGATAAATATAGGCCCTCTAATGGTTTAATTAGCTACAGAGGGCTTAATATGTGTTAAAATAGAAATAATAATATTTGAGATATATAAGACTAGAGATTATTAATACTTTGGATAAAAGGTGGAGAAGGAGGCAAACTTTATGAAGACCATTTTATTTGTATGTACAGGCAATACTTGTAGAAGTAGTATGGCAGAGGGATTATTTAAGCATATGTTAAAAAGTAAAGAGAATAACTTTAAAAGCATTAATGTAATTTCTGCTGGTACATGTGCATGGGAGGGAGATAATGCATCTCAACATGCAATAAAAGTGCTAAAGGAAAAAGACATAGATATAGGGGATCATCGATCCACTCCCTTAACTCCAAAATTAATTAAAGAAGCAGATTTAATTTTAACTATGACATTAAATCATAAGATGGCAATATTACATATGTGCCCTAAGGCAAAGGATAAGGTATTTACTCTAAAGGAGTATGCTTTATATAGTAGAGAAAAATTTCCTATATCGGATTTGTCTTATCAAAATAGTGATTATGATATAAAAGATCCTTTTGGACGATCCTTAGATATTTATAGGGAAAGTGCTAAGGAGATAGAACAATATCTACAAATACTAGTTGAAAAAATAAAATAAAGTTTGAAGGATTTTTTAAATTAATGTAGAATATAACTTAGGTTTATGTTTAATTGCCTTAAGTTTAAAGTATAAACTTTCTAATTATTGAAGACTTATAAGTGAATAGTAAGTTAGGAATACTCTAAGTACTTGAAATTTTAAACGAAAGTTAAAAATTTCAGTGAGGCATGAGTGGATGCAATAGCATTAGACGATTTTTAGTTTAGATTTGAAATTAATAATGGGGGTGTGAATATGAAAATTGCAATAGGAAGTGACCATGGTGGGTATGGACTAAAGGAACTTATCAAAAAACACCTACAGGAAAAAGGATTTGACATAAAGGATTTTGGTACGGATTCAATTGCATCTACAGACTATCCTGACTTTGCCAGGTCAGTGGGTGAAGCTGTAGTAGCTGAAGAATTTGATAGAGGAATATTGGTTTGTGGCACGGGAATAGGTATATCCATTGCTGCTAATAAGGTACCAGGAGTACGGTGTGCTTTAGTTGGAGACTGTTTTTCTGCTAAGGCAACAAGACAACATAACAATGCTAACATTATAGCTCTAGGTGAGAGGGTTGTAGGCCCTGGACTTGCTTTGGAAATTGTTGATACATGGCTAGGAACTGAGTTTGAAGGCGGAAGGCACCAGAACAGAATTGATAAAATTACTGAAATTGAGAGAAAATACTCAAATCTGTAATTGAAATTTAATAACACATGGATTTTACTAAGGAGGAATAAAAATATGGGTAAAGTAACTGTTATTGATCATCCATTAATACAGCACAAATTAACTTTAATTAGAGATAAGAATACGGGTTCTAAGGAGTTTAGAGAATTAGTAAAAGAGATTTCGATGTTAATGGGATATGAGGTTACAAGAGATCTTTCCTTAGAAGAAATCGAAATAGAAACCCCAGTTTGTAAAATGAAGGCTAAAACTTTATGTGGTAGAAAATTAGGTATAGTTCCAATTTTAAGAGCGGGTCTTGGAATGGTAGACGGTATTTTAGAATTAATACCAGCTGCAAAGGTTGGACATGTTGGTCTATATCGTGATCCAGAAACATTGGTGCCAGTTGAATACTATGTCAAGCTACCTACAGATATTCATGAAAGAGAACTAATTGTACTAGATCCTATGCTAGCTACTGGTGGATCTGCTAATGCTGCAATAAGATTTATTAAAGACAGAGGAGCTTCAAGTATTAAACTTGTATGTTTAGTTTCTTGTCCAGAAGGAATAGCTGCTATTCAAGAACAACATCCTGATGTAGATATTTATGTAGCTGCTATCGATGAAAAATTAAATGATCATGCTTATATTATACCAGGTCTAGGAGATGCTGGAGATAGGCTATTTGGAACAAAATAATTATATATAACGTCTAAAGACATAGGGCGAATTGCTCCTATGTTTTTTATTATTCAAGAAGGTATAAAAAAGTATAAAACTCTAAGTGCTATAAAAGCTGAGGCAATAGTATCAGATAACTTTTATTGGAATAAATATTAAGATTTAATTACAAAGGCCTATAAATGATATAAAACATTCGAATATATGTTAAAATATAGAAATAAGAATAATTTTGCTTGCTAAGGGGGAAAATTTATGCGTCCATCTTGGGATGAATATTTTATGGAAATGGCGGAAATAGTTAAAACACGCTCTACTTGTTTACGTAGACAGGTGGGGGCTGTTGTTGTTAAAGATAAAAGAATTTTAGCTAGTGGATATAATGGTGCTCCTACAGGTTTAAAGCATTGTGAGGAGACGGGATGTCTTAGAGAGCAGCTGGGAATACCTTCAGGGCAGCGACATGAACTTTGTAGAGGTCTTCATGCAGAGCAAAATGCTATTATTCAGGCCTCACTTCACGGAGTTAAACTAGAAGGGGCAACCCTTTACGTAACAATTCAGCCCTGTGTAGTGTGTGCTAAAATGGTTATTAATGCAGGAATTAGCAAGTTGGTATTTAAAGGAGATTATCCTGATGAACTTTCTTGGGAAATGCTTGAAGAATCCGGAATTGAATTAAAAAGGATATAGTTGGTAAGTATATTAATAGATTGCTACATTTAAGATATTAGTGTAAAATAATTAGTTGAAGGGTTTGCTAAATACTAAGGAGTGAAATCATGGAAAAACAAAATATTATTTTAGCAGCAAGTGCTGCATTTGTTATTGCGTTAGTAATTTCATACTTATTGACTCCCTATGCAAAAAAATTAGCCTACAAAATAGGCGCTATTGATATACCTAAGGATAATAGAAGAGTGCACAAAAAACCTATGCCTAGGCTAGGTGGTATTGCTATTTACTCGGCCTTTGTTATTACTGCTATATTTATGGCTGTATTGAATCCTAACATACACTTTAACAGTGAATTTAAAGGAATCTTAATAGGCGTTACTATAATTGTAATGATAGGTATAGTTGATGATGTGAAACAAATTTCAGCTAAGTATAAATTAGCTGCTCAAATAGTCGCTGCTTTAATAGTAGTATATAGTGGTGTAACTATCGATTTTATTAACTTTCCTTTAGTAAAAAGTGAAAGTGGATATGTTTTTTTAAAGGCCTTAAAAATTCCGATGACGGTTTTTTGGATAGTAGGTATTACTAATACAGTGAACTTAATTGATGGATTAGATGGATTAGCTGCAGGGGTTTCTGCTATAGCTTCCTTATCTTTGGCTGCTGTTGCCTACAATATTGGCCAGTATAATGTTGCTATTTTGCTTGCAATATTAGCAGGGGCATCATCTGGATTTTTACCCTATAACTTTAACCCGGCACAAATTTTTATGGGAGATACAGGCTCCTTGGCAATAGGGTTTCTATTAGCTACTATTTCTGTGGAAGGTGTTATTAAAAAAGCTGCTACCATTGCAGTAGCTATACCTGTACTAGCTCTGGGAGTACCCATATTTGATACTACCTTTGCAATAATTAGAAGATTATTAAATGGTAGACCTATTATGGAAGCAGATAAGGGGCATCTCCATCACAGGTTGTTAGATCATGGATTTAGCCAAAAACAAACTGTTGTAACATTATATGCGATAAGTATGGTATTAGGTGGTAGTGCTGTAGTAGTGTCAAATGCTACAACTAGAATAGCTGCATACTTAGTTATTGCTTCTATATCATTGCTAGTTTTATTTGGAGCATTAAGAATGGGACTAATGAAAAAAGTCGAGGAAAGAAAAGCAAAAGTATAGGATATATTTTAGAAGGGCTTAGGTCCTTCTTTTCTATTTTTTGAAGGAAAAATAAAATGTTTGTAGAAATAAGTATTAATGTTTTAGGTAATAATTTCAATGTTAAGATAGAATATAGATATTTTGCGAAATGGAAAGGAAGAATAATATGGAAAAGTTAAAGGTAATGACTATATTTGGAACCAGACCAGAGGCTATAAAGATGGCTCCCCTAGTAAAAAAAATGGAAGAATATGAAGAGATAGAGTCTATAGTTTGTTTAACTGCCCAGCATCGTGAAATGCTTGATATGGTAGTAGAACTTTTTGATATTAAGCCAAACTACGATCTAAATGTTATGAAACATGGGCAGACTATATCTGATATTACAGTAAAGGTATTAAAAGGAATAGAGGAAGTTCTAATTAAAGAAAAACCTCATATTGTTTTAGTTCATGGCGATACATCTACCACATTTGTAGGAGCACTAGCAGCTTTTTATCAAAAAATTAAAGTAGGACATGTCGAGGCTGGACTAAGAAGTGGTAATATCTATTCTCCATATCCTGAAGAAATGAATAGAAGGCTTACAACGAACCTTGCAAGTATTCATTTTGCCCCTACAGATGGTAACTACAATAATTTAATAAAAGAAGGAGTAGATGAGAAAAATATTTTTATTACTGGGAATACTGTAATAGATGCTCTGCTTTCTGTAGTTAAGAAAGATTATATATTTGAAAACCAGCTTTTAAATAATATAGATTATGAAAATAAAAAAGTAATAGTAATGACATGCCATAGAAGAGAAAACTGGGGTAAACCTATGGAAGATATATTTACTTCAGTAAAGGAGTTGGCTCAGGAAAATAAAGAAGTTGAGGTAATATTTCCAGTACATTTAAATCCTAATATACGCTCATTGGCTAATAGTATTATGGGAGATCAGGAAAATATTCATTTAATAGAGCCACTGGACTACGAACCTTTTGCAAACCTTTTAAATAAAGCATATTTAATATTAACAGACTCTGGTGGAATACAAGAAGAGGCACCAGCTTTAGGAAAGCCTATTTTAGTTATGAGAACAGAAACAGAAAGACCAGAGGCTGCCGAGGCAGGTACTGTAAAAATAATAGGTGTAGAGAAGGATAATATCAAAGAAGGAGTAAATCTTCTACTAAATGATAAGTATGAATACGAAAAAATGGCAAATGCTATAAATCCATATGGAGATGGTGCCGCATCAAAAAGAACAGTTGAGGCTTTACTATACTATTTTGGACTTAGGAGTGAAAGACCATAAAACTATAGGGTATAATCTATGACTAAAGTCACAAAAATAATGAAAATATTATGTTATGGTTAGAAATATTCAAAAAATATTAAAGACAGATTAGAAAATTATGCTATAATAAGTAATATAAAAATTACTTAAATTCGTATAAAGTTTCATATAATATGATAAAATATTCCAAAAGTTATAGTTAAGTAGGAGATAATATGGCAAGAAAGACAAGTGCACTCGAAAACCTAGTATTAATTAGTCAAATTGGTATTTCTATGATGGTACCCATTGGAATTGGTCTATACATAGGAAAGTGGCTAGATGATAGATTAGAGACGGGGCCTATATTTTTATTTATTTTTATAATAATAGGCGTTGTTTCAGCATTTATGAGTTTATTTAAGATAACTCAAAGCAGTTCTGAAAGTAAAAAAAGGAAGTGAGAACATGGGGCATACTTGGGATATTCAAGTTAAAATAGCAAAGGGTGTCCTTATATTAAACTTATTAATAGGCGCTGCTAGTTTAATAGTTATACGTCCGTTTATACCGTTTATTAAAGGCCTTGCCTTTGGATCTTTAATAGCAATTTTAAACTTTAGACTCCTTGCCCTAACAATAGATAAAGCTATTAAAATGCCACCCCATAAGGCTCAAACTTATAGTGGGAGTAGATACATTGTACGCTTTTTTATAAATGCAGTAGTTATATATATATCCTTAAAAGGTGAACATATAAATGCATTAGGTACAATTATTGGTTTAATATCAATAAAACCTATTATACTAAAAGAAGGCTTATTTAATGAGGTTAAATTTTTTAAAAAAATTTTTATAAAGTAGCTAAATATAAAAAAATATACATTACAGAAAGGAGGAAAACTGATGGAAGGTTTTGGTCCTAGGCTTATAAATATAGCTGGGCTTCAAATTTCAGAAACAGTAGTAGTTACATGGATTATAATGGCGGTATTAATTATATTAGCTATAGTCACTACACGAAATTTTGAAAAAATTCCTAAAGGGGTACAAAATGCTATAGAAGCTATAGTAGATGCAATAAATAATCTTACTATAAGTACAATGGGTGAAAAAAACAAAGCATTTGCCCCTTATATAGGTACTATATTTATGTTTATACTATTTGCTAATCTAATTGGACTAGTGGGATTGAGGCCGCCTACTGCTGATCTTAACACTACTTTAGCATTAGGTATAATGACCTTTATTATAATTCACTTTTCTTCAATAAAAAGCAAAGGGATAAAAGCCTATATTAAAGGTTATTTTGAACCATTTTTCTTATTATTTCCAATGAATTTATTAGGTGAGTTAGCTACACCTATATCTTTGGGATTTCGTTTATTTGGAAATCTAGTAGGAGGACTTATTATAATGTCCCTACTATATGCAGCCTTAGCAGGGCTTAGTGGTATGATTGGACTAAACACTATACCAATTTTTCAAGCTGGTATTCCAGTTGTATTCCATTTGTACTTTGATCTTTTTTCAGGTGCGCTTCAATCTTTTATATTTGCTATGCTTACAATGGTTTTTATAGCTATGGCTAAAGAGTAATTACTTGGCGTAGTACATATTACACGCAACAAGTATATTTTGTAATACAATAGATTAAATACTTAAAAGTTAAACACAAACAAGGAGGAATTTTATTATGAACGAAATGATGGCAAAAGCAATAGTTTTAGGAGCATCTGCTCTTGGAGCAGGAATAGCAATGATAGCAGGTTTAGGGCCTGGTATTGGACAAGGATTTGCAGCAGGTAAAGGTGCTGAGGCAGTAGGTAGACAACCAGAAGCACAAGGAGATATTACAAGAACTATGTTACTTGGTCAAGCTGTTGCAGAGACTACAGGTATTTATGCATTAGTTATTGCCCTAATCTTAATATTTGCAAACCCACTGGTAGGTATGTTGACAAAATAAAACACTAGATAAATGGGAGATGAAGTCATCTCCCTACATCTTTGGAAGGAGGGCTTAAATATGCTGGGATTAGTGGAGATAAATGCCACCTTTATTTTTCAAATTATTAATACTTTGATAATCTATTTTGCCTTAAGACATTTTTTATTTAAACCGGTTACAGAATTTATGGAAAATCGTAGACGGAATATAGAAGTGTCTATTCAAGAGGCAGAGATTAAAAATAAAGAATCCGATGAATTAAAGTCTCAATATGAAGAAAAGTTAAAGGAAATTAAAAAGGAAAGAAATACTATTATTGAAGAGGCTAATCGTAGAGCAGAGGATAGAGGAAACGAAATTATCCTATCTGCTGAGGAAGAAGCAAGAAAAATTCTAGAAAAAGCAAGGTTAGAAGTTGAAAGAGAAAAGAAGAAAATGATGAATGAGTTAAAAGGAGAAATTTCTCAGCTTGCTATTGCTGCGGCAGAAAAGGTAATCGAAAAGGATCTAGATCAAGGGGCTCACCAACAAATGATCCAGCAATTTATCGATAAGGCAGGGGAAACACAATGGCAGAATTAGTATCCAAAAGATATGCAAGTGCCCTTTTTGAAATTGCTTTTGAAGAGCAGGTCTATGAAAAGGTAAAGGATGAGCTTAGCTTTATATTAGACTGTTTTAAAAGTGAGCCACAGCTTTATCGAATATTAAAAAGTCCTTTAATTTCTGCTGATGAGAAAAAAGATATAGTGTCTAATATTTTTAAAGATAGAGTAAGTCAAGAAGTTTTTAACTTCTTACGTATTATTGTAGACAAAGGAAGAGAAGGTTACATTGAGTCTATGGTTAGGGAGTATATAGCCTTAGCTGATGCTGTTAAAAACAAGGTAGATGCAGTAGCAATCACTGCTATACCTATGGATAAACAGGATCTACTAAAGCTACAAGTAAATCTTTCTATGTCTTCAGGAAAAAATATTCAATTACAAAATCAAGTAGACCCTACAATTATTGGAGGAGTTCTTGTAAAAATTGGTGATAAAGTAATTGATGGAACTGTTAAAAGTCGACTTGCAAACATGCAAGAGCAATTGTCACAAATATTAGTATAGGAACAGGGGTGATAGTAGTGAATCTCAGACCTGAGGAAATTAGTTCAATTATTAAAGAACAAATTAAGAGATATGAAAATAAATTAGAGGTCAAGGATGTTGGTACCGTTATCCAGGTTGGAGACGGTATTGCCAGAATCCACGGACTGGAAAAGTGTATGGCTGGAGAGCTTTTAGAGTTTCCTAACTCAATATACGGAATGGCTTTAAACCTTGAGGAGGACAACGTTGGTTGCGTTCTTTTAGGCTCTGATGAAGCTATTCGTGAGGGTGATACAGTTAAACGTACTGGAAAAATAGTAGAAGTTCCAGTAGGAGAAGCATTACTTGGACGTGTTGTTAATGCTTTAGGACAACCTATCGATGGTAAAGGTCCTATTAATGCTAATACTTATCGTGAAGTAGAAAGAGTTGCACCAGGAATTATTGCCAGAAAGTCTGTTCACGAGCCTATGCAAACAGGAATAAAGGCCATAGACTCTATGATACCAATCGGCAGAGGGCAAAGAGAGCTTATTATAGGTGACCGTCAAACGGGAAAAACTGCTCTAGCTATCGATACAATAATTAACCAAAAAAATACAGACGTAATTTGTATTTATGTGGCTATCGGGCAAAAGAAATCAACTGTAGCACAGATAAAGGATACTTTAGAAAAGGCTGGTGCTATGGATTATACTATTATAGTATCATCCACTGCAGATGAACTTGCACCACTCCAATATTTAGCACCGTATGCGGGATGCGCTATGGGTGAAGAGTTTATGGAAAACGGAAAGCATGTTTTAATCATATATGATGACCTTTCAAAACATGCCGTAGCATACCGTGCCATGTCATTATTACTTAGAAGGCCACCGGGACGTGAGGCCTATCCTGGAGATGTATTCTACTTACACAGTAGATTACTGGAAAGAGCTGCAAAGCTAAGTGATGAAAGAGGCGGAGGTTCCTTAACTGCACTACCTCTTATTGAAACCCAAGCAGGAGATGTTTCTGCATATATTCCAACTAACGTAATTTCTATTACAGATGGTCAGATATTCTTGGAGACAGAGCTTTTTAATGCTGGTGTTAGACCTGCGGTAAACCCTGGTATTTCAGTATCTAGGGTTGGTGGTAATGCTCAAATTAAAGCTATGAAAAAAGTAGCTGGTACTCTAAGACTTGAACTTGCTCAATATAGAGAGCTTGCAGCCTTTGCTCAATTCGGATCAGATTTAGATAAAGAAACTCAAGAACGTTTATCCCAAGGGGAAAGAATTCTTGAAATATTAAAGCAACCACAGTACGATCCAATGCCTGTTGAAAAGCAAGTAATGATTATATACGCTACAACTAAGAAATATCTAACTGATATTGCAGTAGAAGATGTTAGAGATTTTGAAGCAAACTTCCTAAAGTTTATGGACAATGAGTATCCTGAAGTAGGAAAAGCTATTGTTACTACAGGAAATCTTGATGGAGAAACAGAGGAGAAACTAAAAGAGGCTATAGAAAGCTTTAAGAAGCAGTTTAAGGCGGAAAGGGAATAAAAGCAGAGTGCTGCTAATCCCAGGAGGTGAAAAGGTTTGGCCGGATTAGGAATGCGGGATATTAAGCGTCGTATTAAGAGTGTTAACAGTACAAAGCAAATTACAAAGGCTATGGAGCTAGTAGCTTCTTCTAAAATGAAAAAATCAAGGGAACGTCTAGAAAAGACAAGACCCTACTTTAATGCAGTAAGAGATGCTGTTAGTGATATAATATCCAGTACCAAAGGAGTAAAGCATGAGCTTATTACTCCAAGAGAAGTCAAAAATACTGGATATATTGTAATTTCCGCGGATAGAGGATTAGCTGGAGGCTACAACGCCAATGTTATTAAAGCAGCAACTGGGCATATGAAGGAAAAGGATAAAGTATCCGTAATATCTATTGGACAAAAGGCAAGAGACTACTTTAGAAAAAGAAACTATGATTTAGATGGTGAGTTTACCCATATTTCTGAAGACCCTACTTACTCAGATGCACAAAAGATCGGAAGACTAAGTGTAGAATTATATAAACAGGGTTTGGTTGATGAAGTATATTTAGTGTATACAGAATTTTTAACCACTATTAGCTACAATCCAAAGGTTATTAAGCTTTTGCCTTTAGAGTCACAGGCTGATGAAACTAAAAAAGAAAAGGTAAAATCAAGGGAACTTATGAGCTATGAACCTTCTCCAGAAGCGGTTTTAAGCTATTTGATTCCTAAATATATAGATAGCACTATTTATGGAGCTCTTGTAGAATCTGCTACTAGTTATCAAAGTGCTACAAAGATAGCTATGGAAAGTGCTACAGATAATGCGGAAGAAATGATAGATAAATTACAGTTACAATATAACCGTGCAAGACAGGCATCTATCACCCAAGAGATTACAGAAATCGTTGGAGGAGCCGAAGCATTGAGTTAAAAGATAAGGAGGTAAGATTATATGGCTGAAGGAAATGTAGGTAAGCTGGTACAAATAATTGGACCGGTTGTAGATATACGATTCAGCAGAGAAAATCTACCAAATCTATTAAACGCTATTGAGATTGAAGGACCAGATGGCAAAATTATAGTAGAAGTATCCCAACACATAGGAGATGATACGGTTCGTTGTGTTGCCATGAACTCTACAGACGGACTTGTTCGTGGCATGGACGCAAAAGATACAGGACGTCCAATCACTGTTCCAGTAGGTAGGGAAACTTTAGGTAGAATTTTCAATGTAATAGGAGAACCGGTTGATGAAAAGGGGCCAGTTAATTCTGAGTTTAATGCACCTATTCATAGACAAGCACCAAGTTTTGAAGAACAAGCAACTTCTTCAGAAATTTTAGAAACTGGAATTAAGGTAGTAGACCTTATTGCACCTTACTTAAAGGGTGGAAAGATCGGTTTGTTTGGCGGTGCTGGTGTTGGTAAAACTGTATTAATTCTGGAGCTTATTAACAATATCGCCAAAGAGCATGGTGGACTTTCTGTGTTTGCTGGAGTAGGGGAAAGAACTAGGGAAGGAAACGATCTTTATAACGAGATGATTGAATCAGGAGTTATTGATAAACTTTCCCTTGTATACGGACAGATGAATGAGCCACCAGGAGCTAGAATGCGTGTTGCCTTAACTGGACTTACTATGGCAGAACATTTTAGAGATCATGAAGGTCAAGACGTACTTTTATTCGTTGACAATATATTTAGATTTACACAGGCAGGTAGTGAGGTTTCTGCCTTATTAGGACGTATGCCTAGTGCCGTTGGATACCAACCAACACTAGCTACAGAAATGGGAGCACTTCAAGAGAGAATTACTTCTACTAAGAAAGGTTCTATCACTTCTGTACAGGCAGTTTATGTACCAGCCGACGACTTAACTGACCCAGCACCTGCTACAACTTTTGCTCACTTAGATGCAACAACTGTACTTTCACGTCAAGTTGCCGAGTTAGGTATTTATCCTGCCGTAGATCCACTAGACTCTAGTTCTAGGGTGCTAGATCCAGCTATTGTAGGAGAAGAGCATTATAAAGTAGCCAGAGGGGTACAGGAAGTACTTCAAAGATATAAGGAGCTACAGGACATTATCGCTATTTTAGGTATGGACGAGCTATCCGACGAAGATAAATTAACAGTTGCTAGAGCGAGAAAAATCCAACGTTTCCTTTCTCAACCATTCAGTGTTGCAGAACAGTTTACCGGTATGGCTGGTAAATACGTTCCACTTAAGGAAACAATTAGAGGATTTAAAGAAATATTAGAAGGGAAGCATGATGATATTCCAGAGTCAGCCTTCCTATTTGTAGGAACAATTGATGAAGCTGTAGAAAAAGCTAAAGGGAAGTAGGTGATCATATGGCATCTACATTTCGTCTCCAAATAGTTACACCAAGTCGTATGTTTTATGATGATGAAGTAGAAATGACCATCGTTAGAACTATAGAAGGTGATGTGGGGATTATGAGAAATCATATGCTTATGGTAGCTCCTCTAAAAATTGGAAAAATTAGAATCAAAAAGGATGGACAGTTTAAAGAAGCTGCTATTTCTGAAGGTTTCATACAGATAGAATCAGACTATACTAGAATTATAACAGATTCCGCAGAGTGGCCAGATGAAATAGATGTTAAAAGGGCAGAAGAAGCTAAAGAAAGAGCAGAAAGACGCCTTGCTGCTAGTAAAAGCGATATAGATAAAGTAAGAGCAGAAATAGCTCTTAAGAAGGCTCTAAACAGATTAGACGTAGCAGATGAAAAGAAATAGAAAAGTGAGATTGCATATGCAATCTCACTTTTCTATTTCTTACTGTACTATAATATCAAACATATCATCATCCGCTACTGTAGCACCTTCAACAGTTACATACATCTTAATAGGAAGAGCCACTATCATCTGATATGACTCGCTAATCCATCCCATTTCTTTATGAATACTTAAAGGCACTACCTCGTCTGGTAGTCTATGGAGCATTACCTTACCATCCTTCATTTCAAACCGTGCTTTATATTCTTTTCCCCTAACCTCAAAAGGAATCTCTTTAAACTCCGATTCGGGAGTATTTGTTAATGTAAAACGAGCAACTTCCTTACCGTCAATATTTACAACTACTTGTTTTTCAGAACCTGCACTTGTTAGTAATGTAGGTATGGCAAAAATACTAGCTATACTAGCTACCAAAATAAAAACAATTAATATTTTATCTGCTTTAGTCATTATTTTAAACATTCTTCCCACCTCCTAGGAGGATAATAGTTAGTCACATAAAAATATTATATCCTATTTTCCTTGTCTAAGAAAGTATAAATTTTTAACAATATAAGATTCCTAAAGAAGTAGAAGGTCAGTAATATTTTGAGTACTTTAAATTTAGCATGAATTCTTAGGGCTTGAAATTTTTGATAACTGTTTAAAATTCAAGTATAATAGAATTGGAAGACCTTTAATAAGTTTAAAAACGAATTATTTTATCATATTATCATATTGTTATATTGTAAAACAATGCATGAAGGGTATAATAAATAACATAGCATTTAAAACAAGAGGAGAGAGCATCAATGATGGACAAAAGTGAATTGGAGAAAACGATAGAATATGCTATAGGTGGTACACCACAAATAAAGCCTGATGAAAAACGGAAATGGCTAGGAGAGTTTAGAGAAAGAGTCATATTAGGATTAACTATGGAGCAATCTTCTATGATTGAGGCACAAAACTACGTAGAAGATGCCTTAAAGGATAATATGGCAGAAATTATTATAGTAAATCAAAAGATACCTATGGAAGTAATGTCTAAATACATGAAACTAGCTAAGGATACAAGCAAGGAGTTCAAAACTATATCTACTAATAGTGAAGAATCAATGGGCATTGTAGTAGTGAGCCGCCAAGCCGTAGAAAGGGAAAATGTAGAGGTAGAAATAAAAGAAGTACCTGCAAGATTTAAAGAAACTAATGATAAGGAAATATGTGGAGATTGTTATAAAGAGGTAAGTGTTAAATGGCCTAAGTTTAGTAAAAGATTTAAAAAGTTTGGGCTTTTAGATAGAATCATGGGCGCAAAGTGCCCTATTTGTAAAAAGTAATAGGCATAGATACAAGATAAATCAACATATAATTATAAGTGTATAATTTAAAAAAATAATGTATAGTCTCCTTTTATTGGGTCAATAATTAAAGACAGAGGGAAGGTTTTAGGTTGTAATATAGATGTTTTTCGTCCCCCTTTAACATCATACTACAATTTTAAAACTTTCCTTTTTATTAGATTTAATAAGGAGGAAATACATTATGAGAAGATATTCTTTACTCGGACTTATTTTTATTTTACTTGTAGGAATTTTATATAACTCATCAGCCCAGCCTGTTAAAAATATAGATACAGATTTATTACAGGAAGAATCGCTACTTTTACAGGCTATAGAAATTGGTGGATTTCAGATGGAAGAATTTAATATAAATAAATCAGGTTTTATTCCTAATACATTTCTTACTATGGAAGAACTTGAAGAAAAACAAATAGAGATAATGGATGCTTTAAATATAAATGGAGAAGTAGTAAGGATTAATATGGATGAAGTAAAGGAATATGGACATAAGGATTATTTTGAAGATCCACTGGATATTGAGGCTGAAACTATTTTAGAACAAAGAGTAGAAGATGAAGGATACAATGAAATCATAACATTTGTACCTAATGAAGAAGGCAATGTTACCGTAATAAAACTACTTAGTACCCAAATAGTGGGAGAGTCTGAAACGTATATTATTGTTGACATAGTTGAAAATAAAAGATATAAAGAAATAGTGGATATTAGTAATCAAGTGGAAAATATACTAGAGAAATACGCAAGTGAAATACAAACTACAATCAACTTAACAGGGGCACATTTAGGTATGCTTACTAAAGCTGAGGAAAACCAAAAACAGGAAGAAATATTTAGTTTTTTAGAAGCTAAGAGGATAGAAGTTTTGGAAGATGAACTTTTTACCAGTATTACTGCATATAGCCCATTAATTTCTTCCTCTATTAACTACGGGGGCAGAAGTGTAAACCTTCAGTTGGCTATGAGATACAGTGAATACGAAGATAAAACCTATTTGTGGATTGCCAATCCTCTGATTACTACAGCTTATTAAATAATAGTAAATAGTAAAATGCTTATATTCAATCGTGATAGAAAGTGAGGAAGAAGCATTGTCAAAAATTATCGTTCAAAAAAGCAGACCATTACAAGGAACTGTTCGTGTAAGTGGAGCTAAAAATGCTGTTTTGCCAATATTGGCAGCTACCTTGTTATCTACTGAAAAGTGTGTTTTGGAAGAAGTACCAGCTTTAAGAGATGTAGATGTAATTTGCGAAGTATTATCAAGCCTTGGGGCAGATATAAAGCGTTTAGAAAGAGATAAAATAGAAGTTATGGCACATGACATAGATGAAATAGAAGCACCATACGAGCTAGTTAGAAAGATGAGAGCATCTTTTCTAGTTATGGGACCTCTTTTAGCTCGAATGGGCAAGGCAAGAATTTCCATGCCTGGTGGATGTGCTATTGGCACAAGACCTATTGATCTTCATTTAAAGGGCTTCAAAGCCTTAGGCGCAGAGATTACATTAGGTTATGGTTTTGTAGAAGCAACAGCAGAAAGATTAATTGGTAGTAAAATTTATTTAGATTTTCCTAGCGTAGGAGCTACAGAAAATATTATGATGGCTGCTGTATTAGCAGAAGGACAAACAGTTATTGAAAACGCAGCAGAAGAACCAGAGATTACAGACTTAGCTAATTTTCTAAATAAAATGGGAGCGGATATTAAAGGTGCAGGTACGGATACTATTAAAATTAATGGAGTAGAAAATCTTGGAGGAGCTGTACATTCCGTTATTCCAGACAGAATAGAGGCAGGAACATATATGATAGCTGCAGCTATTACAGGAGGAAATGTCTTAGTAGATAATGTTGTACCAGACCATTTGAAGCCTGTTATTGCAAAACTAAAGGAATGTAATATGGAGGTAATGGAAGAAGGTAACGGCATAAGAGTTATAGGAAAAAACAGGCCGAAGGCTGTAGATATTAAAACTATGCCTTATCCTGGATTTCCTACAGATATGCAGTCCCAATTCATGGCATTAATGAGCGTAGCAGAGGGTACTAGCATAGTTATTGAGACTGTATTTGAAAATCGATTTATGCATGTTAGCGAGTTAAAAAGAATGGGCGCAGATATTAAGATAGAAGGCCGTAGCGCTATTATAGAAGGCAAAGAAGCTTTACTAGGGGCACCAGTAAAGGCTACAGACCTAAGAGCTGGAGCTGCTTTGATTTTATCAGGATTGGTATCAGATGGAATAACAGAGATTACAAATACCTATCATATTGATAGAGGTTATGTAGATATAGAGGAAAAGTTAAGATCTCTAGGAGCTAATATATATAGAGAAGAAAATTTAGAAGAGGAAGAAGAATTGGCTTAAGTTTTAATTGTAGGCTAAGGTGCCAGTCATTAAGTTGATAACTTAATGACTGGCACCTATTTTATAGTTCTAAAAACTTGGTTCCCCACATATACCTTATACTATACTAGACGATAAGGGGTTGTATCAGATGAAGGGTATTTTTTGGGGAATTATTTTTTTTGTAGTTGTGACTCTATTTATGCCAATGTTTATAGTGACTAGCTGTGATATATCTATTCCAAATAGAGACAAGCCTATAGAGAAAAAAATTGTAGAGTCAGACTTAGTTGTAGCAGTATATAACCACGATACAGACAAAATTATGGAGCTAGGACTAGAAGAATATATTATAGGAGTTGTTGCTGGAGAGGCGCCAGCTGCCTTTGAAATAGAAGCTCTAAAGGCTCAAGCTGTGGCTGCCAGAACTTATGCCATTTGGAAAAGAAGTGCATATGTAGAGGCAGGAAATCCAGATCATCCTGGAGCGATTCTATGCACGAGTCATCTCCATTGTCAGGAGTGGCTATCTCTGGAAGAACTTAGAGAACGACATGGTAAGAAATGGATAAAAGAATATTTGCCTAAAATAGAAGATGCAGTAATGTCTACTAAGGGAGTTATTATGACTTACAATATGAAGCCTATTGAGCCACTATATCACTCTACGAGTGGAGGGCGTACAGAAAACTCAGAAGATGTATTTACTACTGCCGTCCCATATTTACGAAGTGTGTCCAGTCCCTATGAAGAAGGGTCTCCAGTGTTGGTAGATCAATACAAAATTTCTATAAAGGATTTTATATCAAAGCTTAAAGGGAAATATAAGGACTTGAAGGTTGATGATAAGAAAATTGCCTCCGAAATAAATATATTAGAAAGAAGTAGTGGAGGCAATATAAAGAAAATTAAAATAGGTAATAAGGAGTTTACAGGTAGGGAAGTTAGAGAGTTATTTGAACTAAGATCGGCCAACTTTACTGTCGATATTAGAGGTAAGGATATACACTTTACTACAAAAGGCTATGGTCATGGAGTAGGTATGAGCCAATGGGGGGCCAATGGAATGGCTAAACAAGGTAGTACATTTAGTGATATTTTAAAACATTATTACCAAGGAGTTACTCTAAGTGTATTAAAGAGTCACAAATAGTAAAGTAACTCAGGATACTATTGCAGTATCTATTCATCGCAAACACTGCTTAAAATTTTACCATAATCTAGTCTATTAACTAGTTCGTAGTACTAAGAATAATTAGTATCATAAAAAATTTAAAAAAATCCCATCTCATTTGTATAGAAGCTTTTTAAGTGGTCATAATAACAAAAGGAGGTGGGATCTATGTCATTAGAAAATAACAATAACAATGACAGAAATAAAAAAGAAAAAAAGTCCCTTTATCAAATTATGGACAAACAAGGATTTTATATTATTTTAATACTATGTGTAGCTATCATTGCTGCTACAGCCATTTGGGTCAATAACCAGAAGGAAGATTACTTCATTGGTGAAGGTCCCACTAATCCATTTGAGGAAGACATGCAGCCAGAGGTAACCTTAGTGGAAGACAATGAAGCTGTAGAAGAGACTGATGATGCACAGGAAACAGGGAAAATTGGTCAGGGAAAACCAGTAGAAGAAGATGAAAAATCTTCTGATACTCCAAAGAATCAAGTAAAGCAAGATGGTAAAGACAATAAAGAAGATATCCAAAAAGATAGTGATAAAGAAGAAAAATTGGAAGAAACAGCTGTACCAGAAGCTAGCGAAGAAGCTTCAGCTAGTGTAAGTATGATAGTTCCAGTAGTAGGAAAATTAACATTACCTTTTGCAGACGATCACTTAGTTTATCATAAAACCCTAGATCAATGGAGTACTCATAAGGGAATAGACATTCAGGCCACAGAAGGATCACCAGTAAAGGCAGCTCTTGATGGTGAAATAGTAGAGGTTATTAATGATACTATTATGGGAATTACTATTACAATTAAACATAATGATGATATGCTTACAAGATACAGCAATCTGTCTACAGATGCAATGGTTAAGGTGGGAGACCAAGTTGAAAAGGGGCAAACTATTAGTGGAGTTGGTAAAACAGCATCCAACAAAACTTTAGAAGGTCCAGTACTACATTTTCAAGTACTTAAAGATGATAAGTTTATAGATCCACAAATATACTTAGGTAAATTAAATAAGTAATTCTAAATTGCTAATTCCTCTCATATTATAGATTAAGACGCTATGATAGAGGGGGGTTAATGCTGTGAAGGACTACATAGAGAAGCGAGCTATAGAGATAGCTAACTACATTATTAACGAGGGAGCTACCGTTAGGCAAACAGCTCGCATATTTGGGGTAAGCAAAAGTACAGTCCATAAAGACGTAACAGAAAGACTTCCTAAGATAAACCCTCTAATGGCTAATCAAGTAAAAGATATACTTGATGCTAATAAGGCAGAAAGACACATAAGAGGTGGCAAAGCTACGAAGATGAAATATAAATCAATAAACAAGATAAGATAAAACAAGAATTATTAGCTATTAGTAAATTTAAAAAAGACCTCTCGTAAGGGAGGTCTTTTTGTGTTTTCTAATTTTAAAATAAACTTATGAAATTTATGTAAATAAAGAAGGTATTTTTACATTTATAAAGAATAAGATATAGTTGAAAACAATGTCTTTTTTTGTAGTATAATGGTAAAATTAATGATAGAATTATTAAAAAGTATAATATACAAAATTTAAATAATTATATGAAATTGGGGGGTAATATAATGTTGGGTTTTGGTGCGGATATTGGTATAGATCTGGGTACCGCAAGTGTTTTGGTATTTATAAAAGGAAAGGGAATCGTTTTACAGGAGCCTTCCGTAGTGGCAATTGATAAAAATACTAATCAAGTGCTAGCTGTAGGAGAGGAAGCACGTAGAATGTTAGGTAGAACACCTGGTAACATAGTTGCTATTAGACCTTTAAAAGATGGGGTTATTTCAGATTATGATGTAACAGAGAGAATGTTAAAATACTTTATTCAAAAAACAATTGGTAAAAAATTATTTTTTAAACCTAAGATCATTGTATGTGTTCCTAGTGGAGTTACAGAGGTTGAAAAGAGAGCTGTTATTGATGCTACCAACGAGGCAGGCGCAAGAACAACTTATTTAATAGAAGAACCAATTGCAGCTGCTATAGGAGCTGGTCTAGATATTGCACAGCCAAATGGACATATGATAGTAGATATAGGTGGTGGAACTACTGATATTGCGGTTATATCATTAGGAGGAATAGTTGTAAGTACTTCTATTAAAGTAGCAGGAGATAGATTTGATGAAGCTATTACCCGTTACATGAGAAAACGTCATAATATTATGATTGGTGAAAGAACTGCCGAAGATATTAAGATTAATATTGGTGGAGCATATCCTCGTGCACAACAAGTTTTTATGGATGTGAAAGGAAGAAACCTTGTTTCTGGTCTTCCTGTCAATATAAAAGTAAGCAGTGAAGAAATTTTAGAAGCATTAGAAGAATCTGTAGCTACTATTGCCGATGCCGTACATAGTGTATTAGAAAAAACTCCACCGGAACTAGCTTCGGACATCGCTAACCAAGGTATTGTTATGACTGGTGGTGGTGCTCTTTTATGGGGATTTAATAAACTTATAGAAAAGAGAACTGGTATTCCGGTGTATATTGCAGAAGAGGCAGTTTCCTGTGTTGCTAAGGGAACAGGCAGTGCATTAGACTCTTTAGAAATGTTGGCAAGAAGTCAAAGTGCTAAAAATAGTTATAAGTAGGATCAGGGTTAAAGGCTAAGACGTAATGTCCTAGCCTATATTTTTATAGGTATTTGGTACTAATTATATAGACATCTATTAATAAGAAGCAAAAAGACCTATAGAAAAGTATGGCTCAATCCGATAATATATTAGATAGATTAAAGTACGAGGTGAAAATATGTTTAGAGGACTATACACAGCTGTATCTTCAATGCAAACTAATCAAAAGATGTTGGATATCGCATCAAACAATATGGCTAATGTGAATACCACTGGATTTAAAAAGGATGTTATGATATCAGAAACATTTCCAGAGGCCCTAATAAAAAAAATAAATGGACAATTACCTACAGAGCCTGTCAAGCTGAATGGTAAATTAGAAGTAAGTAGGGATGGAGAAGGATTTCAATTAGCCACAGAAAGAGGATTTTTTACAGTAAACAGTCCAATGGGAACGAGCTATAGTAGGGAGCTTAAATTTACTGTAGATGAAAATGGGTATTTAAGGACTTATAGCCGCAATATTCAAGGGCAAATAGACACTTCTGAAGGAAACTTTGTTTTAGATGGACAAGGTAGAAGAATTCAGGTAGGAAATAACAATATTGATATAAATGAAACAGGGCAACTAATGGCTAATGGAGCTGTAGTAGCAGATTTAATACATAGGCCAGCAACTAATACTATTGGAACTATTAACAGTGGACGTAGATTTGAAAGAACACATATTAACTTTATACAAGGAACATTAGATGAAACAGGAAACAACTTAAATTTTGCTATAAATGGAAGTGGTTTTTTCAAAGTAGGTACTCCTAAAGGGGAAATGTACACTAGAAATGGAAGCTTTACTCTAAGTCAAAATGGACAAATCGTTACATCTGAGGGCTACCCGTTACTAGGTCAAAATGGTCCTATTACACTAGCTGATACGGATTTTCAGCTTGGTGCAAGAGGACAAGTTATTGCTAATGGACAAGTAGTAGATCAATTCGATATGATTAATGTTTCAAATGCTAATGATCTTGATAAGCACGGACAGTCTTACTATGTAGTAAGAGAAGGATTAGAAATAGAGGAAACACCTTTTGAAGGTGAAATACTTCAAGGTTTTTTAGAAGGATCTAATATTAATCCTATAAATGAAATGATAAATATGATAAATATAATGAGGTCCTACGAATCTAGCAATAGAGTAGTAAAGGCTTACGACGATATGCTACAAAAAGCAGCAAATGAGGTAGGAAAACTGTAGAGAATAATGCGTTCTTCACATTTATAATAAGGGGGAAAAACAATGAGAGCTTTATGGACAGCGGCTTCTGGTATGAAGGCCCAACAGCTAAATATGGATACAATCTCTAACAACCTAGCTAACGTAAATACAACATCCTATAAAAGACAAAAAGTAGAATTTAAGGATTTATTATATGCAAATCTAAGAACTACTAATTTAAACGATGGACAGGGTAGTCCTGTAAATTTACAGGTAGGTCATGGTGTAATGCCTGTTGCTACTAGCAGAATGTTTACTACAGGCAATTTAGAAAAAACAGATAGTCCCTTCGATATGGGTATAAGTGGGGAGGGTTTTTTTGTAATTGAAGACCCAAGTGGGAATCGTTTCTATACTAGAGATGGGAATTTTAAGCTAAGTGTAGAATTTGATGAAATGAGACTAGTAACTTCAGATGGATATACTGTAGTATCTGACTTCGATGATGCTATATATTTTGAAGAAGGTATGAAAAATATTACAGTAAACGAAAGTGGACTTATTACCGCTGAAACTCCAGATGGAGAAATCGAAGAAATTGCTACTATCGCCCTTGCTAAGTTTATTAATAATGAAGGACTTGAAGCAGTAGGAAAAAATCTATATAAGGAAACGGCAGCTTCTGGTGAAGCACTATATATGGAGGAAGAAGAAAGAACTAGTGATATTATGCAATATTATTTAGAAACCTCCAATGTACAAATAGTAGATGAAATGGTGCGTTTAATTACAGCACAGAGAGCCTACGAGATTAACTCTAAAACCATACAGACGGCAGACGAAATGCTAGGTATGGCGAATAACCTAAGAAGATAATAGGTAGGTGAAAAAATGATTAATATGAATCCAATAAACCCACTAAGTCAAATAGATAAAACAGCTAACATAAGACAAACAGATGATCCTCAAAAACTTATGGAGGTTTGCAAGGAATTTGAGAGTATTTTTATAAATATGATACTAAAACAAGCGAGAAGTGGAATGAAGACAGATGGCTTAACAGAAAAGAGCTATGCTAGAGAAATATTTGAAGATATGCAAGACGAGCAGATGGCACAAAGCATGTCTAAAGGACAAGGTATAGGTTTAGCACAAGAGCTGTATAAGCAGTTATCTCGAAATACAAATAAAATTACTAATATGGTTGATAAGGAATAAGGAGCTATACCAACTGGGGAAATGGCTAAGATTAGCTTGTTAAAGAGAGATACCTCGTTAGATAAGGGAGTAATCCTACGTCTAAGGGGTATTTTTGTTATATATTTTTTAAAACAACGGGTATATAATGGTAAATAAAGACTAAGTTAGATTGAGTATCGGAACTCTTAGTTATTGAGGAAATAAATCAGGAGGAATTTATATGGATTTAAGCAAGGATATTGTCAAAAAGATTATCGGAATTGTAGCTTTTGCAATTTTTTTATTTGTAGGACTTCAAAATATTTCAAAGGTTATTAGTTCTTTAAAAATAATTCTTACAATTTGTTCACCGTTTTTAATTGGTGCTTTTATTGCATTTGTTCTTAATGTTCCTTTAAGGTTTATTGAAAGGAAGCTATTTACGGAGAATATAAAAAATAACTATAAATTAAGCGAAAAGCTACAACGCCCTGCTAGCCTTGCTATTACCATACTTTTAGTTGTAGGAGTTGTATTTGTAGTAATGTTTTTAATTATTCCAGAATTAGTGCATACCTTTGGTACTTTAAAAGATACCATACCTAATTTTATTATACAGGCTCAAAGCTGGGCTGAGAATTGGGTTGTTGAATTCCCTGAAATTTCTAATTGGGTTATGAATTTAACGGTAGACTGGAATAAACTTAGTAAAACAATTTTTGATTTTTTACAGAAGGGTGCAGGCAATTTTTTGACTTCAACTGTAGGTGTAGCTACATCTATTATTAGTGGTATTATCAAAGTTTCTATTGGTTTTGTTTTTTCTATTTATATTTTATTACAAAAAGAAAAACTTGGACGTCAGTCAAAGAAAATACTATACTCTTTTTTACCTGAAGAAAAAGCAGATAAAGTTATTTCTATCTGTAGTCTATGCAATAAGATTTTTTCCAGCTTTCTATCTGGCCAATGTACAGAAGCAGTTATTCTAGGTGCTCTTTTCTTTATTGTTATGACTATATTTAGTTTTCCATATGCTTTAGTGATTAGCATATTGATAGGATTTACTGCACTTGTTCCTATATTTGGATCTTTTATAGGCTTTACCGTAGGTGGATTTCTTATTTTAATGGTTGATCCTACTAAAGCATTATGGTTTATTGTGCTTTTCTTTACTCTTCAACAAATAGAAGGGAATATAATTTATCCTCGTGTAGTAGGCAACTCAGTGGGTTTACCATCAATATGGGTATTAGTTGCAGTAACTATAGGAGGCAGTACAATGGGGGTACTTGGAATGCTTGTGAATATTCCACTGTTCTCAGTACTTTATTCATTAATACGAGAATCTGTCTTAAAAAGATTAGAAGAAAGAAAGATTGCTGAAGAAAAGCTACGGTAATTATAAGTTTCCAATAATCCACAAAAGTTGCTGTAAGCTTATTTCTTTCAGCAACTATTTTATTTGTTCTTCTATCAATTCTAACTCATTGGTTATCTTGTTAAAAAAATCTTTGTCTTTTATATAAATTAGATTGCATTTTATATGATATATTAAAGAAGTAATAGTAGCTTTTGCAATAAGTAAAGCTGCTGCTCCATCAGTTACTAAATAATCATTACCTTCTTTAATGATTTTATTAATAATACCAATCATATTTAACACTCTATGAGTTATTTCTAAAGGTATATTTATTGAGGTTTTATAGCATTCCTCTCTATTCTCTTCTGTAGTGTTTAGAGCGTTTATGACATCCTTATAGGCTTTTGTGTCTCTATCCATATCCTCTAGAAAGTTTTCTCTATAAACAGAACATATTTGTATCACTTCATCCATATAATCTAGCACGTCTATGGATTTATCCTTATTATTGATTGTGTGCCTGGCAACCATTTCAGTAAGAGCAGCCGCACAAGCAGCACATAAGGCAGCTATACTCCCTCCAGCAGGAGTACGGGGTTTAGTAGCAATATCATGTAGAAACCTATCTATAGACTTATCAGCAATTCTCAATTTATTCTCCTCCATTGGGACATGTTACTTATAGAAATTCTTTTTTGTCCTATTAATATTTAGTTTATTATCTGTAAGTTAAGAGTTTTTTAATCGTATATATACAAATTTAAAAGCTATAGTGGATTAAAAAAGTAATCTTAATCCACTATAGCTTTTGTTTTATCCGACAGTTAACGGTTTTAAGACCGTCTCTTCTAAAAGAGCTTAAAATACAAGCTCTTTTTTAGATTATTGTATTTTAAGCTCTTGGTATACAAATTATTTGACCGATTCTTAGAGCATCTGGGTTTACATTCGGGTTAGCTCTTATTATTGCATCTACTGTTGTATTGAACCTTCTAGCAAGGCTAAAGAAAGTGTCTCCCGCTCTTATAGTATAAGGGGTTGTTCCAGCAGGGCAAGTAGTTGGTGGTGGTGTAATACCACAATTTACACCAAGTGCAGTCCAAGTTTGTCTACCTACTATTCCATCTACAGCAATATGCATATCTCTTTGGAAAGCCATAACTGCTGCTTGGGTTCTAGATCCAAAAATACCATCTATAGGTCCTGGATCATAACCAGCATTTCTTAAAAGCTGTTGAAGCTGAGTAACAGAAGGACCTCTACTACCAAGTCTTAAAGTAGGGCATGGACTGACAGGTGGTGGAGTGGGTCCTGGTACACAAATTATTTGACCAATAAACAACCTATCTGGATCAACACCAGGGTTAGCTGCTATTAGGGCATCAAGTGACACGTTGAATCTTCTAGATATTGCAAAAAATGTATCTCCAGCTCTAATAGTATACGGAGTTGTTCCAGTAGGGCATGTGCGTTGTTGATAGTACATAACTAATCTCCTCCTTTAAACTGTTATGTGTATACTATAGAAATATAGTATACTATAGTATATTTAAATAATAAGAATTGGTTCTATAAAGATTTAGATTATATACTATACAAAAGAGATAGGTATTTTTTAAATTTCTATAGAAAAAATATATAGTTATAAGAGCAATCAATTGTATTTTAGATTAAAAGTCTTTTGAAGAGGATATTCTTTAAAAGACTTTTTATTTTGTTAAAGTTTAAATATATATTGATAAAATAAAAAATAAAACATATAATTAACATAATAGAACATAAAACAACTAATTATAACATAAAAGTTGTTACAATATAACAAATAGGAGGATAATATGCTTCAGGCAGAGAGAAGAAACCATATAATAGAGCTGTTAAATAGAGATGGCAAAGTCGTTATAGAGGATTTAGCGAGGATACTAGAAGTATCCGAAATGACTATAAGAAGAGATCTTCAGCATTTAGAGGAACATAAGTTAATTACACGAACTCATGGAGGCGCAGTTTTACACAATTTGTTAACAAAAGAGATTCCTTATACAAAGAAGGCAGAACAAAATATAGAAGAAAAACAAAGGATCGGTATGTATGCTAGCTCCTTAGTAAAAGAAGGAGACATAATTATTTTAGATGCTGGAACTACAAATATGGAAATTGCCAAAGGTATAGTAGATATTAAAAATTTAAAGATTATTACCAATGATCTTATGATTGGAGCATTTCTTTCAAAATATGATGGGATAGAAGTATATTGTACAGGTGGAATTATACAAAGGGATACGGGAGCTTGTTTAGGAAATACTACAATTGAGTTTTTACAAAATATTAATGCTGATATTGCCTTTGTAGGAGCCAGTGCTATAGATATACAAAAGGGAATTACAACTCCAACTATGGATAAGGCTCAGTGGAAAAAAGAAATAATTAAATGTGCTGAAAGGGCGATATTAGTAGCAGATAGTTTAAAGTTTGGAAAGGTTAGCTTTGCTAAGATATGTTCGTTAAGTAGGCTAGATTTAATAATTACTGATACTGGTATAGATGATGAAATACGACAAGAGTTTAAGAACCTAGATGTGGAAGTAAAGCTAGTTTAGAAAAATGTACTAAAAAGGTCTTTAATATTTTTAAAAATATTAGGGAAAGAATAATTGCATTAGGAGGGATTAGATGTTACAGGTAGTAATTATAGCCGATGACCTAACTGGGGCAAATGCTACAGGAGTGCTTTTAGCTAGACAAGGATTTAAGACAGCCACCTTTTTAAATCTGGATAATCATTATAAAGAGGCTAAAGATAACTTCGATGTTATATCTACTACTACAGATAGTAGGGGAATTTCAAAGGAAGAAGCCTACTCTAGTGTAAATAATATAGTTAAGTTTTTTAAAGATAAAGAAGTAGGGCTATTTTCTAAAAGAATAGACAGTACTCTACGTGGAAACATAGGAGCAGAAATTGATGCAGTATTGGATGAATTAAACGGACAAGAACTAGCTATAGTTGTACCTGCATTTCCTGCTTCGGCAAGGATAACTGTAGGAGGATATTTAATGGTAAGTTCCGTACCTTTAGAAAAAACAGACGTAGCTAAGGATCCAAAGACTCCTGTTAATCATTCCTATGTTCCAAACATTATAAAAGAGCAAACAAAATATTCAGTAGGTTTTATACCACTAGACAAAACCCTTAAGGGAGCTCACTCCATAAGGGAATCTATTTTAGAAGAAAAGGGCAAAGGTAATAGGATTATAGTAATTGATGCTACAACGAATGAAGACATATCTCAAATTGCAAAGGCTGTTGAGCTTACTAAGCTAAATGTAATAGCAGTAGACCCAGGCCCATTTACTGCGGCTTTAGCAAAAGAATTAATTGGTGAGCCAATAAAAGTACCAGGAAGAAAAGTAATGCTAGTTGTAGGGAGTGTAACAAATACTACTAGAAAACAATTAGATGAACTTAGATTAAAGTATAATCCATTATTAATTTCAGTAAATGCTAAAGATCTAATTTATGAGGACACCTATAATAGTGAAATTGATAGAGTTGTGGAAAAACTATTTAATGATATTAAAAACTATGAAATTGTTGGTGTAATAACTACTCAAAGGGAAGATGAAGTACTAAATTTAAGTGAACATGCTACTAATTTAGGAATTACAGAGGATGAGGCTTCTCAAAGAATCTCTAATGGATTGGCTAAAATTGCTAAAAAAGTTATGGAAAGAAAAGATGCTGCAATAGGAGGATTATATACGAGTGGAGGAGATGTAACTGTTGCAGTATGTAAAGAGTTTAAATCTTCAGGTATAGAGGTGAAGGATGAAGTACTTCCACTTGCAGCCTATGGAAGAATAATCGATGGAGAGTATGATAACACACCTATTATTACAAAGGGTGGACTTATTGGAGATTCTACAGCCCTTGTTAAAAGTGTAGAGTATTTATTAACAAAGATTTCTAATGAATATCATTTAAATATTAGTAAGTAATGTATATTAGAAGCTAAAAAGAGAGGAGATGCTTAGAATGACAAGACCATATATATGTGTACCTATGGGTGATCCAGCAGGAATAGGTCCTGAAATTGTAGTTAAGGCTTTGGGCAGTGAAGAAGTTAATAAGGTTTCTAAGACTGTAGTTGTAGGGGATGAAAAAACCCTAAGACAAGCGATGAGGTTTACAAACACACATTTAGATATCAATATAATAGAGGATGTAAGGGAAGGAAACTATGTTTCAGGTGTACTTAACTTAATAGATCTAAAAAATGTAGATATTGATAATTTACAAATGGGTAAGGTTCAGGGCATGGCTGGACAGGCTGCCTTTGATTATATTAAAAAATCTGTTGAACTAGCCCTTGAAAAGAAGGTAGATGCTATTGCTACAACTCCTATTAATAAAGAGGCTTTAAAGGCTGGTAATATTAATTACATTGGGCATACAGAAATTTTAGCAGATTTAACAAATACAGAAGATCCTTTAACTATGTTCCAAGTTTTTAATTTAAGAGTGTTTTTCCTTTCAAGACACGTATCTTTGAAAAAAGCTTGTGATATGGTAACTAAGGATAGAGTACTTGATTATATAAAAAGATCTGTAAAGGCATTGGCAAGACTAGGTATTGAAAATCCTAAGTTAGCTGTGGCAGGTTTAAATCCACATAGTGGTGAAAATGGATTGTTTGGTGATGAAGAGGTAAGAGAAATTGTGCCTACTATTGAAATAGCTCGCCAAGAAGGAATAGATGTAGTCGGCCCTGTACCAGCAGATTCGGTATTCCATTTTGGATTAAAGGAAAGTTATGATGCTATTTTATCTCTATTCCATGATCAAGGTCATATTGCAACTAAGATGGTAGATTTTGAAAGAACAATTTCCATTACTAACAATATGCCATTTTTAAGGACCTCTGTAGACCATGGTACTGCTTTTAACATTGCGGGTACAGGAGAAGCTAGTTCCGTAAGTATGGAAGAGGCTATTTTATTAGCAGCTAAGTATGCACCTAATTTTAATCGTTAGTTTTGTATTTATAAAATAAAAAATATACTAGTGATGATTTAAATATATGGGCCATCACTAGTATATAAATATAAAAAGTAAGGAGGATATGTAATGGATGTGGCGGTATCAGGTAATCAAATGATATTTGGTTTAGTAATTGGTATTTTCTTATTAATTGTTATGATTATGAAAACAAAGATCCATGCCTTTCCAGCTTTAATTATTGCTGCGGCAACTACTGGACTAATTGGAGGAATGCCGGCTGAAAGTGTTATAGGCTCTATTTCCAATGGATTTGGAGGAACTTTAGGTAGTATAGGAATTATTATAGGATTTGGAGTAATGATGGGTGAGCTGTTTGAAGCATCTGGAGCCGCAGAAAGGATGGCAAGAACCTTTATTAAGGCCTTAGGAAAAGATAAAGAAGAATGGGCTTTAGCCATAACTGGATTTATTGTTTCAATACCTATATTTTGTGATTCGGGATTTGTAATATTATCTCCTTTAGTAAAGGCTATTTCTAGAAAAACTAAAAAGTCTGTAGTATCTTTAGGTATAGCTCTAGCATTAGGACTTGTAATTACCCATTCACTTGTTCCACCAACACCAGGACCAGTAGGAGTTGCTGGAATATTTGGAGTAAGTGTAGGAAGTATTATTTTATGGGGTATGGTTTTAGCTATTCCTATGACTATTGCAGGAACATTATATGGAAAGTGGCTTGGAAAGAAAATTTATCAGCTTCCAAGTGAAGATGGTGAAGGATGGATTAGACCTGAATATGAAAAATCAATCTCTAATTTTGAACATGATAAGGATGATAGAGAACTTCCATCAATATTCATGGCCTTTGCGCCTATAATAGTGCCAGTTATATTAATTTTGTTAAGCACTGTTACGACTGCATTAAAGCTAGAAGGAACAGGAATAAGTGCTATTAAGTTTTTAGGAGCGCCAGTTATTGCTGTAGGAATTGGTCTTTTAGTTGCAATTTATGGCCTAACATCTAAAAGCACTAGAGAAGAAACTATAGAAAAAATGGAGCAAGGAATCAAATCAGCGGGTATTATTATTTTAGTTACTGGTGGTGGTGGAGCTTTAGGAACTGTACTAAGAGATAGCGGTGCAGGAGATCATATAGCTAATCTAATTGCTTCAACTAATATACCACCTATTTTGCTTCCATTTATAATAGCTTCACTAGTGCGTTTAATACAAGGAAGTGGAACTGTTTCAATGATTACAGCAGCATCTATAACTGCACCAATTATTGCGACATTAGATGTTAACCCTGTGTTTGCCGCGTTAGCTGCCTGTATAGGATCTCTAATATTCTCTTACTTTAATGATAGTTACTTCTGGGTAGTAAACCGTATGTTAGGAATTAAAGAAGCTAAAGAGCAGATTAAAGTATGGTCCGTAACAACAACTATTGCATGGGCAGTAGGTTTGGTTTCATTATTAATTGTTAATAGTATATTTGGATAGTATAAGATTTCGTCTATCTTAATAAAAAAACCTTATAAGTATAAGATAAAATAGATTATTATAAATTGAAAAGTCTTTTAGAGAATTATTACTCTAAAAGACTTTTCAATTTATTCACCCATTTTTCTACGCTGTGTATTTGGCTTTTTTGTAAGCTGACTTTTCATGTTTGTATTATTTTTTGCTGAATTAGCTGAGTACTTTCCCGTGGATTGTTCTTGCTTTTTACTTGCTAGTTTTTGTTGCATAGCTTCTTTTAAGCTAATCTTTTTTCTCTCGGGAGTGTTATTATCTTGATTATTATTTTCTGAATTCGACATAAAAAATTCTCCTTTTGCTTATATAATAATTTCTTTAGAGATAACAATATTATAATCTACTCAATGATATTAAACAACAACATAATGTGGATTGAATTATAGTGTTTTGTAGAAAATTTATCAATATTCATTTATAATAAGTATATAAATAAGCTAATAAATATGAAAATGCTATAAGTATATTTTATAAAAGGAGACTTTTAAATGAAAATTGGTGCCTTCGCAAAAAAACATAATGTTTCCCTAGATACGATACGTCACTACTTAGATATACAGTTACTTTTAGCTGAAAAAATAGGTGCTCAATATCACTTTACTGAAGAAGATAGTAAGGATATGGAAGAAATTATAGAATTAAAGCGCCTTAAGTTTTCTTTAATAGAAATTCAAAATATACTTTCATATAAAAGGTTTAACAGCAATAGAACAATAGAATTTAGAAATCATTTCAAAAATTTTCTTGAGAAAAAGCGTGAGGAAATAAAAATCCAACAGCAAGATATAGAAAAGACCATGGATTATATAGAATGTAAAATTTATGAGCTTGAAATGGAGGAAAAAAGCAAAATAATATTAGGTATACCGCTTACAATGATAAGCTTCTTAAGATGTCCACATTGTAAGAGTTCATTAAATTTATCCGAAGGTATTATAGAAAATAATATGATTATTTCTGGAAAAATTACCTGCTATTGTGATTATAGTCTAATAGTTGAAAATGGAATTATAGTTGATCAAAATTCTATTAGGGATAAATGTATTCCTACAAAGGCAGCATATTATGAAAAAACTTCGTCTAAATTTATTAATTTTATTTTTAAAAGCATGGCGACTCTAATTAGGTTAGTTGAATCTGAAATAGCTGATAAAAAATATATTCTTGAATTAGGGAAATGTAGTGGATTCTTTTTAATGCAATATTTACCATATATACCTAAGGATTCTATATATATACTAATAGATTATGATTTAAAGAGAATGAATCAGCTGAAGAATAATTTAGAACTTAATCATAATCATAATAATTTTGTTTTCCTTTGTTGTAATTATGATGAATTGCCATTAGTAGATAATTTTATTAACTTAGTCATTGAAAATTTTACGACAGAATTACATGCAGAGAAAAATGGAATGCTCCTAGGAAAAACAATTTTGCCTTTAATAAAATCTGGTGGATATTTAGCAAGTATTTATGCCTACTTTAATTCAACTAATACTAATATTGAAGGTATTCCTAATAAAATAAGGAGTTTTTACGATAAAGGGAAGCTTTTGAATATGTTAAGATCATCTTCTATTAAGGAAGTTGAATTTAAAGAAACTGGGCCTGCTGATGGAGGTGGAGTTTACGACTCCTATGTTAAAGGAAATGAATATTGTCATTTAATATATCTTGGAACAAAATAGAAAAATGCATAAAATATGTCGTGTAAAAGCTTGGGTTGACCCAGGCTTTTTGATTTTTATTACTAAAAAACAAGTCGAATATTGTATTGACAATGGGACGACACTTAATTATATAGTGAAATAGAGGAAATTGTTAAATTAACAACAAAATTAAGGAGGAAATACTATGTTTAGAAAAAGTAGATTAGCAGTACTTATTACATGTATGTTAGTAATTTCATTATTAGCTGGTTGTACTCAACAAGCACCAACAAGTGATAAGACTCCAGCAGATGATAAAAAGAATACACAGAGTATTGAAAAAACAGCTGATGTAGTAGTTATTGGTGGCGGACTGGCAGGTTTATCAGCAGCTATTTCAGCAGTAGATAATGGTGCAAATGTAATTTTACTTGAAAAAATGAGCTTTACGGGTGGAGCTAGTATGTTATCTGGTGGAGCGATGCTTGCAGCAGAGTCTCATATACAAAAAGAGCATGGCATGGACCAAACAAAGGATGAATTAGAAGCATATTGGTATGAACAACAAGCAAAGACACCAGCACCAGAAGGTTATCCTAACAAAGAGTTTGTAAGAATGATAATTGACGAAGCGCCAGAAACAATTAAATTTGCTGAGGATAATGGAGTAAAATTCGTTAAACCAAGTTCATTTTATCCAGAAACAAGAGATAGATTACATGATAACGAACAAAAGAGTGGAGCAGGTTTAACAGGACCTTTAACAGAAAGTGCAAAAGAAAAAGGAGCAGAAGTTTTATTAAATACAGAAGCTACTAAGCTAATCGAAAAAGATGGAGCGATAGTTGGAGTAATTGCCAAAGATAAAGATGGAAATGAAATCATTATTAACGCTAAATCAGTAATCCTTGCAAATGGTGGTTTTTCTAGAAATGCAGAAATGATGGATTCAGTAGAGCCAACTTCCGCTAAACATATTAGTGTATCAGGTGTTGGAAATGTTGGAGATGGATATAGAATGGCAGAAGAAGTAGGGGCAGATTTCCATGAAGAAGATTGGATTATAGGATTAAGATCTCAAGCAGTTGAGGGTAAATCTGCATTAAATGGATTAAGCTGGACTACAGGTTTATATGTAAATCTAGAGGGTGAAAGATTCTCAAACGAAAATGCGCCTTACTCAGTTTTATATAACAATACAACATTAGCAGAAATTGTAGATTATTTTCTGATCTTTGATAGTTCAATGTCACAAATGTTAGAACCAGAATTAGAAGGAAATAAGGAAATATTATTCAAAGGTGAAAATATCGAAGAATTAGCTAAAGCAACTAAAATGGATGCAGAAGAATTAAAAGCAACTGTTGAAAGATACAATGAATTAGCTAAAAAAGGTGTAGACGAAGACTTTGGAAAGCAGCCAGAATTAATGGTTCCATTAGGAGAAGGACCAATGTATGCACTAAAAGTTAGAGCTACCCAAATGGGAACAATGGGTGGAGTTAAAACTACAAAAAATATGGAAGTGTTAAATGCCAATGGAGATATTATTCCTGGATTATTTGCAGCAGGAGAAATGGCTAATAGACCTTTCTATGGTAGAGTATATGTAACTGGATCTTCACTTCAAATAGCTGCAACAACAGGTAGAATAGCAGGAGTAAGTGCTACAAAATAATTAACAAGTATATATGGAAAAACATTGCCAAATGTATAGTATTAAAAGTCCTTTAAAGAAAATCTTCTTTAAAGGACTTTTATGGCTTAATGAGTTTTATTTTTTATATGATTAAAACCAAATACATCCCGATAAAACATAATCATAGCTCCAGCTGTAGTCCGTTTTGATAAAGGTAGACCACATCTTGCAACACGGTAATATCTTTCTTCATCTTCAGAAATGTGTTTAAATCTTTTATAAACTTTAAGAGCTATACGAGCATTAAATCTAATGTAGTTTTCTATTGAGTCCAATAAATATGCGCCTGTATTAACTTGAAACTCACTAACATATCTATAGGTACGCTTTACAAAAGTTTCATATTGCTTATGACTGTCCAGTAATCTAATGTTAGCATGTTGTGGGATTGTCATGTCTTGAATAATGTGTAGAGCTGCTCCGAGATAAAATAAGGATTTATTAAATTCTCCTATTGCCCAAAGATCAATTGCCTTTGAATAATAATCTACACCAAGTTCCATAGCGCTTCTTCTTCCATATAACCCCTTCTTCTTATACGGATTGTAAAAATGATTAGTACTTTTAAAATCTTGATCAGCCCATACGGTACCTTCATTAATGTCGTAAATATAGCTAGTGAAAAAGTTATATTCATCTGTAAACTTATCATTTTTAAGGATTTTTAGGGCTTTAATATTAATAAATTTATGCACATTACACTGGGTCTTTATAATTGATTTTTTTACAGGGTTAACAATCCCGAATACTGTTTTAAGAAAATAATCATAGGTAGTTTCAAAAATATCCTTATCCATTATATAATCACCTTCAATTTAAATGAGATATCTTTATTATTTACTAGATATAGAATAATAGACATGAGATTTTTTAGGTAAAATATTAAGAATAACTCTTCAATTGTTTGATTAAGTAGATCTATAAAGAAAAGTACATTTTTAAAAATTATTATTTAAAAATGTTTTATAAAACATCAATAAACATTTGCTTTCTAGGGAATATAATTTAATAAGTAGGCTTAATTTGAAGGGAGAGTGGGCTAGTATGATTAGTAATATAGAAATAATTTCAAGATTGCTGCTTTCGGCATTTTTGGGAGGATTAATTGGTATGGAGCGTGAGGCCAATAATAGGCCGGCAGGTCTTAGAACCCATGTTTTGGTTACTCTAGGTTCTGCCCTTATTATGATGATTTCTATAGATGGTTTTAGAGGAACGGGGTTTAATGGTAATGGTGGAGAACCTGCTAGACTTGCAGCCCAAGTTGTAAGCGGCATTGGTTTTTTAGGTGCAGGGACTATTTTACGTAATGGTACTAGTATAAAGGGATTAACTACTGCTGCAAGTCTATGGGTTTGCGGAGGGATTGGATTAGCAGTAGGAAGTGGATATTATTTGGGAGGTCTTGTAACAGTAGTTATTGTTTTATTTACTTTAATGAGGTTAGGTATGTTAGAGAGAAGTTTTTTAAAGAAGAAATATAGGGTTCTTATCGTTAATAGTATAGAAAGATCTGGCTTGATTGGTGAGTTGGCAACTGTTTTAGGAAGTTATAGTATGGATATTAGGGATATTAAAATTATACGAGATGATGAGGATAATGCATTAGGAACTATTGAAATAAGATTTATGCTTAAAGTTCCTAAAAGCTTTCCCAATTCCCGTTTGTTAGAAGGAATCCATAATATTAAAGGTGTAAAAGAGGTTGGTTGGCAAATGTAGAGCATAATTATAGACCAAAGTCATAAATAATTACCGTAGACAAATGAAGGTAACATAGTCCTAAAGATAGCATATCTATTGCGTTTGAATAGCTATTATGAGAATATAATATTAAGATAGTTTCAAAATATTTTGATAAAAGAGGTGAAGGAATTGTCAAAACGCGGTAGATTTAGTGAAGAAATTCAACGGTTTGGTAGATCCTTACTACTTCCCATTGCTGTTATGGCACCGGTGGGAATGGTACTGGGATTGGCAGGGGCTTTAGTACAAGGTTATATGATTGAACGAGTTCCTATGCTAGGCAACCCTACTATTCAACTTATTTTAACTAGTTTAAGAGATATTTCGAATGTTATTTTTAGTAATATTCCTATCCTATTCGCCATGGGTGTAGCCTATGGAATGTCTAAGAAGGAAAAGGGTATAGCGGTATTTTCATCTATTGTATCTTATTTAATTTTAAATGCTACAATCAATATTTGGTTAAAGGCAACAGGTAATCTTGCACCAGCAGATCAAATGGCTCAATTGGGTCAAGGCATGGTGTTGGGAATCCAGACCTTAAGATTAGATGTACTTGGTGGTATTATAAGTGGGCTTGTAGGATCAATTCTAGCAGATAGATTCTATGACCTGGAATTGCCAGTAGCATTTGCTTTCTTTAGTGGTAAAAAATCTGTTCCAATAATCTCTATTGGGGTAACTATGGTTATCGGATTAATAATTCCATTCTTTTGGCAAATGCTAACTAACGCATTAATTTCAATGTCTTCTGTTATATTAAGTGGACCATTTGGAGTATTTTTAAATATAGTAATGGTTCGTCTTTTAATCCCATTCGGCCTTCATCACGTTTGGAGTGCTCTACTTAGATTTACACCAGCTGGAGGAACCTATGTAATTGCAGGTGAAACTTTTGTAGGTGTATTACCAGCTCTTAACAAGATTTTATTTGAGCTAGGTCCAACTCATGAAGCATGGGAGATGCTACCAGACTTAACTAGATTTATGGCGCAAAACCAAATGCTTGTAACATTATTTATCATTCCGGCAATAGGTCTTGCTATGTATAAGTCAGCATATGCTAAAAATAGGCCTTTTGTAAAGGGTATTATTATAACCATGGTACTTACTCCATTCCTAGGAAACGTAACAGAGCCTATGGAGTTCTCTTTCCTATTTATTGCTCCATTACTTTATGTACTTTATGTTGCATTAGCAGCTGGAGGAGCAGTTGTACTGTATCTACTAAAGACAGGTGTAGGATATATTAGAGGAACAATATTTGACTTTGCTATATTTGGTCTAATGTATGAAAATACTAAATGGTATAATCTTTTAATAGTAGGTATTCCACTATTCTTCATCACATACTTCCTATTTAGCTGGGCTATTAAAAAGTGGAACATTCCAACCCCAGGTCGTGAAGAAGATGAGGTAGAATATAACTCCTTATTAAAGGAAAAGCGATATGACGAGGTTGCTGCAATTGTAATTCAGTCAATAGGCGGAAGAGCAAATATACTAAACGTTGAAAACTGTGTTACTAGATTAAGGATAGATTTAAAGGATATGAAAACAGTAGATAAAGAAAAGTTAAAGACATCTGGAACTTCTGGGATATTCTTCCCTACAAAGAACCATATACACATTGTATTTGGTCCAAACGTAGAATTTGTTAAAAATGCCGTAGACCGTGAGCTACGGGGCGAGGTGGTTAAATAGTGAATCTAAGCAAATTGACAGAGAGATATTCGGAGCTTACTGGGCTTGAGAAAAAAATTATAGAGTATATAATGAATAATTCAGAAAAGGTAATTCATCTTACAGCTAATGAGGTAGCAGAAATATTATATGTCTCAAAAACCTCTGTTATTAATCTGTCTAAAAAGCTTGGTTTTGATGGTTATAGCGAACTTAGATACTATGTAAAAGATTATGTTCAAAACAAAAAGAAAAAGGAAGAGCTTCTATCCTTTGAAGATATACTAGGCAATATCCAAGATGAGGTAACTAAAACCTTAGCTCTACAAAGTGAGGAGAATATAAAGGTTATTGCAGAAAAAATAATAAATTCAAGGATAGTATATATAATTGCGAGGGGAGCTTCTAAACCTATTGCAGATCTCTTAAGCTCTAGATTAGCATTGCTTAGAGTGAAGTCTATATTTATTAGTGATCCTAATCTTATAGACGTGTTAGGAGAAGGACTCGACAAAGAGGAAACCCTTTTTGTTATGTCCCTATCTGGAGAAACAGAGAAAATATTAACTATAACTAAAGCTGCTAGGGCAAGAAGCATAGATGTTATTGCATTAACTTCTTTTTCTAGCAACTCATTACAAAAGTTAGCTAATTATAATATGTTTTGCTTTGCCGATGATACGGAAACAAAATATAACGATTTGATTTCAAGAATTGGCTTACACACACTAACCCATATTCTAATAACGTATATCGACATGCATGGAAAGGAGTAATATTATGAACCGTGAAAAACAAATAGTTACAATAGTTGGGTGTGGAAGTACAAGAACTCCTGCATTAATAGGAAGTCTAGTTAATTATAAAGAGAGGTTTCCCCTTAAAAAACTAATTTTATTCGATATTAGTAAAGAGCGTATAGATGCTCAAAAGGACTATATTAGATTAGTAATGGAAGAACATTGTCCAGAAGTGGAACTTCTATTTACAGATGATGAAGATAAGGCATATGTAGGTACAGACTATGTATTTTGTCAAATGCGAGCTGGAAACTTTGAAATGAGAAGTCATGACGAAAAAATTCCACTAAAACATGGTTTAGTAGGACAAGAGACCTGCGGACCAGGAGGCTTTGCCTATGGTATGAGGTCTATTACACCTATGGTAAATATGGTTAAGAAAATAAGAGAATATGCGCCTGAGGCTTGGATATTAAATTATACAAATCCAGCTGCTATAGTTGCTGTAGCATTAGACAAAGTATTCCCTGACGATAAAAAAATATTAAATATATGCGATCAGCCTTACTCAATGATCAAATCTTTTGCAAAGATATTAGATGTAGATATGTACGACATTGAGCCTAGATATTTTGGATTAAATCACTTTGGATGGTTTACAAAGCTTTACCATACACCAAGTGGAGAAGATTTACTTCCAAAGTTAAAGGATTATTTGACAAACCATGAATTTAAGCCATTTAATGCTGAGCAAAGAGATCCATCTTGGTTAGAAACCTACAAAAATGTTAATAGAATGATGGCTCATTTCCCAGAGTATTTACCTAACACATATTTACAATATTATTTCTTCTCAGACGAAATAGTAAGAGAGAGCAACCCTGAATTTACAAGGGCAGATGAGGCTAAAAAAGGTAGAGAAAAGCAAGTATTAGATATTTGTAAACAAGCTAGAGAACAAAATTCATTAGATGGATTACCGCTGCTTATTGGTCAAGTTCATGGAAACATGATGGTAGAGGTTGCAGAATCTATTGCTTATGATTTGAAAAAGGTATTTGTAGTTATGGTAAGAAACGAAGGCATTATTTCAAACCTACCTAAGGATGCTATAGTTGAATGTGCTGGAGAGCTTACTAAAAATGGAGCAGAAGCATATCCTTATGGCGAAGTAGATACCTTTTATAAGGGACTACTGGAAAACCAATATGCCTACGAGAAATTAACAGTGGAAGCGTGCTTAGAGGGAAATTATCAAAAAGCGATTCAGGCCTTAACTCTAAACAGGACCATAATAAATCCAAATAAGGCAAAGGCAGTACTAGATGATTTAATGGAAGTTAATGGTGAATATTGGAAATTAAAGTAAAGGAGTGATTGAATGTATTTATACTGTGAGAATATTTACACTCCAGAAGGTTTTCAAAAGGGCTATTTAGAAGTAGTAGATGGGAAAATAAAGGGTATTTATAATGAAGCTACATCAGATGATATAATCGATTATAGCGATAATGTTATTATACCTGGATTTATCGATATTCATCTTCATGGTTGGGCAACTGGGTCTTTTTGGTATGAAGGTACCAAGGAATCTATAGAAAATATGTCCAAGGAACTAGTAAAAGTAGGGGTTACATCTTACCTAGCTACTTCAGGGACAGATTCCATAGAGCAAATAAATAGGTATCTTGCTGAGGGGAAAAAGGCAGTAGATAATTGGAGTCCAGACAAGGGCGCACAGGCCTTAGGTTTTCATTTAGAAGGTCCATTTATAAACAAAGAGTATAAAGGTATGCAAAAAGAAGAGTACTGCTTAGATCCTTCTATAGAGCTATTAAAAGGCTTTTTTGAAAGTGCAGGCAAAGAAAATGTTAAATTAATTACCATGGCACCAGAACTACCAGGAGCTGAGGAATTTATTAAATATGTAAATAATGAAGGTATTCAAATTTCTATAGGCCATAGTGCAGCAGAGTTTGAAGATGTTGAAAGACTGAAGGACCTAGGTCTAGGTGGTTTCACACATACTTTTAGTGGCATGAGAGGATTTCACCATAGGAGGCTGGGTACCGCAGGTGCAGCTATGTATTTTGATGATATGTACGCAGAGTTTGGTAAGCAAACAGGTATGACTGTAAAGCCTGAAGCCTTTAAAATTGTTTACAGGCTAAAAGGCCCAGAAGGTATTATATTAAGCACAGATTGTACAGGTCTTGCTCATGTTACCGAGCCATTTCATCACTATATTCGTAAGTGTACATTTATTCCTGATGGGGACTATGTTAAACTAGTTTATGACGATGGAACAGAAGAGCGAATAAGTAAATCTGACTATGATAGCGTTAAGGACTTAGAACTTAGCTTTCTTGGTTCTGTTCGTAATGTAGTAAAAAATGTACAGGCATCTATTAGTGACATAGTAAAAATGGCTTCGGAAAATCCAGCAAAATATATTGGAGTATATGAAGCTAAGGGATCTATAGAGCCTGGTAAAGATGGAGATATTTTAGTAATTGATGATGAATGGAACCTACTTGATGCATATGTAGGAGGAGTAAAGCAAAATATTAAATAATGTAATTAATTAGGGCTGTATTGAGCTTTTGGCGCTTAATACAGCCCTATAATTGTAGAAATGAGGTTAGAGATATGGATGTAAAAGAGATGAGCCTAAAGCTTCACGAGGAGAAAGTTGGTAAGATTGAAGTAGCTTCAAAGATTAGAGTAGCAAACAATGAAGACTTAAGTTTAGCATATACTCCTGGAGTAGCTGAACCATGTAAAAAAATACATGAAAACAAGGAAAATGCATTTAAATATACCGCAAAAGGTAACTTGGTAGCTGTCGTGACTGATGGTACTGCTGTGTTGGGTTTGGGGGATATAGGCCCAGAAGCGGCCATGCCTGTAATGGAAGGTAAGTCCATATTATTTAAGGAATTTGCCAATGTAGATGCATTTCCAATTTGTCTTGATACAAAGAATGTAGATGAAATTGTTAATATTGTAAAAGCAATTTCCCCCACCTTTGGAGGCATTAACCTAGAGGACATTGGAGCACCAAGATGCTTCGAGATTGAAGAAAGACTTAGAAAAGAGCTAGATATACCTGTATTTCATGATGATCAGCATGGAACAGCTATTGTTGCTACTGCTGGACTTATTAATGCATTAAAAATAGTTAACAAAAGGCTTGATGATATAGTTGTTGTTATTAACGGAGCTGGGGCTGCAGGTGTTGCTATTACGAAGATGCTTAACAGTATGGGAGTTAAAGACATTCTGTTATGCGATAGACAGGGCATCATTTACTCAGGTCCACATAACAATATATATAAGGAAGCTATGGCTAGTATAACTAACAAAAATAAAAGACAGGGAAGCTTAGAAGATGCTATGGAGGAGGCTGATGTATTTATTGGTGTATCAGCACCAGATATAGTAACAAAGGATATGGTAAAGGCTATGAATGTAGATCCGATTATATTTGCCCTAGCTAATCCTATCCCTGAAATTATGCCCCATGTTGCAAAGGAAGCAGGAGCTAGTGTAATAGCTTCTGGCCGTTCAGATTTCCCTAATCAAATAAATAACGTTTTAGCCTTCCCAGGTATCTTTAGAGGAGCATTGAATGCAAGAGCAAAGGAAATTAATGAGGAAATGAAATTAGCAGCAGCCTATGCAATAGCAAATCTCGTTAATGATGATGAATTAAATGCTGAATATATTATACCGAATCCATTCGATAAAAGGGTTGCAGAAAGAGTTGCAAGTGCAGTAGAAGAAGCAGCTAGAAAAACTGGTGTGACAAGAAGATAAAAAGATGATAGACTTATTGCCTAAGAGAAAAAAGCATGAATAAAAAGTCTCCTATTAAGCAAACTACTTAGTAGGAGGTGTTTAATATGAATATAACATTAACACAAAAAGAAAGATTACTTTTGGAAGATCAAAAAAGCCATGAGGAATTGTGCATTAAAAAATATACTGATTATGCAAATAGAGCACAGGACCCTCAACTAAAACAAATGTTTGAAAAACATGCTCAGCACGAACAGCAACATTTAAACACAATTAATCAAATACTTAATGGACAGGTTCCAGCTATGAACAATCAACAAGGCCAGGGTAGTCAACAAGGTGGACAACAGGGTGGAATGCAAAATCAGCAACAGAGTGGTCAAGGAACGCAAAGTATTAAACAAATACAAAATGCATCCACATCTGGAAGCTACAATGAAAAAGATAAGGAATTTTGTGACGATCTACTGATGACAGAAAAATATGTCTCTGGTACATATGATATTACTATTTTTGAATGTGGAGACAATAACTTAAGACAAACACTTAACCATATTCAAAAAGAAGAGCAACAACATGGAGCGGATATATTTAACTATATGCAAAGTCACGGAATGTATACACCGCAATAAGAAAGAAGGGTTTAAACCCTTCTTTTTTATTGTATATGAAAGTATAAATCTTTTAATTAGTGAGAACTTTTTTAAACCAAAAAATCTGCTATAAAAAGGAATAATAATATTTTTTTAAAAATTACTAAAACCCATTGACATAGCATAGTGATTTTCATTATACTTATTTCTAGTAATAAAAGTTTACTAATTATAAACAAAAAGTTGATTATAAGTAATAAAGGGGGTATGACTGGTGAGCCAACATATCATTGATTTAAAAAATATCACTAAAGTTTATGACGGCGACACATTGGTTTTAGACAACATCAATCTTTATATTAGAAAAAATGAATTTTTAACGCTATTAGGTCCAAGTGGATGTGGTAAAACTACCACATTAAGAATTATTGGTGGTTTTGAATACCCAACGGCGGGTGATGTTTTTTTTGAAGGAAAAAGAATCAATGATCTACCTCCTTACAAAAGACAAATAAACACTGTATTTCAAAAATATGCTTTGTTCCCACATATGAGCATATTTGAAAATATTGCTTTTGGACTTAGAATAAAAAAAATCTCTGAGAAAGAAATTAAAATAAAAGTAGAAGAAATGCTACAGCTTGTAGGACTAAAAGGATTTGAAAAAAGAACTGTAGATTCTTTAAGTGGTGGACAACAACAGAGAATAGCTATAGCTAGAGCCTTGGTTAACGAACCAGAGGTCCTTCTATTAGATGAGCCTCTTGGTGCTTTAGACTTAAAACTTAGAAAAGAAATGCAAATAGAGCTTAAAAAGATGCAACAAAGAGTAGGTATTACCTTTGTTTATGTTACTCACGATCAAGAAGAAGCCCTTACTATGTCAGATACAATTGCTGTTATGAATGGTGGAAAGATTCAACAAATAGGGTCTCCAGAGGACATTTATAACGAGCCAAAGACAGCATTTATAGCTAACTTTATAGGTGAGAGTAATATTGTAGAAGGAACCATGATAAAAGACTATTTAGTTGAGTTTGCAAACCAAACCTTCGATTGTGTAGACAAGGGGTTTGAGGATAATGCAGATGTGGATGTTGTAGTAAGGCCAGAAGATATTGAGATAACTACTCCGGAAAAGGGTATGTTAAAGGGAAAAGTAATTTCTACAACATTTAAAGGTGTTCATTATGAAATGATAGTGGAGGAAAATGAAAGACAGTGGAAAATCCACGATACTATTATGGCGCCTATGGGAAGTCATATTGGTATGAACATGGCTCCAGACTTAATCCACATTATGAAAAGGAGTAGGTAGTATGAGGATAAAACAAAAAGCTGCGGCTTACCCTTATATAGGATGGTTATTAGTTTTTATAGTTGTTCCTCTAATTCTAGTTCTTTATTTTAGTTTAACATCTCAGGGTGGAGAATTTACTCTGGAAAACTATAGACGTTTTATGGACCCTGTTTATGGAAAAGTACTTTTACGTTCATTAAACTTAGCTCTTATATCTACAGTGTTTTGCTTAATATTAGGTTATCCTATGGCTATGATTATTGCTAGAACGGACATTTCTAAGCGAAACTTAATGGTTCTTCTTTTTGTACTACCTATGTGGATGAACTTTTTACTTAGAACATATGCTTGGATGACTTTACTAGGGAAAAATGGAGTTATTAATAATATATTACAAGCCCTTAATCTTCCTGCACTAAATCTTTTATATAATAATGGGGCTGTAGTTTTAGGTATGGTATATAATTTCCTTCCATTTATGATACTGCCTATATATTCTGTACTTAGCAAGATAGATAACACTTTAATAGAAGCAGCTAAGGATCTAGGGGCAAACGAGGTTACTGTATTTAGGAAGGTAATCTTTCCAATGAGTCTACCAGGGGTAGTATCTGGTATTACTATGGTTTTTATGCCAGCGGTTACAACCTTTGTTATTCCAAGACTTTTAGGCGGGGGACAGTATATGCTTATTGGAAACTTGGTAGAACAGCAGTTTACTTATGTATATGATTGGAACTTTGGTTCTGCTATATCTATAATAATGATGGTATTTATTTTAATAGCTATGGCAATTATGACTAAATACGACGATCAAAAAGAGGAGGGAGGATTATGGTAGGAAAATTTATTAAAAGGTTTTATACATTTTTAATATTTGTGTTCCTATATGCTCCCATAGTCACTTTGATTGCCTTTTCCTTTAACGAGTCCCGATCTAGAGGAAAATGGGGAGGATTTACTTTAAGATGGTACAAAGAGCTTCTCTATGATGCTCCTATAAAAAATGCATTTTACTATACTATGGTAATTGCACTATTATCAGCGGTTATTGCTACAATAATTGGAACTATAGCTGCGGTGGGTATTTATAATATGGGATTTTTAGGTAAGAAAGTGGTGCTTAACCTTAACTACTTGCCTGTTTTAAATCCCGATATTGTAACAGGTGTATCCTTAATGACATTGTTTATATTCATTAATTTAGAATTAGGATTTTTATCTATGCTACTTGCCCACATTACTTTTTGTATACCCTATGTAGTGTTGGCAGTTTTACCAAAGCTAAAGCAGTTGAATAAACATTTAGCGGAGGCAGCCATGGATTTAGGTGCAACACCATTTTATGCATTTCGTAAGGTTATTTTGCCAGAAATTATGCCAGGAATAGTTACAGGAGCATTAATGGCCTTTACACTTTCTATAGATGATTTTGTTATCAGCTTTTTTACAGCAGGTAAAGGGGTTACTAATCTTTCTATAGCTGTCTACTCTATGGCAAGAAGAGGAATTAACCCTAAAATAAATGCATTATCTACACTAATGTTTTTAGGAGTACTAGGTCTACTTTTAATTATTAACAAAAGAACTGTTGTTGAAAATAAAGGAGGAGTTAAAAAGTGAAAAGAAGATTTAAATTAGTTATTGCCTTCCTAGTTGTTTCTATGATGGCGGCTCTAGTAGTGGGTTGTTCTTCTAGTTCGAAGGAAACTTTAACTGTTTACAACTGGGGAGATTATATAGATGAGTCTGTATTGAAAGAATTTGAAAAAGAGTTTGGAGTAAGGGTAATATACGATACATTCTCTACTAACGAAGATATGTATGTAAAGCTTAAAGCTGGTGGAACTAGCTACGATGTAGCAATTCCATCGGACTATATGATAGAACGTATGATAAAGGAAGATATGCTAGAAAAAGTAGATATGACTAAAATTGATAACTATAAATATATTGATGATAAATTTAAAAACTTAGATTTTGATCCTAATAATGAATATTCAGTTCCATATATGTGGGGAACTGTAGGTGTACTTTACAATGAAGAAATTGTAAAAGAACCTGTAGATAGCTGGGATATATTATGGAATGAAAAATACAAAGGGCAAATTTTAATGATGGATAGCCAGAGAGATTCTATTGGAATTACCCTTAAAAAATTAGGTTTTCCTCTTAACTCCAGAGATACTAAGGAACTAGAATTAGCAAAGGAAGAGCTAATTAAGCAAAAACCACTAGTTATGGCCTATGTTGTGGATGAAGGAAAGGACATGATGATTGGTGGAGAGGCAGCACTTGCTGTAGCTTGGTCTGGAGATGCAGTATTTATGATGGAACAAAATGAAGATTTAAGATATGTTGTGCCAAAGGAAGGCAGTAATCTATGGTTTGATAATATGGTTATTCCTAAAGGTACAAAAAACAAGGAGTTAGCAGAAAAGTTTATTAATTTTATGACAAGACCAGAAATAAGCTTAAAAAATGTTGAGTATATTGGTTATTCAACACCTAACACAGGAACTGTAGAGCTTTTAGATGAAGAAGTTGCAAATGATGAAGTTGCTTATCCTTCTGATGAAGTTATAGAAAACTGTGAAATATTTTTAGATCCAAGTGACTTTTTAAAGGAATATGATCGTATTTGGACAGAGATTAAGGCATATTAATTTAATTAAAACCTTTAAAGAATAAATTCTTTAAAGGTTTTTTGTTGTATAATAAAGTATAAAGCTTTTAATTATTAGGATTTTTTATTTAATTTATAAAAATGTAGAGGAAAAGGAACATTAATTGTAGAACTATATGTTATAATCTGCTGAATACTACTTAGGAGGAATTTCTATGTCAGATGTTACATTTATTTTGTGGCTACAACAGTTTTCTAATGAATTGTTAGATAAGTTTTTTGTATTGACTACAATGATGGGAAATCCAGAATACTATATGATAATTATACCTTTTCTATATTGGTGTGTTAATAAGAAACAGGCTTTTCGATTTACAATGTTTTTCCTAATTAGCTCTTATACTAATTCGGTTATTAAAGGGTCAACAGGTAGATCAAGACCACCAGCAGATCAGGTTAGAATACTATATGGAGAGTCAACTGGTGGATCAACATCCTTTCCTAGTGGACATGCTCAAGGAACAGCGGCATTATGGCTATATGCCTCCTATTATTTTAAAAAAGCCTGGCTTACAATTCTTGCTATTATTATAATCGCTTTAGTATCTTTATCTAGACTATATTTAGGACTGCATTATCCTATAGACATAATAGTAGGTATAGCATTAGCTGCAATCATTCTTGTAATATATAACCTTCTATATGAGCCTATAGCTAATATTATAGGAAGTCTTCCATTTGTGCTTAGACTTATTATACCTTTTTTATTGATTCCAATATTATTGATGTTACCAGGACATGATAAGGGCATGGTTGTAGGTTTTTCTATAGGGCTTCTTTCTGGATATCAGTTACAAGAGAGATATTTATACTTTGATGAAAGTGGTTCCATTATAGAGCAAGTAATTAAGTTTATTCTTGGGATTGCAGGGCTATTTGGATTAAAAACAGGGCTAAAGATGTTATTCGCATCATCGGATATTATTCAAATATCTCCTTTAATAGCAGATGTTATTAGGTATACGGCCGTTGGTCTATGGGCAACCTATGGGGCACCTTGGGTTTTTGTTAAGCTAAGACTTTCTAAAAAAAATAGAAGATGGAAATATATATTTTAGTTATAATTATATAGATTATAAGAGTTTTAATATAAGGTTATAAGGAGATGGCAGATGGTTAATTTAAAAGGTATCGAGAAAATGAATGAAAAACAAAGATTAAATTATTTATTAATGCTATTAGAGGGGCAGTTAGATTCTGAAAAGGATGCACTAGCTAATATATCGAATGCTTCTGCCCTTATATATGCCATAATAGATGGATTAAACTGGGCTGGATTTTACTTTATGAAGGATGGGGAGCTAGTATTAGGACCTTTTCAAGGATTACCAGCTTGCAATAGAATAAAGTTAAATAGTGGAGTATGTGGATCTGCTGCAACTACTAGAAAAACTCAGCTAGTACCAAATGTCCACGAGTTTCCAGGGCATATTCCATGCGATAGTGCTTCAAATTCGGAGTTAGTTATTCCTATTATTAAGGATGATATTGTATATGGCGTTTTAGACTTAGATAGTCCAGAACTAAATAGATTTACGGAATTAGAAGCAAATTATTTTGAAAAGTTTGTTGAAAAACTTAATAAATACATTGACTGGAAGGAGCTTACATATGGAATTAAATAGTGTTGAAATACAAAATCTTATTCCACATAGATATCCTTTTTTATTAGTAGATAAGATTATCGAAATGGAGCCAGGAAAAAGTGCAGTAGGTATTAAAAATGTGAGTATAAATGAGCCGTTTTTTCAGGGCCATTTTCCGGGTCAGCCTATTATGCCAGGGGTTTTAATTGTAGAAGCCATGGCACAGGTAGCAGCAGTTACGTGTATGGGATCAGAAGAAAATAAAGGGAAACTAGGTGTTTTTACTGGAATAGATAATTGTAAATTTAGAAGGCAGGTAGTACCAGGGGATACAATTCGTATAGAAATTGAAATGACAGCTTTTAGGAGAGGTATTGGCAAGGCAGAGGCAAAAGCTTATGTAGAAGATCAATTAGCTTGTTCTGCAAATTTAACATTTGCATTAATTGATAGGAACTAGATTCTATTTTAAAGAGGATTTTGAACATAATTGTCGAACAAATATATATTGTAAACATACAATATTGATATTCTAATTTAATGGGATGGAGAGACAGCCATGGAACGCCTTCATAAAAGAGCATTGCTTGTTTTAGCGTTGGTATTATTAGGTGTAATAGTTAATTACTTAAGTATTCCCTTGCTTATTAAATCGGATTATGTTTTTGATAAAGCCCTTATACTTACAATTATTTATATAGCTGGTATTCTTTGTGGAGCAATTGCCATTAAAATTATCAATAATTATATTTCAGATGAAGATACTAAGGAAAGTATAGTATGCAATCATTATATGGAACAATTCAGCTTGCAAAATATGCTAACTAACCTTCCTAATAGAATAGCCTTAGAAAAAAGATTCGAATTAATATTAGAACAAACATGCGATAAAAACTTTAAAATTCTATTTATAGACGTTGACGGATTTAAAATTGTAAATGATACTTTAGGGCATGCAGTAGGCGATGAAGTATTAAAAAAAATTGCTAATAGGCTTAGAGAAATAATAGATGGACAAGGTGAACTATTCCATATTAGAGGGGATGAATTTGTTTTATTACTAAGTAAAAATGAATCGATAGAAGATATTTGCCATATGGCTAAAAGAATTATTAAATCTATGGCGATTCCTTTTGTTTTTAAAGAAAGAGAACTCCATCTAACTGTTAGTATCGGAATAGCTACCTACCCATGGGACGGATACAATGTTAATCTATTGCTACAAAGTGCTCATTTAGCAGTGCAAAGAGCTAAGGAAAGTGGAAAAAATAATTTTAAAGTATATGATCACAGTATGAACCTTAAAATGAATAAAAAATTGGATCTTATAAACAATCTACATAGAGCTGTGGAAAAAGAGGAATTTGTACTATATTATCAGCCACAAGTCAATAGCTTAACTGGTGAGGTTGTGGGACTAGAAGCGTTAATACGCTGGGAAAGTCCAGAAATGGGCATTATATCTCCCGCTGAATTTATCCCATTAGCAGAGGAAACGGGATTAATTATTGCCATAGGTGATTGGGTACTAAAAGCCGCTTGTACTCAAAATAAAGCTTGGCAAAACCTAGGTTATGCCTCTTTGCCTGTTTCTGTTAATATTTCAGCTCTACAGTTTCAAGAATCTTCTTTTGTAGATAAAGTGGTAAAAGTATTAAAGGATACTGAACTTGACCCTAGATGGCTACACTTAGAAATTACAGAAAGTATTGCTATTAAAGATACTGAATTAACTATAGATATATTGAATAGATTAAAGGATATAGGATTAAAAATAGCTTTAGATGATTTCGGTACAGGATTTTCATCACTAGGATACTTGAAGAAGTTTAAGATAAATGTTTTAAAGATAGATTCTTCATTTATACGAGATATAGGAGAAGAAGATGCTACAATTACTAAAACCATTATAGTATTAGGCAAGAGTCTAAACATGGAAGTTATTGCAGAAGGGGTAGAGACTAAGGAACAGTTTAATTATTTAAAGGAAGTAGGCTGCGATAAAGTACAGGGATATTTATTTAGTCGCCCAGTACCACCAGCTGAAATTGAAAAAATGTTATATATAGCATAGGAAATAGAAAATATGGTATATAATATATGATGAAGTAAAATCATTGTAAAGGAGAGTTTGAACATGACAAATCATAATCACGAGCATGAATGCTGCGGAGGTAATCACGATAACCATGAATGCTGCGGAGGCAATCATGATAATCATGAGTGTTGTGGAGGAAATCACGACCAGGACCATAACCATGGAGGATGCGGTTGCCAAGACCACGATCACCAAGAGTATCAAATGATACAGCTTAGCTTAGAGGATGGTAAAGAAGTTAGTGCTGCTGTTTTAGAAGTATTTGAATTAGATGGTAAAGAATATATTGCACTTCTACCAGTTGAAGAAGAGAATGTATTATTATATGAATTTAAAGAAAATGAAGAAGGTGTTGAGTTAATCAATATCGAATCTGATGAAGAATTCGATGCAGTATCCCAAGCCTTTTTAGAGCTAGTAGCCTTTGACGAAGAAGATGAAGAGGAATACGAGAACGAGGAATAGTATGTAAGGAAGGGTTTATAACCCTTCCTTTGCTTATAGTATAAGGAGGTGTAATTATGAGAGTACTTATTATAGATGATGAAAAGCTTTTAGTAAAGGGGCTAAGGAAGAGTCTAGAGCAAGAAGGTTTTCAGGTATCTGTTGCATATGATGGGCAGGAAGGGCTAGAAGTATTTAAAGAAGGAGAGTACAATTTTGTTATTTTAGATTTAATGCTACCTAGGCTTGATGGTATTTCCGTTTGTAGAAATATAAGACAATATTCTGATGTTCCCATAATTATGCTAACTGCTAAGGATGGAGATATAGACAAGATATTGGGGCTAGAACTAGGTGCTGATGATTATATGACTAAGCCCTTCAATACTAGAGAATTAATTGCACGAATTAGAGCAATTACTAGGAGACTAGAAAAAATTGAAAAAGGTCATGAAATTAAAAATAATATTTACGAATCTGGAAATTTGAAGGTAGATGTAGAGTCTAGGGTAGTATATAAAAGTGGTGTTGAAGTAGAATTAACCCCAAAAGAGTTTGATATATTAGAGTTATTAATTAGGAGAAAGGGTAGGGTTTTTTCAAGGGAAAAAATCTTTGAGCTAATTTGGAATGAACCCTGTTTAGATACACGTACTATCGATGTACATGTTAAAAATTTAAGAGAAAAACTTAAGGAGCCCGATTCAGAAAGAACTGTAATAGAAACAAAATGGGGAGTAGGATATTACTTTAGAAGGGACTGATATAAATGTTCTCATCTATTAGGCAGAAAATTATTTCTATATATGGTTTTCTAATACTTATTCCTTTAATTATTATAAATTACATGGCTATTGAAAATATTAGGCAGTCAACATTTCAAGAAATAGAAGTCAATTCTCTTAAAACTGCTAATATTATAAGTAGCATTAGTCGAGATAATATGAATAATTTAGTAAGCTTAAAGAGAATAGTAAAGCAATACTCACCTACATTAGGTGGAAGAATTATTATATTAAATATGGACAAAAGGATATTGGTAGATAGTTTTCATATTTTAGAAAATGAAATTATTAATAATAATGAAATAAGAGGGGCCCTTAATTTAGAAGAAAAGATCGGATACTATATTAAGGGAGGTACAAATATTTTGCAAGTTGCTGTCCCCATATCTACTTTGGTAGAAGGTAACCGTCAGGCAGTAGGAGCTGTGCTTGTTTCTGTAAATACAGATGATGCAATTGATCATGTTAGAGATTTTAGAATTAGATTAATAAGTATTTCCATAGTAGCAGCGGCTATAGGCATGATAATTGCAGCCCTAGCTAGTAATGAAATATCTAAACCAATAGTTTTATTTTCTCAGGCTGCAAGGAAAATTGAGCAAGGGAATCTTGGAGAGACTGTAAATATTAGCGGAAGAGACGAAATAGGAAGATTAGCGGAAAATTTCAACTTAATGAGTAGAGAACTTTATAGAATAGATAAGGGAAGAAATCAGTTTATAGGTGATGTGTCCCACGAGCTTAAAACACCACTAGCATCTGTTAAGGCATTAATTGATTCTTTGCTATATGGTGAAGATAATATAGAAACCTACCGTGAATATCTAATAGATATAGATTCTGAAGTAGACAGACTTACTAATTTAGTTGAGAAACTATTAAATTTGAGTAAAATTAAAGAGAAGGGACTGAAAAAAGTTCCAGCTTCCTTAAATGAGTTAGTTGTGGATAGTATTAAGGTAGTTAGGCCTCTAATACAATCTGCTGACATATATATTAACACTAATGTACAAAACGACCCCACTGTACTATGTGATCCAGAAAGAATAAAGGAAGTTTTAATTAATTTAATTGATAACGCTATAAAATATATTGACTCTTCTAAGTCGGAAAAGTATATTAATGTTAGTGGCAAAAAATATGATAGCTATTATTTGCTAAGTATTGAAGACAATGGTATAGGTATTAGTGAAAAGGACTTAGAATCTATTTTTGAAAAGTTTTATCGTGCAGATACTTCCCGTTCTCGCGATACTGGGGGAGCAGGTATTGGGCTGTCTATAGTAGATAATATTTTAAAGGGTCATGAATGGAAAATTACAGTAGATAGCCAATTAGGAAATGGTACAGTTTTTCAAATTAAAATTCCTAACAAATTTTTATTAGTTTCTTAATAATTTCTTTACAATTCTTAATACTGTCTTTAAAACCATATATTATAATGAAACTAACAAAGAAAACACAATAAAAAAACTAGGAGATGACGAATATGAACATAAAAAAAATAACATTATTTTTATTGGCAGTAATTATGGTATTTACATTAGCTGCATGTAATACTAAGACACCAATAGAAGATGGAAATAATACTGGAAATGGTAATACTGTAGTGGATCCAGCACCAGAAGGTGAAACAGCAACAGTAAAGCTATACTTTGCTAATCAAGAGTATATTATGAATGGTGATGAGAGTCTAGACCATACTATAGAAGTAGACAGAGAAGTAAAAATAGGTGAAAAACCTATAGAAGAAGTTATATTAGAAGAATTAAAAAAGAAACCTGAAGATGAGAAACTAACAACAGTATTAGAAAAAATTAAAGTATTAAGTGTAGAGACAGCAGAAAATATAGCTTATGTAAACTTATCTGGAGAAAATTTGAATGGAGGATCAATGGAGGAATCCCTAATACTACAACAGATAGTATTTTCTTTAACTGAACTTGAAGAAGTAGAGGGAGTACAGTTTTTAGTAGATGGAAGTAAAAGAGAAACATTAATGGGGCACATATTTATTGAAGAGCCATTGAAAAAATCAGACGTTGAAAATTAACCAAAGTGTAAAGAGGACCTAAAAGTAACTACTTTTAGGTCTTTTTTATGAAAAAATTTATAATTTAAAAGGGATTTTTAGTACAATGGTAGAAATATATTGGGATAAAGGGGGAGAAATGTATGCTTAAAAAGACAATATGTTTAATAATAGGTATTGTCCTAGTATTAAACTGTCAGCTTTCAGTTATTTATAGTGCAGAAAATCCAAGCCATGAAGAGGTTGAACAAATAATTGAGGAAGTGGCAGAAAATAAAAATATACCCGCCGTTATATTAAAGGCTATAGCATGGAAGGAGAGTAATTATAGGCAGTTTGATAAAAATGGAGATCCTTTTATTAACTATGGCAATATAGGTATTATGCAGATTAATAAAGTGCATAAAAACCTAGACCAAAATCTACTAAAAAATGATATTAAATATAATATTGAAGCAGGTGCAAATATATTGCTAGGTCGTTGGAATACTATGGGAGAAACAATACCTAATAGTGGTAATATGAATCCACAAATACTTGAAAATTGGTATTTTCCTTTATGGGCTTATAATGGGTGGGCATCTAAAAATAATCCTAATGTTAGTGGGGATAAGGCATATCAGGAAGAAATTTTTCAACTAATTAGGACACGCTATAATCAGCCGGTTACTTCTGTTGCCTCTGCTCTTTTACCACAAAAGGGGTTGCCGTCAGCAAGCCTTCATATTCAAACTCCAGAGCCTTATAACGATATGAGTATTGCCTTAAATAATAAGGAAAACTTAATTGTGGCCCAGTTAGATAAACCTATAGTAAGTCGTTCAGGTATTAAACGAGCTGTTTTTCAAGATATTGTGAATCATCCAAAAAAAGAATATATAGAAATACTCTATAAAAAGAATATAATTAGCGGTGTAGATAATAATACCTTCTGTCCAGATGATCCTATTACTCGAGAACAGGCGGCAAAGATAATTGTAGAGGCCATGGATTTAGAGTTAATATCTGAAAAGGTAGACGTAAAAGACTGGGAAAATGTATCTACTTGGGCTAAAAATTATATTTCGACTTTGTATTATAAAGATTTAATGTTAGGAGATAATGGTGTTATAAGACCGCAAGATTTTTTAACTAAGGAAGAAACTCTATTAATTTTAAATAGAGTTTCTGAGGATGATATAAAATCTGACTTAAGTTCTAAGGACTTTATTACTCGGGGAGAAATTTCAGAATGGATTGTTAAAATTATTATCAACTAATCCATCTGTAATAATAGATGCAATAACCTCTGCCATTGACATAATAAAATGAAGACGAATATTATGAATGGTAGAAACAACATCACAGCTGGCATCCTCTACTATTCCAACAATAGAAACGTCTCCTACGGCAGGAAGTTTCTTACCTACACCTTTTCCGGGGTAAAGAGAACCTTTTCTTATTATTATATTGCCAATTTCATCTTCATTTCCTAATGAGGCATCCACAGCTACTATGAAATATCCAGGATGCCTTTTCTTTATTTCTCTTAAGCTGCTAGAAATGTTAAGTGCATGAATTGGATCTTCTATTGTACCATATATAGGAAATGATGGATTTAGCTTTTTTAAAATTGTACCTGTTAATGGGCCTAGAGCATCACCTATACAGCGATCAGTGCCGACACAAAAAATAAGTAGAGGCGCTCTAATATTATTATGCAAATATTTAGAAAGCTCCTCTATTGCTGAAGGAGCCTTATAATGACCTATGCAATTTGAAGTGTTTCTGTGATATTGACTTGTTTGTATATTCAAAAGAACACCCCCTTAAATAATATATAGGGGATGTTCTTATAATATTCCAATGATAAGAAACAAAAATTTTATAATTGTTTCCATAACATCAGACAACTTACCTAGTTAAATTAGAGTATTCAACTATTAGGTCGTCAATCTGTGTACTTAATTCGTAAATTTCATTTTTAGGTCTTTCATCATCCAAATAATTTCGGAGTTTAGTCTGCAACTGTTCTATTAGTAGCTCAAGTTCTTGTATTCTGTCTTGTATTCTGTCTTGTATTCTGTCCACAAAATCACCTCGTGAGTTGTCAAAGTAGTGTAATAAAAGTATTTTATAGTTTATACTATACAAATATTATATCACGACTAAAAAGTTTAATTATTAATTTATTATTACAAAATAAATCTAATGATATTTTTTGAAATATTCATATATAATGTAAGTATGTAGGGGTGATGAAATGGAGAAAATACTTGAAATTATTACTAAAGAAATAATGGTATTATTAATCGCTGCAATGCCGTTAATGGAGCTTAAAGGGGCTATTCCTATTGGTGTATCCATGGGACTCAGTCCCATACATGCTACTATCTTAGGTATTTTAGGTAGCCTAATTCCTGTTCCTTTTTTACTTTTTTTCTTAAAGCCTATTTTTATTAGGTTAAGAAGAACAAAGTTCTTTAGAAGTTTTGTAGATAAATTAGTTAAAAGTACACTGAAAAAAAGTAAAAAAATAAAAAAATATAGTATTATTGGATTAATAATTTTTGTGGCTATACCATTACCAGGCACTGGTGTATGGACAGGTAGTTTAGCCGCAATACTGTTTAATATACGATTTAGGCATGCCTTTCCTGCTATTGCACTAGGCAATACTATTGCAGGTGCTATTATGTTTATACTTAGTTATATTATGGTAAATATTTAGAAAGAAATATATGATAGAATTTTAATAAAAAGTTTCATATATGTAAAAAAATGTTGACATATAGGCCACCTAATGCTAATATTATTTCTAGTTACAATTAAATAAAAATCTTGATGCCTTATCAAGAGCGGTGGAGGGATAGGCCCAATGAAACCCGGCAACCATAATATATTTATATGTGTGGTGCTAAATCCTACAGAATTATAATTCTGAAAGATGAGGAAAGAGCAAAGAATATAGCCTCTTTCTGTTGAATGAGGTTTTTTTATTTTTTAATTTCACCATCTAAGGTATCAAAATGCAATTTTTATTGCTTAAGTGGGAAATAATAAAATGAAGAAGAACTAAGGAGGTTTTTTTAGTGATAAAAAGATTATTTACTTCAGAGTCAGTAACTGAAGGACATCCAGATAAAATATGCGACCAAATTTCCGATTCTATATTAGATGCTATTTTAGAAAAAGATCCATCAGCTAGAGTTGCTTGCGAAACAAGTGTTTCTACAGGACTTGTACTAGTTGCCGGTGAAATATCAACAGATTGCTATGTGGATATTCCTAAAATAGTTAGAAAGACAATAGAAGAGATAGGCTACACTAGGGCAAAATATGGTTTTGACTCTGACACATGCGCAGTATTAACTGCAATAGATGAGCAATCTCCAGATATTGCAATGGGAGTTAATGAAGCATTTGAAAATAAAAAAGGTGCACAAAAGGATGAGCTAGAATCTATAGGAGCAGGAGATCAAGGTATTATGTTTGGCTTTGCTTGCAACGAAACACCAGAGCTTATGCCACTACCTATTTCATTAGCACACAAACTAGCTAAAAGATTATCTGATGTAAGAAGAAATGGTACACTAGACTATTTAAGACCAGATGGAAAAACTCAAGTAACTGTTGAGTATGATGGAGACAAGCCTGTTAGAATCGATACAATAGTTATTTCTACACAGCACAGTCCTGATGTAGATGGTAAAACTATTGAAAAAGATATGATTGAGCATGTTATCAACAAAATTGTTCCAGAAGAATTATTAGATGCAAATACAAGATATTTCATTAATCCAACTGGTCGTTTTGTTATCGGAGGACCACAAGGAGATGCTGGTTTAACAGGAAGAAAAATAATTGTTGATACATACGGAGGATATGCTCGTCATGGTGGAGGAGCTTTTTCTGGAAAAGACGCAACAAAGGTAGACCGTTCTGCTGCATATGCTGCTAGATATGTTGCTAAAAATATAGTAGCTGCAGGCTTAGCAGACAAATGTGAAATCGAATTAGCCTATGCTATTGGGGTTGCAGAACCAGTATCTATACTAGTTGAAACATTTGGCACTGGTAAAGTAGACGAGTTAAAATTAACAGAACTTGTTAAAAAGCACTTTGATTTAAGACCAGCGGCTATTATTAGAGATTTAGAACTAAGAAAGCCTGGTTATAGAAAAGTTGCTGCTTATGGACACTTTGGAAGAACAGATCTAGACCTTACATGGGAAAGAACAGATAAGGCGGATATATTAAGAAAAGAAGCAGGACTATAAGATAAATTAGATCTATTCTCGAAAAAACTGATAGTAATATAAGGAATAGATAAATAAAAGGCAAATAAAAAAAGGACAAAGAGGATGATTCCACTTTGTCCTTTTTTTATTTACTTATGTACAATCATCTTAACCGGTAATATTCGAAGGGGCCCCTTCCAAAAGGAAGGATAACTTTGTACATTGAATTTGATAAAAAAGTAGGAGCTGCTCTAAAAGGAGACAGTATAGCAAAAGAATGGATTATTGATAGACTTAAACCATTAGTAGTTTCATATAGTAAAAAATATGGTGGACAAACTGGATGGGACGAGGAGCTTTATCAGGAAGGGGCATGGCAAATATTAGAGGCTTTAAATGTCTTTGATATTAGTAAGGGAGTTCCATTCCTAGGCTTTGTTACAATCAGACTAAAGCATCATTATCAAAATAGACGTAGAAAGGAAAAAATAACTATTTCTTTAGATCAGTTTGTTGGTGAAGATGAGGGGACATCTCTACTAGATTTATTAGTAGATGAAAAGGTTTCTATAGAGTCAGATTATTTAAAAGAAGAAGAGTACAAAGCTTTAATAAGAGCCATTAATAAGCTGGATGCAAAAGAGCGAGGGATTATAGAAGACTATTATTTAAAAGGCTATATGCTGAAGGATATAGCAGAAGCAAGAAAGGTTCATTATGTTACAGTTGCAAAGGATAAAGCAAAGGCATTAGAAAAGTTAAAAAATATTTTATAAAGGTAGGCTAACATTTCCTTTCTCAAAACATGTAATAGGTGTAAGAGAAAGGAGGTGAAAAGATGCCAGTAAATATAATTAACCAAAGCTCAAGAATTAGACTTCGTTTTATTGATGGTGTAGACGGAGAAGGAAAAGAAAAGCTAGTAAGTAAAACCTACAGTAATGTTAAAGGAGATGCAGATGATAGCGATATTTATGCAGTAGCTGTAGATATGGCTAGACTTCAAACAAAGTCATTAAAAACAGTAGTTAGAACGGATGAAAAAGAATTGGTTGAATAATTGCAGGTAAAGGTAATCTGTTTTTAGATTTCAAACAGTTCTAATATAGGAAAGGGCTACCCTTTCGAAAGAGGAGGTGAAAAAATGCGAGTATTAGAATTAAGCTTTAAAAAGGAAGACGGTAAAGGAGCTAAAATAGTTGTAGCTAATGCTAGAGAAGACATAACATCTGAAGAAGTGAAAACAGTAATGGAAGGTATTATTAGCAAAAACATATTTGCTCCAAGTGGCATGAATCTTGCACAGGTAGAAGGTGCTAAGGTAATAATCACTCAGGAGCAAGATCTGAACCTTGCATAAATATAGGAATAGCCGGGGGAGAACCTCGGCTGTTCTCATCTAATAGTTAGTAAAATAAATATAAATACACGCCCATAGGGCTTCAAATATGAATATATGGAGGTTAAAAAATGAATGATATATTTGGCCAGGTTGCGAACCTAGGATTCCCAATAGTTATTTCTATTTACTTACTAATTAGGCTAGAAGGGAAAGTCGAAAGCTTAACTATTAGTATAAATGAACTAGCAAAATCAATCGATCTATTAACAGTCAAAACTCCCAAAGGAATATGATATAATAAAGAAAACTTGATTCAGATGGAGATTTAACTCCATCTGAATCATAGTCGTACTTATTTCGAGGATGTATTGCTTGATCTCCCGCCTATGAAAGCGAGAGTCTTAGCAGTGCACCGAATATAGGAGAGAGATTTGAGTAGCTGGGAGGAAAGTATAGTGGTCGAATTAGAAGGTAGATTAGTAGAGATTATATTTCAAAACGAGGCTAATGGGTACTTAGTAGGTATATTAGACTGCGAAGAGGAAGAAGTAACAATAGTCGGCTGCTTACCTGCTCTAAAAGAAGGTGAGGTAATTGCAGTAAAAGGTAAATGGATAGTTCATCCGACCTACGGCAGACAAATGGATGTTAAAGAATATCGTCATGTGCAGCCTTCAACAAAGGAAGGGATATTAAACTATCTATCCTCTGGAGTTATAAAAGGTATAGGCAAAAAAATGGCAGAACGTATAATAGACCATTTTGGAACCGATGCCTTGGAGGTTATACAATATGCTCCACAAAGACTAACGGAGGTCTCTGGAATTGGAGAAGCTAAGGCGCAAACAATAGCCGAAGCATTTGAAGAACAAAGAGAGCTAAGAGAAATTATACTTTTCCTTTCCCAGTACGGAATTAGTCCAAGTTTCGCAATTAGAATATATAAAAAATATAAAGAGATGACCATAGCCTATATACAGGAGAACCCCTATCGTCTAGCAGATGAAATTATAGGCATAGGATTTAAAAAAGCAGACCTTATCGCACGAGCTATGGGAATTTCTCCTAATTCCAAATATCGTATACATTCTGGAATTAGATATACAATTAATACATTCCATACCGAAGGGCATACTTACGCACCTAGTGACTTTTTAATAGATAGAGCAAGGGAGTTATTAGGAGTAGAAGAAGATGAAGTGGTAGAAGGAATACAGGAGATGGCCCTCAAACAAAAGATACAGCTAGAGCGGCAAGATGAAGAAATAATAGTATACTCTATGCCATATTTCTATGCAGAAACTAATACATGTAATAAGCTTATAGAGCTTTCTCAGATAACATTGGATACACTGGAAATTGATGTAGACGAAGAAATAAGCAATATAGAAAAAGAAGATGGAATATACCTTGCAGAAAATCAAAAAGAAGCTATAAGGCAGGCTATAACTAATGGAATTTTAGTGATTACAGGTGGACCCGGTACAGGTAAGACGACCACTATCAATACATTAATTAAGGTTTTTGAAAAGCTTAAAAAGAAAATAGTACTTGCTGCTCCTACTGGTAGAGCATCCAAACGTATGACAGAGGCAACGGGTAAGGAAGCTAAAACTATACATAGACTACTTGAAATGGGTTATAGCGATGAGGGTGAAGCCATGCTATTCCAAAGAAACGAAGATAATCCATTGGTTGGAGATGTAATAATTATAGATGAAGTGTCCATGGTAGATATTATGCTAATGAATAGCCTTTTAAAGGCTATTTCACGTGGAACAAGATTAATTTTTGTTGGAGATGTTGATCAGCTGCCTTCTGTTGGGGCTGGTAATGTACTAAGAGATATCATAGATAGTCAAGTAATAAAGGTAGTCCGTTTAAATGAGATTTTTAGACAGGCTGGAGAAAGCATGATCGTTGTAAATGCCCATAAAATTAATCAAGGAGATTATCCTATATTAAATCATAAGGACAAGGATTTTTACTTTATGAATCGAAGTAAGAATGATGATATTTTAAATACTATAATAGGTCTTGTTAAGGAAAGACTCCCAAAACATTACAAGTTTGACCCTATAAGAGATATTCAGGTGCTTACCCCTATGAAAAAAGGTGATGTAGGTACATTAAATTTAAATAAGGAACTACAAAATTATTTGAATCCACCCGATAAATATAAGAGAGAGAAAGAATTAAGAGAAAAAGTTTTCCGTGTAGGGGATAAGGTTATGCAAATTAAAAATAACTATACTCTAAAGTGGACAAGTCTTGATCTAGACGCAGAGGAGAAACAGGGTGAAGGAATATTCAATGGAGATATTGGCTACGTACAGTATATAAATACAGAGGAGCAAGAACTAACGGTTTTCTTTGATGATAATAGAAGTGTAGTATATAGTTTTACACAGCTAGATGAGCTAGAACTTGCCTACTCAATTACTATACACAAAAGCCAAGGAAGTGAGTTTCCAGTTGTAGTTATGCCTGTTACATGGGGACCGCCTATGCTACTTACACGTAACCTTTTATACACTGCAATAACTAGAGCCAAGTCACTTGTAGTTTTAGTAGGCACAGAGAATTATTTAAGACGTATGGTAGATAATAATAAAATTGTTGAAAGATATTCAGGATTGGGAATTAGACTAAAAAAGTTCTTTGACTTCCAAAATTCTTAAATGGAGTGGAATTTAATATGAAAATTCTACAGGTGGTAGAAGAATATGTAGATGCATTGTTAGAGCTAATATATCCATCTAAAGCGATTTGCTATATGTGCAATAACTCTATTGAAAAGGAAGCAAAATATAGTTTATGTTTGAATTGCTATAATGCCATACCTTTTATTCCAGATCACTACTGCATTAAATGTGGAATACCCCTAAGAATGATAGAAGATGGTCCAAATTGTGAAGAATGTAAGGGCAGTCATCATTATTTCCATAGAGCCATATCAGTAGTTAAATACGAGGAAGATATAAAAAAGCTAATATACAGATTTAAATATTCTAGCCAAACATACTTGGCAAGACTTATGGGATCTATGATGGCACATAAGTTAAATCAGGAAGGTACAGCGATAGATTTAATTTTGCCAGTACCATTATATAAAGGCAAGGAAAGGGAGAGAGGTTTTAACCAGGCCACCCTTTTATGTAAATATATCGCTAAAGAAACGAATATTCCAATAAATATAGATGTACTTATTAGAGTTAAAAATACTAAAGTAATGCATAACTTATCTAAAAAAGAGCGACAGGAAAATGTAAATGATGCTTTTAAAGTACTAGATGAAGGGGTAATAATGAATAAAAACATATTGCTAGTGGATGATATTTTTACTACAGGGGCCACAGTGAATGTTTGTAGTAGATTATTAACCACACATGGAGCAAAATCTGTAACGGTACTTACTTTTGCTAGAGATTAAAAAATTTGTGTAATTAAGATTCTACAATCTTTAAATTATAAGTTTTAATAAAGGTGGAGGAGGGGTTTTATGGACTTAAGAAATTGTAAAAAATGTGGTAGAGTATTTGCATATATAGCAAGTGAGGTATGTTCACGATGTGCCAATAGTGATGAAGATGATTTCAAAAAAGTAAAAGAGTATTTATATGACAATCCAGGCGCAACTATAGTTGAAGTATCAGAAGAAACGGGCGTAGATGAAAAGAAAATTCTGAGGTATTTGAGAGAAAGTAGAATTGAAATTAGAGAAGAAGATAATCTCTTATTAGATTGTGAACGGTGTGGAGCACCAATACGTTCAGGTAGATTTTGCGACCCATGTATAATTAGTATGAAGAAAGAGTTTACTGCTGTATTAAAACCTAAAGCAGAACAACCAAAGATAAGGGACCTAGGTAAACAGGATACGAAAATGTATACAGCAGAAATCAGGAAAAAATTTAAATAAATTAAATAAACTAAAGAAACATCTCAACATTACCGATAATATTAATGAGAATTAAATCGGAAAAGTTGAGGTGTTTTTTATGAAGATTTTTAATAACCCTAATGTAAATAAGGCTATGCAGATATATAATAACAAGACTACAGAAAAACTTGGGAATACAAAGGGTGTAGAAAGACCAAAGGATGAATTGCAACTTTCAGACAGAGCAAAGGAATATCAAATTGCTATGAAAGCTTTTAAAAACTTACCAGAGGTTAGAGAAGAGCTAGTTAGCGAAGTAAAGGATAATATTAAACAAGGAAACTATAACGTAACAGGCGAAGAAATAGCAGATAAAATTATAGAAAGTGTTATTGTTGATAGAAAGATATAAGAATATAAAAATCTAAAGAAAAAACTCTGTGTTAGGGGTGATAAAAATATGAAGTCTATTGATCAATTAAAGGATACCTTAATAAAAGAAACTGATCTATATACTCAAGTTCTAAAATTAGCAGAAGAAAAGACTAAGGTTATAGTTGCAGGAGATATTAAAGTATTAGAAGATATTACAAAAAAAGAACAGCAGTACATTATGAATATGGGTACCTTTGAAAAAATTAGACGATCCATTTTAACTAATATTGCTGAAGAGTTAAACGTAGAAGCTATAACTACTGTTTCTGAGTTAATTCTTTTTGTTGAAGAAGATGCTGGAAATAAAATTGATCAGCTCAGAAACAATCTATTAGAAACTATTGCCGATTTAAAGGTGGTTAATGAAGGTAATGAAAAACTTATTAACCAGAGCTTACAGTATATTAATTTTAATTTAGAAGTGCTTACCCACTCACCAGAGGATGGTAATCGATATAGTAGTAATGCTTCAGAAAATAAAGAAGTGAAGCCTATCAATTTTTTTGATATGCGAGTATAGGGGAGGTACAATATGAGATCAACATTTTCAGGTTTTAACTCTGCAAGATCAGGACTTTTTGCAGCTCAAAGAGCTATAGATATAACAGGGCATAATCTTGCAAACATTAATACAAGGGGCTATACCAGACAAAGACTAGAACAAACCGCAAGTACCCCAATGAAGCTATATGGTGGACAAGGTATGTTAGGTACAGGGGTAGATACTACTGCAATACATCAGTTAAGAAACGAATTTCTTGATTATAAATATAGAGACGAAGCTAGTGCACTAGGATTTTGGGATGCAAAGGCAGATGGGCTATCTTTTATTGAATCTATAATGAACGAACCTTCTGATACAGGTATAAGTAAGGTAATAGACCAGCTCTTCGAGTCATTTCAAGAACTTGGTAAAAATCCAGATAATATAACTACTAGAACACTAGTTAGACAAAGGGCAACTACCTTTACTAACTCAATTAATCATATGTATAATCAGCTAGAGAAGATGGCAGTAGATCTTAACTTTGATGTTAATTCTATGGTTTCTTCTATTAATACATACGGTAAGCAAATAGCTCAACTTAACGATCAAATACTTAGATCTGAAGCAGACGGCAGCAATGCCAATGATTTAAGAGATAAAAGAAACCTATTAATAGATGATTTATCTAAAATAGTAGATGTAGAGGTACTAGAGGTAGTTAATCCAGATAATCCAAAGCATAAGCAGATGGTAATAAAGGTGGCAGGAAAGCCATTGGTGTACCATAAGGAGTTTACAGGGCTTAAAACAGAAAAGATAGCAAGTAAATTTTTTAATAGCTTTGATAAACAAATAGATAATTATGAAATTAAATGGGCAGACGGTACAGCATTTGATACTGACAATATTACTGGAGAATTAAAAGCCCTGTTAGTTATGCGTGATGGTGAAGGTGGAAATGAAAAAGGGGTGCCTTACTATATAAAAGAATTGAATCGTTTTGTAAATGTGTTTGCTAATGAGATTAATAAGATACATCTTAATGGATTTGGACTGGATAAAAGTACTGGATTAGGATTTTTTACAGTAGATGGAGTAACTACTGGTGGTAAAACAATTAACGATGATATATTTACAAAGATTAACGCGTCTAATATTAAGCTAACCGTAGACTTAGAAGACGTAAACAAGATTGCTGCATCTGAACATCCAGATCTTCTTCCAAAGGATGGAACCATTATGTTAGAAATTAGTGAACTTAGGCATAAACAAAGTATGTTTCAAGAAGGAAAACCAGAAGATTTTATAAAATCTCTAATAGGAACCCTTGGAGTAGAATCAGAAGAAGCAGAAAGAAGCGCACTTAACCAATTGACCTTGCTAAGTGAAATCGAAAATAGAAGACAATCAATATCAGGAGTTTGGCAGGATGAAGAGCTTTCAAATATGGTTAAATTTCAACATGCTTACAATGCTTCAGCTAGAATGATAACAACAATAGATGAAATGCTAGATGTAGTTATAAATAAAATAGGCATAGTAGGCAGATAGGAGGGTTAAATTATGCGTGTAACTAATAATATGATGATTTCAAATATGACTCGAAATCTACAGACAAACATAAGAAGGCTTGCCAAAACAGAATTGCAGTACAATACAGGAAAAAGGATACATAAGCCTTCTGATGATCCGGTAGGGATTACAAGAAGTCTAAAGCTTACAGCAGATATAAGTGAGCTACATCAGTTTAAGAAGAATGTACAAGATGCACTATCTTGGGTAGAAAATACGGAAGATACTGTAATAGGATATACAGAAGTGCTTAAAAGACTGCGTGATCTAACAGAGCAAGCTGCAAATGGAGTTTTAACAGATGAAGAAACAAAAAAGATAAAAAGTGAAGTTGCAGAACTAAAACAACAAATTATTAGCCAAGGAAATACAGCTTATTCTGGAAACTATATTTTTTCTGGGAAAAATACGGATACTAAGCTTTTTGATGAAAACGGTAATTATACGATGGGTTTAGATGCTGCAAGACCTGGTGTAACAGATCTGCATACAATTAAATTTCAAATAGGTGTGGGTGAAACTATAAACATAAATACTTTAGGAACTTCCCTGTTTGAAATAGACCCAACGGCACCTGGAGGAGGAAATAAAGCAGGTATTATTACTCTTGTAGAAGACATAGAAGATCTTCTAGAAGATGGTAACTCAACGAAAGAGTTGACGGATAAACTAGGTGAAATCGACAAATACATAGACAAAGCCCTTACAATAAGAGGGGATATAGGTGCAAGAGTAAATAGATTAGAACTAATAGTAAACAGAATAGAAGATGATGTAATCAACCTTAGAGCACTAAAGTCCAAAATAGAAGATATAGACCAAGCAGAAACTGCCATACAACTAATGAACGAAGAAAATGTTTATAGAGCATCCTTGCAGGTTGGTGCAAGAATAATTCAGCCATCACTCTTGGATTTTTTAAGATAGATTAAAATAATTATAGATGAATAATGGCTAATATAGAAATAAAATTAGAAGATTAGACAAAAAAACATAAAAAATTTTACTTTTTACTATAAAGTTATATTAGCTTGTACCGATATATATTATGTAAGCAAATAAACTTCCTAATCTACAACGCCGGCAGTAGGTTAGAAAGTTTTAAAAATTGACCTATAGGCAAGGATGCCGAGGGCAAATATAAAATTCAAGGAGGAATAAACAATGAGAATTAATAACAACTTAATGGCAATGAACACTCACAGACAATTAGGAATCGCTAACAACGCTGGAGCAAAATCAATGGAGAAATTATCTTCAGGATACAGAATCAATAGAGCAGGAGATGACGCAGCTGGTCTATCTATCTCTGAAAAAATGAGAGGACAAATTAGAGGTCTTACTCAAGCATCAAGAAATGCTCAAGACGGTATTTCTTTAATTCAAACTGCAGAAGGTGCAATGGATGAAGTTCATGCAATGCTTCAAAGAATGAGAGAACTTGCAGTACAATCAGCTAATGATACAAATGATGTTGATGTTGATAGAGCAGCTCTTCAAGCAGAAGTAGATCAGCTGCTAACAGAAATTAACTCTGTATCAGAAAGAACAGAATTTAACGGAATGAAATTATTAGATGGAAGTTTTTCTGGAAAGATTTTTCACATAGGTGCTAATGAAGGCCAAAACATGGAAGTTACAATTGCTAAAATGGATACTTCAGCTTCAGGATTAAGTGTATCTGGACTTAGCATTGCAACTCAGTCAGGTGCAAATAGTGCAATTGAAACTGTAAATGATGCTATAAAAACTTTATCAACAAGAAGATCAGAGTTAGGAGCTATTCAAAACAGATTAGAGCATACTATTAAAAACTTAGACAATGCTGCTGAAAATCTACAAGCTGCAGAATCTAGAGTTAGAGACGTAGATATGGCTAAAGAAATGATGGAGCAAACAAGACAAAATATTTTACAACAAGCTTCTACAGCTATGCTTGCACAAGCAAACCAAGCTCCTCAAACAGTACTTCAATTATTAAGATAATTAAACAAAATCAAATTAACAAAAAGACTGGGTTTAGCCCAGTCTTTTTGCGATATTAGAGATTTTTGTATGTATTATAAAAATAATATAAATATACTTTCAAAAAATATCCTAAAATAATGCTAAAGTATAGGAAACAAAATTAGTAACTCTAAAAGAAACTATATAAAAACATTTAAATAAAGATATTAATGAAAAACTAAGTTTAATAAAATCCTTAAATATTTAAAGATATTTTATTATTTTTAGTGAAAAAGATAAAAAAATTGCTATTCTTGTCGATATATATATATATATAACTTTTTGGAGGTAATTTTAATGAAAATACATATATTGAATCAAACCTTAGAATATGAAAACAATCAAAATATAATTGATGATGTATTTAAACAAATTAATAAGAAAGTATCTAATTCAAATTTAATATTTAGCCATTTATATATAGATGGACAAGATATATATTCAGATTTCTATGATTATTTTCTAGATAATATAAAAGTAATACAAGAAGTAAAAGTAATAACTAAAACAGTAAAGGAATTATCTGAGGAAATAATGTTATCCACATTAGACTATATTGAAAGAGCTGTTCCTGAAATAGAAATATTATCTAATGAATTTTATAAAACTCCAACTCAAAGTACATGGAATAAATTATCTGATTTGTTTGAAGGGTTTAATTGGATTATAAGTTCTTTTGTAGGCATAGATTCTAATACTGATCTAAAAAATATAATTAATAATTATGAAGAATGGAATATTTATGCACAGAATGTATATTCACTTAAGGATTTAATAGTAGAATTTGAAGATATAATGCAGAATAATGATTTAGTTTCTGTGGCTGATATACTTTCATATGAAATTATACCATTATTTAATAGTATGAAAGAAAAATTAGAAAAGTTAGTATATAGGGAGGCAAACCTAAATGCTAATGATAGATAATATAAATATACTAAAGAGGGTATATCTAAACACATGGAAGAGGATAAAGTCTTTAGAAGATAGTATAAATAAGGATTTAATAAAACTTGAAGAAACACGAAAAGGACAGAATACTCTTTTTTGCGAAAAAGAAGGAAGAAAGACTTATATTCACAGTAAATATGATCCTGTAAGAGAAGCAGAAGCAATAATACAAGAATATAAAGATATAAAAGACGACGCAACAATAATTTTTTATGGGACAGGCTTAGGCTATCATATAGATATATTTTTGGAGAAATATCCTAATATAAATTACTATATATACGAACCAGTGCCAGAATTATTATATCAATATTTGAATAATAAGTCTTTAGAAGGATTGAAAGGTAAAAATTTAAAGGATATAGTATTAGGTACAGATATTCAAGATACAGTAATATTCTTAAATAATATTATTGATAAAAATAGAAAAGATATTATTTTAGTTGAATTTCCAGTACATAAACAGATGTTCCCTAAAGAATATGAGAATTTTTTAGATTTGTTTAAAACAATAGTTAAAGATAAAAGGGCTATCATACATACAGATTATGCATTTCAAGAAAGATGGATAATAAATAGCATGAAAAACTTTAAATACGTGCTATCTACTCCTAATATACTTATAGAAAAAAAGGGAGAGTTTAAAAACAAACCAGCTATTTTAGTGGCGGCAGGACCATCTTTAAATGAGGAAATAGAAAATATTAGGTATATTAAAGAAAATGGATTAGCTTATATATTTAGTGTAGGATCAGCTATAAATACACTTATGTATAATAATATATATCCAGATGCAGCAACTACATATGATCCAACAGAAAGAAATCAAATAGTTTTTGAAAAAGTTAATGAAATGAAAATAAGAGATATACCTATGATATTTGGGACTTCAGTTGGCTATGAAACACTGGAAAACTATTTAGGTAATAAATATCATATGATAACTTCTCAGGATACTATAGCTAATTATTATTTAAAAACCAAAGAAAATCAGTCTATAAACATAGTACAAGATGCTCCTTCAATAGCAGTCGTAACTTTTCAACTGTTAAGTGATTTAGGATTTAATCCTATCATACTTGTAGGTCAAAATTTAGGATATATAGGGAAAGAAAAACATTCAGAAGGAGTACATTATAGCAAACAATTAACTGAAGAAGAAATAGAAAAAGGTATATGGGTAAAAGACGTATATGGCAATGAAATTTTAGCTGATGATGGCTTTAATAGAATGAGACAACATATGGAATTTTATATAGGTAAGCTTTTAAATACAAGAGTTATTAATACAACTAAAGGTGGAGCTCATATAGAAGGGGCAGAATTTATTGAATTAGAGACAGTGATGAAAAATGATTTAACAGAGAAAATAGTAGAAGATAATTGGTTAAATGGAGATAAGACAAGTTATGATGAAAAATATTTAGATTTTAAATTAAGAAAAATGGATATAGAATATGATAAAGCACTAAAAACTAATAAAAATTATAAAAATATATTAAATAAAATAGATAGATCTATTAATAATAGAAATTTTTCTCAGACAGAGAATCTTTATATTAAACTTGACAAAGAGTTAAGAAAAATAGAAAACAATGATTTCTACAAAACTTTTATACTGCCTATGAATAGAGTTCAATATAAAACGCTAGTAGACAGTATAGATAGATTAAATGAAATAAATAATCACTATAATAAAGGGAAAAAGATAGTTGAAAGCTTTAGAAGATTTATGGATATATGTGAGCAATGTATAGAGGCGATAAAACCAATATATGAAGAGATGAAGAAAGACATAGAATATATAAATCAGAGTAATGAAGAGGGTGAAAAATATGTCTAAAATTTTAGTAACAGGAGCAGATGGTTTTATAGGAAGTCACTTAGTTGAGAGCTTAATAGAAAAAGGTAATAAAGTTAGGGCTTTTGTATATTATAATTCATTTAATACTTGGGGATGGCTAGATACATTGCCAAAGAATATATTGAAAGAAGTAGAAGTTTTTACAGGAGATATTAGAGATCCTAATGGAGTGAGAGAAGCTATGAAAGAAATAGATGAAGCTTACCATCTTGCAGCACTTATTGCCATTCCATTTAGTTATCATTCTCCCGATTCTTATGTGGACACAAATATTAAGGGAACACTGAATGTTCTTCAAGCAGCTAAAGATTTACATACATCAAGAATTTTAGTTACTTCTACGTCTGAAGTATATGGAACTGCTCAATATGTTCCTATAGACGAAAAGCACCCTTTTCAAGGACAATCTCCTTATTCAGCAACTAAAATAGGAGCAGATAGAATTGCAGAGTCATTTTACAGAAGCTTTGATATGCCTATTACTATAGTCAGACCATTTAATACATATGGACCGAGACAGTCAGCTAGAGCTGTAATACCTACTATAATTACGCAGTTATTAGCGGGCAAAGAAGAAATAAGGTTGGGTTCACTAACTCCTACGAGAGATTTTAATTATGTGAAAGATACGGTTAATGGCTTTATAGAAATTGCTAAATCAGATAAAGCAATAGGTGAAGAAATTAATATAGCAACTCAACAAGAAATTTCAATAGGACAATTAGCTGAAGAGATGATTAATCAGATCAATCCTAATGCCCAAATTATATGTGATGAACAAAGATTAAGGCCTGAAAATAGTGAGGTAAATAGACTTTTAGGATCTAATGAGAAAATAAAACAGTTTACAAGTTGGGAGCCTAAATATAATCTCAAAACTGGTTTAGCAGAAACTATAGAATGGCTAAAAAATAATCTAGATAGATACAAGACTGATATCTATAATATATAGGAGAATTGACTATGACAAAAATGATCCCATTATCAGTTCCGAATTTGAAAGGTAAAGAATTAGATTATATAACTAAAGCAGTAGAAACGGAATGGGTGTCTACTGGTGGTGAGTATATAAATGAATTCGAAAAAAATATGGCTAAATATTTAAACGTTGATACTGTAGTGGCTTGTCAAAGTGGAACAGCTGGCCTTCATTTGGCTTTAAAGCTTTCTGGAGTAGAATATAATAATGAGGTCATTGTACCAACTCTTACATTTATAGCTGCTGTTAATCCTGTTAAATATCTTGGTGCAGAGCCAATATTTATAGATTGCGATAATACACTAAATATGGATTTAGAAAAATTAGAAGAATTTTGCAGCAATGAATGTTATCTATTTAAAAATAGATTGATAAACAAAAAAACTCAAAGAACAATCACGGCAATAGTTATTGTTCATGTATTCGGTAATATGGCAAATATGGAAAAGCTAGTGGAGATTGCATCAAGATATAATCTAAAAATAGTTGAAGATGCAACTGAAGCTTTGGGAAGTTACTGTACTTCTGGAAAATATGAAGGAAAATTTGCAGGGACTATTGGAGACTTTGGAGTATATTCATTTAATGGAAATAAGATAATTACTACTGGTGGAGGCGGAATGCTAGTAGCTAAAGATAAAAAACTAGTTGAAAAAGCTAAATATTTATCTACTCAAGCTAAGGATGATGAATTATATTATTTACATGAAGAGATTGGTTATAACTATAGAATGACAAATTTACAAGCAGCATTGGGAGTAGCCCAATTAGAACAATTAGAAGACTTTATTAAAATAAAATCTGAGAATTATAAGTTTTATGATGAACAAATAGTAAATATTAAAGGACTTTCATTATTAAATTTTAATAAAAATACTAGGCCTAATTATTGGTTTTATTCACTAATTATTGATAAGGATAAATATGGATTAGATAGAGATGGTCTTTTAATGAAATTAATTAATAAAAAAATACAGACAAGACCTATATGGGGGCTAGTACACAATCAAAAACCATATGTTAATAATCAGACTTATAAAATAGAAAAAGCAAATAATTATATAAATAAAATTTTAAATATACCTTGTAGTACAAACTTAAGTTTTGAAGATGCACAAACAGTAATTGATGCTTTAAAGATTTGATGGATCAATGAAAAGAGGAAAGTTTATGAATATAAGTGATTTATTTATAAATGAGAATATTACCATAAAAGAAGCAATAAAAAAATTAGATGAAACTGCAAAAAAAATATTGTTAGTGACTGAGGATAATAAATTAAAAGGGATCGTAACAGATGGTGATATTAGACGATGGATATTGAAAAATGGAAGTTTGCAGGAAGCTGTTATTTATATAATGAATACATCTCCTAAATATATTTATGAAAAAGATATAGATAATGCAAAAGAAATATTGATGGAGAAAATGGTGGAAGCAATGCCTGTAGTTAATGCTAAAAAAGAAGTGGTAGATATAGTATTTTGGAACGATAACTTTGGAAATAAACTAAATCATTTCAATAAATTAGAAACTCCTGTGGTAATTATGGCAGGAGGTAAAGGAACACGATTAGAGCCTTATACCAAGATATTACCTAAACCACTTATTCCGATCGGAGATACTCCAATAGTTGAGAGAATAATAAATAGATTTAATGAATACGGTTGTGATAAATTCTATATGACTGTTAATTATAAAAAAAATATGATTAAGGCCTATTTTAATGAATTAGATAAAGCTTATGAAATAGAATATGTTGAAGAGGAAAAGCTACTTGGTACGGCTGGAAGTCTTTCGTTATTAAAAGTAGAATTAAAAGATACTTTTTTTGTAAGTAATTGTGATATTTTAATTGATGCAAATTACTCGGATATGATTAAATGTCATAGAAAAAATAATAATAAGATTACTCTTGTAACATCTCTTAAACACTATACTATTCCATATGGAATAATAGAGATAAGTGAAAGTAGTGAAGTCGAAAGTATGATTGAAAAACCAGAATATGATTATTTGGTTAATACTGGAATGTATATACTTGAACCAGAGGTATTAAAAGATATTCCCGAAGATACATTTTATCATATAACAGACCTTATAAATAAGTATATAGATAGAGGCGAAAAAATAGGAGTTTATCCAGTTAGTGATAAAGAATGGTTAGACATGGGACAGTTTAAGGAAATGGAAAATATGTTTGAAAGGTTAGGAATAAAATGAGGCAGTATTTAAAAATAAATAAAATGTTTAGAATAGGATATTTTGCTGATGGGAAATGGGCACATGAAGCTTTTAGACATTTAATTCAAGATAAAAGTTTAAGTATTGAATTTGTATGTGTGAGATATGATTCAACTGACAATGAGTTAAAAAACCTTGCTGAAATACATAACATAGATTATTTAAAGCATCCTAGCGTTAACTCAAAAGATTTTTTAGACTTAGTAAAACAATACAATTGTGATTTGTTTGTTTCTATGTCATTTAATCAAATTTTCAAATCTGAAATTATAAATATACCTAGACTTAAGATAATTAATTGTCATGCAGGGAAATTACCATTTTATAGAGGAAGAAATGTATTAAATTGGGTATTAATTAATGATGAAAATGAATTTGGCATTACTGTTCATTATGTTGATGAAAATATAGATACTGGTGATATTATATTACAAAGAATTTATAATATAACTGATGAAGATGATTATAGTACTTTATTAGATCGAGCTTATATTGAATGTGGAAAAATTTTATATGATGCTATAAAATTAATTCAAAATAACACTTTTACATTAATAAAACAAGATAATATACATCCAATTGGTATGTATTGTGGTATTAGACAAGAAGGAGACGAAATAATTAATTGGAACGAAACTAGTAGAGAAGTTTTTAATTTTATTCGTGCTATATGTAAGCCAGGACCAATGGCTCGTAGTACTATAAATGGAGAAATAATAAAAATAAATAAAGCGAGACTAATAAAAAATGCTCCAATATATAAAGGAATTGTAGGGCAAATAGTAGGAAAATCTAATGATGGACTTATCGTAAAAACTAAAGATTCAATTTTAGAAATAGTTGATTTTGAGTTTAATGGAAAAATACGAATAGGAGATCGATTTAAATGAGCAGAGTTTTTATCATAGCAGAAGCTGGCGTTAATCACAATGGAAGTATAGAATTAGCTAAAAAACTAATTGATAAAGCTAGTGAAGCAGGAGCTGATGCGGTAAAATTTCAAAGTTTTAAAGCCGAAAAATTAGTAACTAAGAATGCAAGAAAAGCTGAATATCAAGAAGTAACAACTGGCAAACAAGAAAACCAATTTGAAATGATAAAAAAGTTAGAACTAGATTATGAAAAACATGAAGAATTGATTAATTATTGTAAACATAAAAATATAATGTTTCTATCATCACCTTTTGATTTACAGAGTATAGATTTACTTAATAGACTTGGACTTGAAATATTTAAAATACCTTCAGGTGAAATAACAAACCTACCATATCTAAGAAAGATAGGTTCATTAAAGAAAAAAGTAATACTTTCTACCGGAATGTCTACTCTAGGAGATATAGAAAAGGCTTTAAAAATACTTAAAGATTGCGGTACAACAGATATTACTGTGCTGCATTGTAATACAGAGTACCCTACACCTATGAATGATGTTAACTTATTAGCTATGAATATAATAAAAGATGCATTTAAAATAGAAATTGGGTATTCAGACCATACATTAGGCATAGAAATCCCTATAGCTGCAGTTGCATTGGGAGCTACAGTTATAGAGAAGCATTTTACTTTAGATAAAACTATGGAAGGACCAGACCATAGAGCTAGTTTAGAACCAGAAGAACTTAAGAAAATGGTAAGGTGTATAAGGAATATAGAATTAGCTTTAGGTGATGGAATAAAAAAATTAACTGAATCTGAAAAGAAAAATATAAATATAGCTAGAAAAAGTATAGTAGCAGGTAGGGATATTAAAAAAGGAGAAGTATTTACTGAAACTAACTTGGCTATTAAAAGACCAGGAGATGGTATATCTCCTATGAGATGGGATGAAGTTATGGGTAAAATTGCAAATAGAGATTTTAGAGAAGATGAGTTGATACATATATGAAAAAAATATGTGTTATAACAGGAACAAGAGCTGAATATGGGCTTCTTAAACCATTAATAAAAAAAATAAGTCAAGATAAAGAATTACAATTGCAATTAATTGTAACTGGTATGCATTTATCTCCCGAATTTGGATTAACTTACAAAGAAATAGAAAGTGATGAATTTAATATAGATGAGAAAGTAGAAATATTATTGAGTTCTGATACTTCAGTAGGAATATCTAAATCAATGGGTTTAGCTATTATAAGTTTTTCAGAAACATATGAAAGATTAAAGCCAGATATAATTATTGTCTTAGGAGATAGATATGAAATATTCGCAGCAGTTAGTGCTTCAACTATAGCAAGAATTCCAGTAGCTCATTTACATGGTGGAGAAACTACAGAAGGAGCATTTGATGAGGCTTTTAGACATTGTATAACTAAAATGAGTTATTTACATTTTACTAGTACAGAAGAATATAGGCAAAGAGTTATTCAATTAGGGGAAAATCCTTCTAGAGTTTTTAATGTAGGAGCTATTGGAATTGAAAGCATAAAGAGTATTAATCTATTATCAAAAGAGGAATTTGAGAAAAGTATAAATTTTAAATTAGGTAAAATGACAGCGTTAGTTACATTTCATCCTGTAACATTAGAAAATAATACGTCAGAAAATCAATTTAAGAATCTTTTAGATGTTTTAGATGAAGTACCAGATTTGAAAATTATATTTACAAAATCTAATTCAGATACTAACGGAAGAATTATAAATAAAATGATATATGATTATGTTGAGAAAAATAAAAATAAGGCAGTTGCATTTGACTCTTTAGGACAATTAAGATATTTAAGTGCAATGAAATATATTGATGTAGTTGTAGGAAACTCATCAAGTGGAATTATTGAAGCACCTTCGTTTAGTATACCTACAGTTAATATTGGAGATAGGCAAAAAGGAAGAATCCAGGGAAGAACTATAATTAACTGTAATTCAACTAAGAAAGAAATATATGATTCATTATTAAAAGCATTGTCTTTAGGGTTTAAAGAAAAGATTAAAGATAATATTAATCCGTATGGACATGGAAATGTATCTGATAAGATACTTTGTCAAATAAAGAAGAGTTTGAATCATGGAATTGACTTAAAAAAAATATTTTATGACTTTAAGAGGTAGGCAATATTTATGTATAATAATAAAAGATTTTTAGCAATTATACCTGCTAGAAGAGGTTCAAAAGGATTAAAAGATAAAAATATTAAAAGGTTATGTGGGAAACCAATGATTTTTTATACAATTGAAGCTGCTAAAAATAGTGGAATTTTTGATGATATTATAGTTTCAACTGATTCACAATTGTATGCTGATATATCAATAGAATATGGTGCATCTGTTCCTTTATTAAGACCAGAACATTTATCTACAGATACGGCAACAACAAATGATGTGATAGAGTACACAATAAAAAAACTTAGAGAACTTGATATGGAATATGATTATTTTATGATATTACAACCAACATCACCATTAAGAAAAACTGAAGATATCATTGGAGCTGTAAATTTATTATTTGAAAAAAAAGCAAATTCGATTATAAGTGTATGTGAATCAGAGCATTCTCCATTATATGCTAATATACTAGACAGTTCTTTATCTATGGATAGCTTCTTGCCTAAAGACATAAAAAGTAGAAGACAAGAATTGCCTAAATATTATAGATTAAATGGTGCTATATATTTATCTAAGGTGGATTATTTTCTTCAATATAAAGATTTATATAGACATAAAAGTTATGCATATATAATGGACAAACAAAGATCTATAGATATAGATGATGACATTGATTTTTTTCTAGCTGAAAATTTAATGAAACTTATAAAATAAAAATTACTGTATCCTTGTTTTATAAGATAGGAGTGAATTATTTGACAAATATACTATTAGTATTTTTAAATAATCTATCTAAGGTTGACGAATTCAACAAAATTATAGATAGATTTGCTGAACAAAATTATGCTATGTATCTTTTAGATAATATAAAAGATGATGAATTTTTTTATATAAATTCACTACCTGAATTAGTAGAATTTTATAAAGGTCAGCATGATGATGTAAATAAAATTGTTGTACTATCAAATAGTAGAGATTTATTATTTTCATGGTATAGATGTTATAATTCTATGGTAGATGACTTTATTTATTTTATTGATGAAGATGAAAAAAATTATTTTAATCCACAAGATAGACATTTTGATTTTTATTATAATTTATATCAGTTTAATGGTATAGACAAGGAGATTGTTGAAGGTAAGATCTATTTAAATATAAACTTTAATAATTATAATAAGATAATAGATTTTTTAATTAAAGACAATAAATTTAAATACTTTAATAGCTTCTACAAATATAATTTTAATGAAACTAAGATAGAAAAAAACAATATATCTAAAAAATATATATTTAATGGATTTAAATATAGTTTTGAATTGGCAAACGCTAAAAACACTGAAACTTTTAAAATATATATACAGAATAGTGATAAGTTTAAAATTGATAATCACTTTATACAAACCTTATTGAGTAATGGGTATTTAATACCATACATAACAGTTTTATTTTATAAAGTACAGGAAGAATCATTAACTAATTTGTTGTTGAGTATATACAAAAGTTTGAAAAAAGTTGATAAAGTATATCAAAAGGACATTTTTGAACATCTATACTTATATATGAATAATAATGATATTGATTTTAAAGAAAGAATATATATATCATCTTTATTAGTTATGATTAATAATGAAGATGAGAGATTAACGGAATTTATAATGAAAACTTTATTGGAAGATGTGAAATACACTGAATATCATTATTATGTACTTATAAATATATTATTTTATCATACAAATGAAAGTTTAAAAAAATACGATACGTATGAATTTGATAGAAGAGATATAATAAGGAAACTATCACGACTAAATAAAGTTAAATTGGGCTTAGATAATGAAAGGATTAGTAAGAATGATATTTATAAAATTATAATTGTAACAGATCAGCTTTTAAATTTATATCATTCTCCAACAAAAACAACATTAGATATTGCTAAGAGTATAAAAACTGAATATCCGAATATTAAAATTAAAATAATAGTTGAAGACAATTTATATTGTAAAAAAGCAGAAAAAATTATTCCATATTTATTTACATCAATTGAATCTAAAGAGTGTAAATCAATACATAAATCAGAACTCATAGAACATGATATTGATATATATTATGCAAATAACAATATAAATGTTACGGATAAACTTAGTGAAACTATTAAAAAGATTGATGATTTTGAACCAAATGTTATTTTTTACACTTCTCCAATTTCATTATCAGTAATGAGTTTGCTAGAATATTATCCTATTGTATATATTTCATATAATGATTTCAATTTTACTATTCCATCAGATATATACTTAGAAAGAAGTAAGAAAGAAGTTATAAAACAAAATGAAAAATATAACTTAATTAATATTAATAATGTATATGAATTTATTCCTTCACGAGCAAAATATATAGGTGCAAAGTCAAAGTATATAAGAGAAAATTTTAGGCTTAATAATAATGATTTTGTAATGGTAACAGTTGGCAATAGATTAGATGGAGAGATAAGTGACGAATTTATTGATATGGTAGTAGATTTTGTAAAAGACAACGACAGAGTAAAATGGATAATTGTAGGTAATTGTCAATTAAATTATTTAAAAAGTAAATATATAGATATCTTTTATAATAAAGTAATAAAAATTAATTATGAGTATGATTTACCAGCTCTTTATGGTATATGTGATATATATTTAAATCCTCAAAGAAGTACAGGCGGAGGGAGCATTTTTACAGCTATGTATGAGGGATTACCTATTGTGATGCTTTCTCATTATTCAGATGTAATTAATCATATTGGAATTGAAAATACTTGTGGATATAAATTAAGTGATATGAAAAGAGAACTATATAAATTATATACACATAGAAATTACAGGGATGCTAAGAGTATTGCCATGAAAGAAAGAGTAAAGTTGTTTGAAATGAAGAAGAATAAGGATGCTCAAGAATTATGGATGTATTTTAATAAAGCTATAAATAACTTTAGAGATAGAGTTGAGAACGAAGATAAAAAGTAAGATTGATTACTTTATTCCAAATGATACAACTAAGTTTAAATTATATAAAAAAATATTAATAAAGACATAGAACTTTCAGAAGTACCTATTATTTTGTAAGTGGTTAAGAAAGTTTAGAATTGTTATAAATAAAATAAAGGGAGATCTGACTTATATGAGTAATTTACCATATATTAATCTGCAAAGAACCACACTTGTTATTACGCAACATTGTACATTAAAGTGTAAACATTGTCTTGCATTTATACCTTATATCAAAAATCCTAAGCACATGATTTTAGAGGATGTAGAAAAAGTCTTGAAAGGATATTTTTCTATTGTAGATTCAGTGGGTATTTTTTCTATTACTGGTGGAGAACCACTAATGCACAAAGAATTGTTAGAAATACTTAAAAATGTTTTAAAATATTCTACTCAAATCAGAGATACGATTGATATAGTAACGAATGGTACTTTAAAAATGAAAACAGAATTATTAGATTTTTTACAAGTTAATGCTAGAAAGTTTCGTGTAATTATTAGTGATTATGGACCACTGTCTCCTAATGTAGATATTCTTGTAAAAGATTTGAGCGATAGAAATATAGAGCATAGAGTGGCTAAATATTATGGAGAAGATTTGACTTATGATGGATGGGTAGATTTTTCAGATCATTCACAGAAACATTTTACAAAAAGTGAAATTGAAACTCAAGCGAAGAGATGTATATTCCGTCAAGGACGTTATTATGTAATTACAGATGGAGAACTTCATCCTTGTTCTCGATCTGCATGGAGGATGAGATCAGAAATTATTTCTAGTTATGAAGATCAAAAAATTGATTTACTTGGTGATATGATTGATATAAATATTCAAAAGGAGAAATTATTAGAATTGGATAACAGAGTAAGTCTAACTTCTTGTGCATATTGTGATGGTGTACATGAAGATTCAGAACGTATAATACCTGCAGAACAATTATAATATACGATTAATTGAACTAAGGTTTAATAGACTAAAAAAATATAAGATATTTACAATGTTTTTAAAGTATAGAAAATAATTAGGATATTTAAAAATACTATTTGACTTAAGGAGGAACAATAATGAAAATATTAGTTACGGGTTTATGTACATTACACTGGGGACGACTTGAATATGGGAATATTGGAAATTATTATATTGTTGAGCCTTTTTTTCGTGAACTTCATAGGGTTTTTCCAGAAGCTGAAATTGTAACTACTTTCCAAATGACAGATGAATTTTGTGAAAGAGAAAATGTAAAATTACTTCCGATGGATATTTATTATTCTTGGTCTGATGATGATGTTGATATTGCATTAAAAGAGTATGGAATTTCTGAAATTTATAGTAAAACAGGACAACTTGTAGAAACTACACCCTACTTAGATGAAGTTATTTCTAGTGATATGGTTATAGATATTAGTGGTGAAATGTGGGGAGATAAGGCGAATCCTGTTGGGAATAATAGGATGTTAGTTAATTTACTTAAGATGCGAGTTGCACAACTATTAAAGAAACCTACAGTTTTATATGCAGTTTCTGCAGGTCCATTTAATGATGTAAAAACAAGTGAATTAGCAAAAATAACTTTTGAAAGTTTTAGTTTAGTTACTATTCGTGAACCAGAAACAACTAAAAGGTTAAGAAGTATTGGATTTAATATAGATAATACTAAACAATTTCCATGCACTTCATATTTATTTCAACCAGCTGATGTAAATAAAGCAGAATCTATTTTAAAAAGTGAACAAATTATGAATTCTCAAAAACCAATAATAGGTATGATTGTATGTGGATTTAATCTTACACTACCATATGATAAATGGCCTCGTGATGATAAAGAATATAATGAATTTGCTCTTGTTATAGAATATATTGTAAATAACTTAGGAGCTAGAGTTGTTCTTATGTCACATAGTAATGGGTTTGATTTACCACCAAATTTTAAACTTAAACCAGGAAGAGATTATAATGTTATAAAACAATTACAAGAAGTAGTTGCTAAGCGACAAATAGTAAAAGATATGAAAGATGTATTGTGTATAAATAATGCCTATATACCAAAAGAAACAAAAGCAATTATTGGACAATTCGATATGCTAGTAACTGGAAGAGTGCACGCATCAGTTGCTTCTGTTTCACAATGTATACCAACTGTATTTGTAACATATGAGAAAGAAGAAGATACTGGTAAAACTTTGGGCTTTGCTTCATTATCCGGTCTACAAGATTATGTAGCAAAACCTAATGCAAATGATATGATAAAAAAGATAGAAGATTGTTTTAATAATAAGGAAAAAATTGCAGAAAGCTTAAAAGAACGTATACCTGTAGTTCAAGATATAACTAAAAAAGGAATCGATGCTTTAAAAGAGCTTTTATAATATAAAAATTTAGTCTAGAGAAAAAGAGTGATATAAATTGAAAATTGCAATAATGCAACCATATTTCTTTCCTTATCTAGGATATTTTAGTTTAATAAGGCATACTAATAAATTTATTTTATTCGATACAGTTCAATTTATTAAGCATGGATGGATTGAAAGAAATAGAATATTGAAACCTAATTTTGGATGGCAATATATAGGAGTACCATTAGTTAAACATAGTAGAGATACTAAAATTAATGATATAGCAATTAATGATAATTTTGATTGGCGTGATAAAATATTAAGACAATTGGAGCATTATAAAAAGAGAGCTCCTTTTTATAGACAAACAATAGAGCTAGTTAGAGAAGCACTTAATATAGAAACACAAAGTATAGTAAAATTAAATGAAAATATATTAAAAGTTGTTTGTAACAGTATGAATATAGATCTAGATGTTGAGATTTTTTCAGAAATGGATTTAAGTATTAATAACCCAAATGAGCCAGATGAATGGGCACTTAATATTTGTAAGTCAATTGGAAATATTGAAGAGTATTGGAATCCAGAAGGTGGTTTAAAATTTTTCAATTGTAAAAAGTATGAAGAAGAAGGAATAAAAATAAATTTTTTAAAAATGAATCTTTGGAAATATTCACAGAGAAGAAAAGAATTTGAAACAGGTTTATCAATTATTGATGTTATGATGTTTAACGAAATAAATGAAATAAATAAAATGCTAGACGATTATGAACTTTTATAAAGGAGATATAAATGAACCGGAATATTAAAAACTATCAATTTAAAGGTTATAAAATTGTGAGAGCTGTAAAAATTGATGAGATATATAATATTCTTTATGACTTTGATAATATATTTAAACCATCCTTATCAAATAGAATTATAGACTTATATGGTTATGCAGAAAAATTGTTAAGAAATGCCATAACTTTTTATATAATTGAAGAACAAGTTATAGTCGGGTTTGTTGCTTTTTATACCAATAATAAAAACAATAAAGAAGCATATATAACTCAAATAGGAGTAAAGGATAAATCACAAAATAGAAATATAGGTAAAACTTTATTAGAATTGTGTATTAAAATATCTAAGAGCAATGGTATGAAAAGCATTAAACTAGAAGTATTTAATAATAATGAGAAAGCTATTAATTTCTATAAAAAAAATGGATTTAATTTTTTTGGACAAGCATCTAACGATTCAATATATATGATAAAACATTTACATTAGAGGTGTAATAAATGAGTAATTTTATTCAAGTAACTCGCTCCTCAATGCCAAACTTTGATGAGTACATAGAAGAAATTAAAGATTTATGGGATAGTCAGTGGTTAACTAATATGGGCAATAAACATAATAAGTTAGAAGCAGAATTAGTTAAGTATTTAGGAACTTCAAATATTTCACTTTTTACAAATGGACATCTTGCATTAGAGTGTGCAATAGCAGCACTTAATCTTACAGGAGAAGTTATAACAACTCCATTTACATTTGTATCAACAACTCATGCTATTCTTAGAAATGGATTAGAACCGGTATTTTGCGATATAAATCCATATGATTATACTATTGATATTGATAAGCTTGAGAGTCTTATTACATATAAAACTTCAGCAATTATACCTGTTCATGTATATGGGAATGTTTGTAATGTCGCTGAGATTGAAAGGATAGCAAAAAAATATAACTTGAAAGTCATTTATGATGCTGCTCATGCATTCGGAGTATCAATTAACGATGTAGGTATTGGTAATTTTGGAGATGCTTCTATGTTTAGTTTTCATGCTACAAAGGTATTTAATACTATTGAAGGTGGTGCAGTAACTTTTAAAGATGAGAACTTTAAAAATAAGCTTAATAGTATAAAAAATTTTGGTATTACGGGACCAGAATCAATTGAAGATATTGGTATAAATGCAAAAATGAATGAATTTCAAGCTGCAATGGGGATTTGTAATCTTAAAAGTATAGATAAAAATATAAGTAAGAGAAAAGATATAGTAGAAAGATATATTGAAAATCTTACTAATATTAAAGGAGTTAAATTAATAAAAGAACAAAAAAATGTTAAAAGCAATTATTCCTATTTTCCGGTTGTATTTGATGGATATAAGATAAGTAGAGATAAGGTATACCAGCTATTAAAACAAAATAATATAATTGCAAGAAAATATTTCTATCCATTGACAAATACTCTTGATTGTTATAAAGGAAGATTTAATATTGAAGATACTCCTATTGCTAAATATATAGCTGATAGAGTTTTATGTCTTCCTCTTTATTCAGATTTATCAATAGAGCATGTTGATAGAATTTGCAATGTTATTAAAGCTAGATAATAGAGCTATAGGAGATGAATATATATGAAAGGCATAATTTTAGCAGGTGGTAGTGGTTCTAGACTCTACCCCATAACAAAAGGAATAAGTAAACAGTTATTACCTATATATGATAAACCAATGATTTATTATCCATTATCTGTACTTATGTTGTCCAAAATACAAGAAGTTCTTATTATTTCTAATCCAGAATATATAGATTTTTATAAGAGTCTTCTAGGTGATGGTTCTCATTTAGGTATGAGGTTTGAATATAAAATTCAAGAAAAACCTCGTGGACTTGCAGATGCTTTTATAGTAGGAGAAGAATTCATTGGTAAGGATAGCGTTTGCCTTATATTAGGTGACAATATTTTTTATGGACAAGGCTTTGTTCCAAAGCTTGTTAATGCATCAAATATTAAAGACGGAGCTACTATTTTTGGATATTATGTTCCAGATTCTAGAGAATTTGGAGTTGTCGAGTTTGACAAAAATTACAATGTACTTTCTATAGAAGAAAAGCCAGAAGAACCTAAGTCACATTATGCTGTGCCGGGACTTTATTATTATGATAATAGTGTAATAGAGAGAGCTAAAAGTCTTAAACCTTCAGCTCGTGGTGAAATCGAAATAACCGATTTAAATAGAGAATATCTTAATGAAGGAAAACTCAAAGTTGAATTGTTAGGCAGAGGGTTTGCTTGGTTAGATACTGGTACTTACGACGGACTTGCTAATGCATCTAATTTTGTTAGAACAATGCAAGAGAGAACGGGGCTTTATATTAGCTGCCTTGAAGAGATTGCCTATAGAAATAGTTGGATTAGTAAAGAAGATTTAATGTCATTAGGAAATGAATATGAGAAAACTGAATATGGCAAATACTTGTTAAGTATCGCAGGAGATACGGAATATTAGTATAATTTTGGAGGAATATCTATGAATATTTTAGTTACAGGTGGAGCTGGATTTATCGGTTCTAACTTTATAAAATATATGCTTTCTAGTTATGATTATAAAATAATTAATTTAGATTTATTGACTTATGCAGGAAATCTTAAAAATCTTGAAGATGTTTCAGCAAATCATAATTATCATTTTATAAAAGGTGATATCTGTGATAGAGATTTACTTTATGATATTTTTAGAAAATTTGAGATAGATGTAGTTATAAATTTTGCAGCAGAATCCCACGTAGATAGAAGTATTGTGGAGCCTGAGATTTTTTTAAGGACTAATGTTCTAGGTACTCAAGCTTTATTAGATAGTGCTAAAAATTATTGGAAATTAGATCCTTCTGATAAGTACAGCAGAGAATTTAAAGAAGGAGTTAAATATATACAAATATCAACTGATGAGGTATATGGTTCATTAGGCCCTGAAGGATACTTTACAGAAGATACAAATATAGCTCCTAATAGTCCATATTCAGCATCTAAAGCATCAGCGGATATGCTAGTAAGAGCTTATTATGAAACTTATGGACTACCTATAAATATAACTCGTTGTTCTAATAACTATGGACCTTATCAATTCCCGGAAAAATTAATTCCTCTGATGATTAATAATGTATTAAAGAGTAAAGCTCTGCCTATATACGGAGATGGAAAGCAAATAAGAGATTGGCTGCATGTAAAAGATCACTGTATAGCTATAGATACAGTTCTGCATAAGGGCAGAATAGGGGAGGTATACAATGTTGGTGGGAATAATGAAAAGAAAAATATTGAAATTGTAAGGCTAATTTTAAATAAACTTGGAAAAAATGAGAATTTAATAACCTATGTAGAAGATAGATTGGGACACGATAGAAGATATGCTATAGATAATGCTAAAATAACCAGTGAATTAGGCTGGAAGCCTGTATATACATTTGAAGAAGGTATGGATATGACTATTAAATGGTATTTAGATAACAAAGAGTGGTTGGAAGAAATTGTTTCGAAAGAATATGAGAAGTATTATGAAAAAATGTATTCTAATAAATAGATGATACATAGTTTAGGATTATGCAACTATTCTTAATAGGTACAAATATTAGTGCCTTATAAGTATATAGGATTGAGATGTTCAATAACGCATGTATGTGTATATATTAAGGTGTAAATTTATATGGGGGACAACATGAACAGAAATATATTTAATAATTATAAGTTATGGCTCGAAAGTCCTTTTATAGATGAAGTAACAAAAATAGAACTTGAGAGTATAAAGGAAGATAAAAAAGAAATAGAAGACAGATTCTTTAAAGAATTAGAATTCGGAACTGCAGGACTTAGAGGAGTTATAGGTGCAGGAACTAATAGAATTAATAAGTATACTGTAAGGAAAGTAACTCAAGGACTTGCTGATTACATAAAAACTACAGGAGAATCTGGGAAATCTAGAGGTGTAGTTATTGCTTATGACTCTAGAAGAATGTCTATGGAATTTGCTGAGGAAACGGCATTAGTTTTAGCTGGTAATGGAATTAAATCATATCTTTTTAAAGATTTAAGACCAACACCACAGCTTTCATTTGCCATTAGATATTTAAACTGTATTTCCGGAATAGTAATTACTGCAAGTCATAATCCTAAAGAATACAACGGATATAAAGTATATTGGGAAGATGGTGCACAAATAGCTGCTAAAGAGGCAGAAGGGATTATTGACTCAATAGCTTGTGTAAAAGATTTTGGAAGTATTAAGATGCTAGAAAAAGGTGAAGCAAAAGGTAAAGGATTATTGGTATATTTAGATGAAATAATAGATACTGCATATATAGAAGAAGTTAAGAAGCAATCACTAAGAAGAGATATAGTAAAAAATATATCTGATGATTTTAAAGTAGTATTTACTCCTTTACATGGAACAGGAAATATACCTGTGAGGCGAGTGTTAAATGAGATTGGATTTAAAAATGTATTAGTAGTTCCAGAGCAGGAGTTACCAGATTCAGAATTTTCAACTGTGGATTATCCTAATCCAGAAGATAGTAAAGCATTCAGATTAGCTATAGATTTAGCTAAAAAGGAAGATGCTAGTTTAATTATAGGTACGGATCCAGACTGTGATAGGATAGGGGCTGTTGTAAAGGATAAGAATGGTGAGTATGCAATTCTTACAGGTAATCAGATAGGAGTACTTTTAGTTAATTATATACTTGAAGCACTTAAGGAAGATGATAAATTGCCGTCGAAAGGTGTTATAGTAAAAACTATAGTAACAAGTGAGATGGGAGCCAATATTGCTAAAGAATATGGTATCGAAACTATAAACACATTAACTGGATTTAAATATATAGGAGAAAAAATAAATCAATTTGAAAGGGCCGGAGAAAAGGTCTTTTTATTTGGATATGAAGAAAGTTATGGATACTTAGCTGGAACACATGCCAGAGATAAGGATGCAGTTGTAGCGTCTATGCTTATATGTGAAATGGCTGCATACTATTATTCAAATGGAAAGAATCTATATGATGTCTTAGTAGATTTATATAATAAATATGGATATTATTTAGAAGATTTAAAATCTATAACTTTAGAAGGAAAAGATGGTTTAGAAAAAATAAATAATATAATGAGGTTTTTTAGATATAACTCTTTAAATAATATAGGAGATAAAAGAATTCTATATATAGATGACTATGAATTACAGCGAAGAACTTATTTAGATGATTATAATAATTCTGAACAAATAACATTACCTAAAGCTAATGTTATAAAGTTTATATTGGATAATGAAAGTTGGATATGTGTAAGACCTTCTGGGACAGAGCCAAAGCTTAAAATATATTGTGGAGTTAAAGAAAATTCATTGGAGAAAGGTAAAGAGCTTTTAGCTAAATCTATTGCTTGGGTGGAAGAAATGATACAAAGGATGTAGTTAAAGGGGCTGTAAATATGGATAAAATAACTTTAGATTATTCGCATGTGCTTAAGTTTATAGAGAAATATGAAATAGCTAGTTTAAGAAAAAAAGTAAATTTATGCCATGATATGTTGCATAAAAGAGCTGGAAAGCACAAGCAGTGTTTAGGCTGGGTTGACTTTACTAATAACTTTGATATAAATGAGTTTGAAATGATTAGAGTTGCTGCTGAAAGAATTAAAAATCAATCCGATGTATTTATTGTAGTAGGTATAGGCGGATCGTACTTAGGAGCAAGAGCAGCTATAGAAATGTTAAATCATAGTTTTTATAATGATCTACCTAAGAACAAAAGAAAAGGACCTAAAATATATTTTGCAGGTCATAATATGAGTTCAACTTATTTTAATAATCTATTAGATATAATAGAAGACCAAGATGTATGTATTAATGTTATATCAAAATCTGGAACAACTACAGAGCCAGCAATTGCTTTTAGGATATTAAAAGAATATATGGAGAATAAATACGGTAAAAATGAAGCTAGTAAACGAATATATGTCACCACAGATAAAAATAAGGGTGCTCTTAAGAAGCTTGCAGATCAAGAAGGATATGAAACCTTTGTAGTTCCTGATGATATAGGAGGCAGATACTCTGTATTGACTCCTGTAGGCTTACTTCCAATGGCTGTAGCAGGAATAGATATACATGAAGTTATAAAAGGTGCTAAAATGGCATATAGTGATTTAAGTAGCAAGAGTATTGAGCAAAATCCTTCTTATCAATATGCTGTTATAAGAAACATATTATATTCTAAAGGAAAGACAACTGAGATTTTGGTTAACTATGAACCTAATTTATTTTACTTTGGTGAATGGTTTAAGCAGTTGCTTGGAGAGAGTGAAGGTAAACAGGGTAAAGGGATATTTCCTACATCAATGAATTTTGTAACAGATTTACATTCAATGGGACAGTATGTACAACAAGGTAGGCGAAACATATTTGAAACTGTGCTTAATGTGGAAAAATCCAAAGAAGAAGTTTTAATTAAAGAAGTTAATGATAATATAGATGAATTAAATTATCTAAGTGGAAAAAAATTAGATTTCATCAATAAAAAGGCTATGGAGGGAGCTCTATCTGCTCATGTAGATGGAGGTGTGCCGAATCTTATTATTAATATTCCAGAAATATCACCATATTATTTTGGATACTTATCATATTTTTTTATGAAAGCTTGTGGAATGAGTGGGTATTTGCTAGGTGTGAATCCGTTTAATCAGCCAGGGGTTGAAGTTTATAAAAGAAATTTATTTAAGCTTTTAGGTAAGTCTGGATACGAAGAAGAATATAAAGTAGAGATAATACCAATGTATGATGAAAACCTAAGTTAAGATATAATAAATGCTATGATAAAAGATTTGTATTAATTAATGAAAGGAGTTTATGTTATGGACATAGCAGCTTTATCAATGGGTTTAAGTCAAATGAATCTATACCAACAAGCTAGCATTTCAGTTATAAAAATGGCTATGGATACTACTAAAGTACAGGCAGTAGATTTGACACAAATGTTAGAGATTAATACTAAAATAATGGAGCAATCGATCAATCCGCATATAGGAGGAAATATTGATATTAGATTATAAAGATCCTTTTTAGGGTCTTTTTTTGTTAAGATACTGCAACAAAAAGCTTTGGCGTTTACTTATAGCAATACTTGTAGCGCTATGTTATTATAAATATGTGGATTAACAAGTAGATAGTTTTTATAGTATAAAAATAAGGGGGAGAGATTATGAAAAAAATATGTAATAAGGCATCAAAAAAGGGTATAGTTGCTGTATTATTGACATTTATGATGATGTTAACTACAATTATTCCAGTTTGGGCTCAGCAACCGCAGCAAACTACTGATATTAGTCAATGGGCTATAGGAGCTTTGAATGAGGGAGAAAGGTATGGCATTTATCCTGTTGAATGGTACTATGACGGCTTTAGATCTGAAATTTCTCAAGAACGATTAGAGATTTTACTGACACACACTGATAATAAAATAGCATCATTAGGATTAAACAAGAAACAGGATTTTGTTCCAGTTTCATATAAGGCTGATAGTACACGAGGCGATGTACTAATAAGGATGTATAATATTTTAGCTCAATATGATCTGCCTATAGGAGAATTACCTGTGGATTATATGAAAGAGCGAGGTATATTACAGGGAACATCTAAAGGTTTAGAGCTAGATCAAATCTGCACTACAGAACAGGCAGTAATACTTGCTACTAGATTAGTGGAAGATACATATAATTTACTAGATGCAGGTTCAAAGGGATTTGCTTGGGAAGTAGAGCATAATGGTAATATTATTTATTTTTTAGGGTCGATTCACATAGGTAATAATGAACTTTATCCTATAAACCAAAGATTAAAGCAAGCATTTAATGAATCTGATGCTTTGATTGTAGAAGCTAATTTGTTTGATCAAGAAGGTGGAATGGAATATTTTTTAGAAAAATCTACATATCAGGATGACACTACTTTAAAGGATAATATTAGCCAAGAGACATATGAGAAGGCATTAAAAGTATTTGAAAAATTGGATCTACCAGAAGAGGTTTATAATCAAATTAAGCCATGGAGAGTAGCAAATGACTTAAGTGTAATTTCCATGACTAGCTCAGAAGAGCCTCAAATGGCATCTCAATCAGCTGGTTTAGGAATGGATATATATTTCCTTACTAAGGCTTTAGTTACTCAAAAGCCAATTCAGGAGCTAGAGGGTATAAAATATCAAGCGGATTTATTTGATGGATTATCACATGAATTTCAAGAAGAATATTTGAATGCTATATTAGATAGTATTTTAGATCCGCAAACTAATGAAGCTCCTGATTCTGCTCAAATGTTAGACGAATGGCTAAAGCAATGGAGAAATGGAGATGTTGAAGGATTTACTAGTGACTATAATGGAATTACTGAAGAATCCGAAAATGAGCTTACTAATATGTTATTTGGCAAGAGAGACAAGAATATGGCAGAGAGAATAAGCACTATTTTAGAATCAGAAGAAAAAGGCACATACTTTGTTGTAGTAGGGGCAGGTCATTTTGTACGAGATAATACAGTAATTCATCAATTAAGAGAAAAGGGCTACAATGTTGAAGTATTTCAGTAAATAATGTTTATTACAGTTTTTATACTTATAAACAGGTTCTGATATTTGTTATAATTAATATTAAATGGACAAAGACTTATATCTTTGTCCCTTCAGCTTAAAGCAATTAAATAAAAATAAATATGAAGGGGGATTACCTTATGAATTACAAAATGCTACATACTTGTATAAGAGTAATGGATTTAGAAAAGTCTTTGAAATTTTACAATGAAGCATTAGGACTTGTTGAAACTAGAAGAAAAGATTTTCCAGAACATGAATTTACTTTAGTATTTTTGAGTGATCAATCAGAGCAGTATGAATTAGAGCTAACATATAATTATAATCCAGATAAACCTTATGAAATAGGAAATGGATTTAGTCACATTGCAGTTGCAGTAGCTGACTTAGAAGGTTCTCAAAAAAGACATAAAGAAATGGGATACAAGGTTACAGAATTAATTGGACTACCAGGTGAGCTGCCTAGATATTATTTTGTAACTGATCCAGATGGATATGATGTAGAAGTGATAAGGGCTACTAAATAAAGTCTATATTTATATTAGATAATAAAGATTCTGTTTAGGATCTTTATTATTTTGCACCTTAACTTATCATATTGTTAATAAAATGTTTATCTTTTTATAAATCGGGTAATTAAGATATGTATTAAGCAACTAAGGAGGAAAATTGGGGTGGATAAAAATATTGATTTCAATGGATTAATTGAAGAGGTAGGAAAATGTTGTCTGTCTGAAGAATCTTGTGGGACATGCGAAAAAGAGCTTTGTCTAGTAGGATACTGTAAGCAATCATTATTGACTGCATTTAAGCAGAAAGATGAGTTTATAGATAATGGCATGGATGATATACCCTATGAAGATACGAAATTATATGATGACGAAAGAATTATTGATGCAATCGGATTTATTTTAAATCAATGTAAGAACTGTCAACTGTATCATGATGAGGACTGTATTATTAATATTATTAGAAGCTCTATGGAAGTTGCACTTTTAGGCGATCATATTGATTATAAGGGAAGTACATTAATGTATTTTTCTGACTTAGGTAATAAAAACAAAGAAATTTCACAAAAAATATATTCTGCTTTTAAGCGGGTTAATAAATAGGAGGAATTTGAAATGGAGAAGTTAAGCTTAGTTACAGAAAATATAATTGGAGAAACAAAGGGAACAGCTTTAGAAAGAATAGTTAAGCAAAACTTTAACGGAGAGACCAGTGAAGTTGGTATATATTTAGCTATGGCAAGATTAGCTCAAAGACAAGGGTATCCAGAAATAGCAGAAGTATTAAAGACGATTGCCTGGGAAGAAGCAGAGCATGCGGCAGTTTTTGCGGAATTCAATGGAATGATTCAAGAAGATATATTTGATAATTTAAAACAGATGTTAGAAGGAGAAACCTTTGCAAACAACGGTAAAAAAGAGGCAGCAGATAAGGCGGAAGAACTAGGAATTACTTCTGTTAGAGACTATTTCAATCTATCAGCTAAGGATGAAGCTAGACATGCTAGAATGTTAGAAGGTATCTTAAAGCGCTTTGATAAACTGTAGTAGAAAGTAATTAAATATAATTAGATTAGAAGGAAGCAGATGGACAGATTATTTGCTTCCTTTCATTGTGCAACTGTGCTATATATTTATATATTATCATGCAAGGTGTTAGATATAAAGATATGTGATAATTACTTCATTTATAATATTTTGTGGTAATATATAATTAAGAGGTGATTTTGTGACTTATCAAATATGCAAAAGGTGTAGTAAAATGTTTGAGAAAAATGGGAAAATATACTGTAAAGATTGTTTTGAAAAGAATGAAAGAGAATACGATTTAATTATTAATCATATAAAAAAACATCCCAATGCAACTGTATTAGATATTATTACAGAAACATCAGTGTCTCTTAAAAGTATTAATTGCTTTGTTGAAGAAGGCGGTATTGTTTATGTGGAAAATAAACTAAAGGTTGAAGATAATGATGAAAAACCTAGGATATCTGATAGAACGTTAATGAAAAGAAGTAAGTTTCACTTAACAAGATAATTTGATTATTAGAGGAGTTATTAAAAACTAGACTATTATACTATATATAACAGGGCGTAAATCATTTAAAGTATAGTTAGGAGTAAAATATCCCACTGATAGGAGTGAGATTAAGGTGAAACTAACATTAGAAGAAATTACTAGAAGAGTGGTTGACATACCTGCCTTGCCTAAAGTAACAAATGATATTATGAGGCTAACAGAAGATCCAGATTCGAATGTTCAAGATATTGAACGAGTCATTATGAAGGATCAGAGTTTAACTACTAGAATTTTACGGTTAGCTAATTCGGCCCACTATGGTTATCCTAGAAGAATTAGCACCATTTCAGAAGCCTCTGTTTTATTAGGATTTCAAGCTATAAGGAGTATTACATTAACTGCATCAGTTAATGGTTTACTAATGAAAGAGGTTAGCGGTTATGGATTGAAAGAAAATGAACTTTGGAGACAGTCTCAATCTTGTGCAATTATATCTAGACATATAGCTAAAAAGTTACGTTTTGCAAAGGTGGATCAAGCATATGTAGCAGGATTGCTTCGTGATATTGGCAAGGTAATAGTTAGTTATTATTTAAATGATCATTTTAAACAGATTATGACTATGGTTGAAAGTGACGGGATATCATTTTTAGAAGCAGAAGAGAAGGTTTTGGGTTTCCATCATGGGCAAGTTGGAGCAGAAGTCGCAAAAAAGTGGAATTTACCTGAAGAACTAGTGGAGGCCATTGAGTACCATCATAGTCCTGAGGAAGCAACTATAAACTTTAAACTTACATCAATTATTCATCTGGCAGATGCTATTGTAATGATGATGGGGATCGGATTAGGCGTAGATGGAATGATCTATAATTTGTCTCAAGAAACTCTCCAGGCTCTTGGTGTTGATGGACTTATGTTAGAGCAACTAATATCAGAAGTTTCAGATTTATTAGTGGATGAAGATGCTTTTTAGATAGAATAGAATAATTGGAAATAATAATAGGAACAGAAAACTGTTCCTATTATTATTTCTCTAAAGATTTGCCTTCTTTAGACCACTTATCCAGTTTTTCCATAACAAGTCTATATGTTTCTTTAGATACTTCTGGTAGTTGACCCAATATTGACTCTGCTTGTTTAAATCCTTCTTCTATAGCATCTCTTAATTTATCTAACTTTTCAACATCTCCGCCAGATATCGCTTTTGCAAAATCTACTATACGGTCACTCACTGCTTCAGCACTGAGAGGGCCACCAGGTGCTATCATACTTTGTGCTTCAAGTCTAGTTGGTTCATCAATTTGGATTCCAGCCCATTCTTCTGAAGTAATAGTTTTTAGAGAATGGCCTTGTTTAAGTAGAAGTTTTTCTATTAGTCCCCTAAGATGAGCATATGCTTCCTCGCTTTGTCTTTTAAGTTTTGCTACAGCTTCATGGTCATATACATGGCCTGTCTTTTGGTACGTAACAGGCTTATCGTCTTTAGAAGGTTCATATTTTACGGCTTCTTCTACAGGCTTTTCACTTTTTGTATTTCCCTTTTCGATATGCTTACTTTTAATACTCTTAACTGGTTCTACATATGGTCTTTGATCAACTCTTGCAACTTTCAAAATCTACACCCCCTGTTTTTTGTAAGTCTTTTCTTATAATATATATCGGCAATAATTTATGAATAAATAGAGGGATAAGATATTATTTAGTAATAAGTACCACATTACTCATAATATAATAAAATAAAAAAGGATGTGGGAAAATGGGTGTTGAGCAAGTAATGTTGCTTATAAAACCGGAGATATTAGTTTTAGTGCCTGTACTCATTATAATTGGAATAACTATAAAGAAAATGAATATCGTAAGAAACTGGGCTATTCCTATGACACTGGGTATATTAGGTATAACAGTTTCCATATTAATATTAGGCTTTGAAAAGGGTTTTTATCCTCCTGTAATACTAGATGGTATACTTCAAGGTATACTGTCAGCTGGAATGGCTGTATATGTTCATCAGTTGACTATACAAACTACTCAGAAACGACTAGAGGAATATTAAATCTATTTTTTGGATTTTATAGGTTAAATATATATGGCTATACTGCTAATAATATAGAAAATTTAAAGTAATAAATGCCAAGATACTTTGAACTATAAGTCCTGACATCTTGGCATTTGTTTGTATAAATTTTACTTAGCAGATTTTACTTTTAAAGGCTTATCCTCATTTAACTTTGCAACAGCTAATCCTGTAAAGCTGCATAGTATAACTATTATTGGTGTTAGATAGTTAAAGAATGCCCATTTAAAATAAGCTGTAGTAGAAACACCTAATACTCCATATAAAAACACTCCACATGTATTCCATGGTATTAATGCAGAGGTTAATGTTCCAGCAGATTCTAAAGCATTTGAAAGGGTTTTAGGATGTAACCCTCTTTCTTTGTAAGCCGGTGCATACATCCTACCGGGAACAACTATAGATATATATTGCTCTGGCATTGTAGCATTACTTCCTATACAAGTTGCTATTGTAAGAGCAATAAGTCCTGGTATGCTTTTTACACGTTTCAATAGTGCTTCAACTATTACTTCTAGTTGACCTGTTTTCTCCATTATACCACCAAACATCATGGCTATAATTGTTAATGATATAGAGTACAGCATGTTTTCAAGACCACCTGCTGTAAGAAGACCATCTATTGCTTCTACACCTGTATTACTTACAAATCCACCATAGCTTGCTGATAAGATATCACCAAAATTTGCACCTTGGAAAATAGGAGCAAATATTATACCTAAAATTATACCTATAAATATACCAGGTATAGCTGGAACCTTTTTAGCGATTGCAACTATAACTACTACAGGTGGTATCAATAGTAGAGGTGATATTTTAAAGCTAGATTGTAGACCACTTTGAATTTGCTCTATAACTGAAAAATCTACTTGTGCGCCTCTAAATCTAAATCCTATTATTAAGAAAAGAATTAGGGTAATACCATAGGATATCAATGTAGTAGGTAGCATAAATTTAATATGGGTAAATACATCAGTGCCTGCCATAGCTGGTGCTAAATTAGTAGTATCAGAAAGTGGAGACATTTTATCACCAAAGTATACTCCTGATATAATGGCACCTGCTGCAATAGGAGCAGGAATTCCGAGTCCCTGCGCTATTCCCATTAAAGCTAAACCTATAGTACCAGCCGCTCCCCAAGATGTACCTGTTGCTAAGGATGTAATAGAACAGATTATAACTGTGGCTACTAAGAATATTGATGGTGACAGAATACTTAAACCATAATATATCATTGTAGGCACTACTCCTGATAATAGCCAAACACCTATTAAAACCCCTATAATAGCTAAAATTATTATTGCTTGAAGCGCTTGCATTATTCCATCATACATACTCTTTTCAACATCTTCCCACTTGTAGCCAATTTTAAGTGCCATTAAAGCCGCGAAGGCTGTCCCAAATAACATTGGAATATGAGGGTCTGCCTCAAATTTTGCAATACCTATTCCCATTACTATAATAAGAAATAAGAAAGAAAGTATTGCTTCATAGATATAAGGTTTTCGTACGTTCATCTGTCTTCCTCCTTGTAAGTAGTTAATAAATTATAACTATTAATATAATACATACAAGCAATACTAATGCCAATGTTCAGAAAAATCATTAATTGCAAAATATTTCAAGTTTTATAATTAGAAGCAATAGCGCTAAAGTATATAGTATGGTTGGAGTTAACAATAATTTTTATCAATAGATAATATATAAATTTTTGTTTTTATGATAATTTTATTCATAATGCTGGTAATGTTTATATTATAAAAAATTGTATTCTATATACAAACGGCAAAAAAATTTGCTTTTTTGCGGCAAAACTTCTTGCTATTTTATTTATATTCTTAATTTTGTAATAAATTTTTTCTTAATTTATATTGTAAACCTTGTCTTGTAATACCTAATGATTCTGCTGCCTTAGTTATATTGAATCCATTTATTTTTAATGCCTGATTTATAAGTTGTTGCTCAATCTCATATATATACTCACTTAAGCCAATTTTTTTGTTTTCAAGCATATTTAGTGTATGGACTTCTTCGTCATCATGGATATTTACATCAGCTATTTGGTTATGAAAATGTTTTTTCATATAATAAGGGAGATGCTCAAGTCCAATTACACCACTATTTTCTACAATATTAAGTGCTCCTTCTAAAACATGTTGAAGTTCTCTAACATTTCCAGGCCAAGAGTAGCTATTTAAAAAATTGATTACACTACTATCTATGCCAGAAATAGTTTTATTAAGCTTTTTTTCTAGGGCTTTAACAAAAAAATTCTTTAATATTTCAATATCTCCATCTCGATTTCTTAGAGGTGGTATATAAAGGTTTACAACACTCAATCTATAAAATAAGTCTTCTCGTAGTTCTCCATCTTTAATTAGTTTAAAAGGATCTTTGTTAGTAATAGCAATAATCCTAACATTAACCTCTATTTCTTTTGTGCTTCCAATTGGTCTGAATTTTGATTCTTGCAGTACTCTTAAAAGTTTTGCCTGTAGTCCTAAGGGCATAGAATTAATTTCATCTAGTAATAAGGTACCCCCATCTGCCTGCTCTAAAAGTCCAGCACGATCTATAGCACCCGTAAACCCTCCCTTTGCGGTTCCAAAGAGCAGTCCTTCTAGTAGTGTTTCAGGAAAAGCAGCACAGTTTTCTGCAATAAAGGGTTTATATCTTCGTTTACTGGAATTGTGTATGCTCTGAGCAAAGAGTTCTTTTCCTGTGCCAGACTCTCCTATTATTAGTACCGATGAATCGGTTTTGCTAGCCATATTGGCGATTTGCTTTGCATTTAATATTTCTGGAGAATTGCCTAAAATATCATCAAGTGTATATTTAGCAGATACATCACTATCTTTTTTATTATCTTTTTCTACATAACCATTAGAAAATAAAAATTTGTTAACGGTTCTTTCAATAATGGATACATCCTTTGCGATTTCTACTGCCCCAATTATTTTTCCATCTTTTTCAATAGGCCATGTGGAATTTAAAGTTGAAATTTGCTTACCATCTTTATTAAAATAGGTTTGATAATTCATTATAATAGGTTCTCCAGTTGCAATTACCTGCATAAGGGTACTTTTGCCTTGAAGAGAAGGTAATACTTCTAACAGTCGTTTATTTAATACTGCATTTACTTCCATACCTTCAAAGTCAGCCATTGTATTATTATATAATAGGGTTTTGCCTTGACTATCTACTATATGAATTCCTTCTTTAATATTATTATTAATTAAACTAATAAGTGTCTCTTTATCCATTTAGTCAACTCCTATATTAATTTTGAAATAATGGGTTTCCTTATATTATATCATAATTTTAAAGCTACTCTTTATAGGAAATCTATAATAGTATATAATACCAAATAAGAAGAACATTGAACTAAACTAAGGATAAGGGGTGTACTTATGATTATAAAAACTAAGCATTTTGGAGAAATAGAAATTTGTGAAGAAGATATTATTAATTTTTACGACGGTATACCAGGATTTGAAGGCATAGAAAAATATATTATTATAGAAAATCCTAGTAAAAATATACCATTTAACTGGCTTCAATGTGTGGATAATGCAGATTTAGCATTTGTTATTATTAATCCTTTTATATTTAAAGAGGATTACGAATTTAATCTACCACAAAGTGCTATTGAAAAACTACATATAAAATCCCATGAGGATATAAGTATATATTCAATAGTTACAATACCAGAGGATATTAGTAAAATGTCTGCAAACTTAGTAGCACCTATTGTAATTAACTATGTAAATAAAAAGGGAAAGCAAATATTACTTCAAGACAGTGGATATAACAAGAAACATTTAATTTTAGATGAAATAAGAAACTCTACTGTAAGAAACTCTACTGTAGGAAACAATAGTGCAAAGGAGCAAGAGGAATTGACTACAGGGGAGGTATTTTAATGCTGGTTTTATCTCGAAGGGCTAATGAGAGTATAATGATAGGCAATGATATTGAAATAAAAATTCTTGGAATAGATGAAGGTAAGGTAAAGTTAGGGATCGAAGCACCTAAGGATGTGGAGATATGCCGTAGAGAAATATATATAGAAATAGAGGAAGAAAATATAACTGCAAGTAAGCAACAATTAGATATAGAGAGCTTAAAAGGCATTTTTACACAAAAATAATACCTGCATTTTCTGATTTAATAATTTTAGTATGGGTATAATATGGTTGACTATAACGGAATATATTTTAAATTGGTTGTATATACTTAGTGTATTGTAAACCGCCATAGCTTAATACTACAATTAGAAAGGAAGACTTTAATGAATCAGACAAAGGAATACATTATTGTTGGTAATGGAATTGCTGGATTATCTGCTGCAGAAACAATTCGTAAAAATGATGAAAATGGTAAAATCACTGTAGTCTCTGAGGAAAACTACTTAACCTATTATAGGGTTAAGTTGTCTCATTTTATTAGTAAGGATTTTAAAGATAATGAATTATTTATACACAATGATCAGTGGTATAAAGAACGTAATATTGATTTAATTTTGGGGAAGACGGTAAGTAAAATTGATACAGATTCAAATGAACTTGAGCTTAGTGACGGAATGAAAATTAAATATGATACTCTATTACTTGCTATCGGTAGCAGACCATTTGTACCTCCTATTAAAGGCAGTGAAAAAGATGGGGTATTTGCGTTAAGAACTATAGAAGATTTAAAAAATGCTCAATCTTATTTTAAAAATTGTAGCAGTATTACTGTACTTGGTGGTGGACTTTTAGGTTTAGAGGCTGCATGGGCTATTAAAGAATTAGGCAAAGATGTAAATATAGTGGAATTTTTTCCTCATTTATTACCTAGACAATTAGATGAAGGATTGTCTAAGGAGCTTGGACGTCAATTAGAAGAAAATGGATTAAGTCTTTATTTAGGAGCTGCAACAGATGAAATACTAGGTAATGGAAAAGTAGAAGGGGTTCGTCTACAAGATGGAAGAGAAATTAAAACTGATGCAATACTGATTTCTGCTGGTATACGTCCTGTTTTAGATATAGTAAAGGATAGTGATATTAAGTTTGATAAGGGCATTCAAGTTAATTCTTTTATGAAAACTAATGTTAATAATGTATATGCTGCTGGAGATGTAGCTGAGCTTAACGGTATGGTTATTGGTTTATGGGGAATATCTGGAGACCAAGGTAAGGTAGCAGGTGAAAATATGGTAGGTGGAAATGCTGAGTATAAAATGCCAGAGCTTAATGCTATGTTAATGATAGGAAAACTATCAGTATTTTCAGCAGGAAATATAAAAAATTTTGATAAAACTGTAGAAGAAGTGGATAAAGTAAAAAATGCTCATTATAAATTATTTATAACTAATGGGAAAGTCGTTGGTGGCGTAGTTATGAATGATATGTCTAAGGTACCTAAGGTTAAAAAGATGGTGACTAATAATGTTGATTTAACAAAACAACTACAAAACAATATGAGTTTTGATGATATTATTCAAAATATATAATGGTTGTACACTATTTCTATAAAAATAAAGAATCTATGGGGAATTATGCCATAGATTCTTTATTTTTAGCTATATAATTATCTATTAAATCATCATAGGCTTTGCTAAGGGTAAGTATTGCCGAATTGTTACTAGATTCGTAATGTGTGTTATTAATAGATGCAATAGGTAGTACTTTAGGTGAAGTGCCAGTTAAAAAAAGTCCATCTATTTCATCTAAAAAAGAAACTGGTATTGGTTCTTCCCTAACTTCGTATCCTAATTGGAGGCATAGCTGTATAACACGACTACGGGTAATTCCGACTAACACATCTTTGGCAGGAGAGGTATAGAAAATATTATCTTTTACAAAAAACATGTTAGAGCGACTTCCTTCAGTAATTTCTTTGTTTTGATTGACTAAAATAGCCTCATAAGCATTTGCTTCTTTTATACTTTTGTTAACCGCATCTCTAAAAGACTTGGCAATTACTTTAGCATTGGGATTTTCTCTTTCTGCTTCATAAAGTATTGTATGTACACCATCTGTATATTGGTCATTATTGGGATAGTTGCTAGTAATGAAATATATAAATAAGTTTGCCTCTTTATCATTTAACCCATTAATAACAATTTTAACATTGTGGTTATAACATTTATTGGATTCTATTAATGTGTGTATTTGTTCTTTTATAGTATTTTCATCGTAAGGTAGCTTGTAGTTCAGTAAATGTAAAGACTTTATTAAACGCTGTATATGTTCCTCAAAAAACAGAGGCACACCATCAATAACTCTAATCACTTCATAAAACGAAGGATAAATAGTTGTTTTTTCCTGTTCAAATTCGCTAGATGGAGCGACCTGACCATTCAATAAAAAGAAGCTTTGTGCTATTTCCTTATTTGAATTCTTTGAAATGTACATTTATATCACCTCTTAATTTATTATTATCTTTATTCTACCACTTATAAGAAAAAATATATAGGTAAGAACTTATTGGATATTTTTTGTATTAAGTTTTGTTTTTTCTAAACTTTTATATAAAATAACCGATATATTATATAGACAATACAATATTTTAGGAGGGAACCTAAATGAGGTTAGAAGGAGCACAATTGGGTACTATATATCCAATTGGTCAAAAAACACAAGGGCAAGGAAGCCAAGAAAAAAATATTAAGACAGGAGAACAGGGTGTAGGGGAGATTCTTCCTGGGGAAAGGGTTATACCAGAGGATCAGCTTATACAAGCTGTAGAGAAAGCTAATAAAAGTTTTGAACCCCTTGATAGACGTTTTGAAATTTCAGTACATGATAAAATCAATGCCGTAATGATTAAAGTAATTGATGCTAAAACTGATGAGGTAATAAGAGAAATTCCGTCAGAAAAAATATTAGATATGGTGTCTAATATGATGGAGTTAGCAGGTATTCTTGTAGATGAGAGGGTATAGTAGACAATAAGATAAGATGAGGTGAGATATAATGAGAATTGGTGGTATAGCATCCGGTATGGATACGGAGCAAATGATTAAAGAGTTAATGAATGCAGAAAGAGTAAGAGTTAACAAATATTACAGACAGGAAGAAAGTATAAAGTGGAAGCAAGAAGCACTTAATACTACAAATAAAACATTAGCAGAGTTTATTTTAAAGGCTAGAAGTGGTTTTGGATTAACTAGCACAAGTAGTACAGGTAGTATTCTAAATAAAACTATAGATAGCCTTGATTGGGTAAAAAAAGTAAGCTCGAGTAATGAAAGCATAGTCAAGGCAACCGCTACAAATGAGGCTATGGAAGGTAAGCATACTATAGAAGTTGAGCAACTTGCTGATGTGGCTAGATTTACAAGTGGAAAGTTAAATCTAAAGAATTCAAGATTTACAGAGGAAGGTTCTTTCACAATATCTAATGGAACAAAGTCAGAAACTATAGAAATAAAGAAGGCTGAAGTAATAGGAAAAGAAATTACGGATTTTGATTTTACAGGTGATAAATCTTTAACTTTACTTATTAATAATAAAGAAATTAAACTAGATAAAGACTTTACCAATGTTACAGATGATAGTGGTAATCCGATTTCAAAAGAAGAAGCTTTAGTTCAACACATACAAACTGCCTTAACTGGAACAGGAATAACTGTAGGAATTAATGCTGATGGAGAGCTGAACTTTAAATCAGTAGATCCAATTATCATAGAATCAACCGATGTGGTTGATGGATCAGAACCACCAAAACTTAAATTAGAGCAATTAGGCTTAGAAAATGGTATGGTAAAAGGAAATAACTCTATTAATGATATTATCAAAAAAATAAATGATTCTGATTTAGGCCTTAGAGCTGCATATGATAGTAAACTAGGTAAACTGATGATTACGAGCAAAGTACAAGGCAGCGACCAAAAGATTGACTTTAGTGGTACTTTACATTCTATATTTACAACTGATTCAGCTTATAAGAGCGGAGAAGATGCAGTGGTTAAGTTTAATGATCAGCCCGTAGAGAACTTAAAATCTAATAACTTCTCCCTATATGGAATCAACTTTCAACTACAGAGTGCTAAAAAGAATGAAAAAATTACAATTAACGTGGAATCCAACGTAGATGGTGTAATGGAAAAGGTTAAGGGCTTTGTAGAAGAATATAATACATTAATAGATGTTTTAAATGGTCTACTAAAGGAAAAAAACTATAGAGACTATACTCCTTTACTTTCAGAAGAAAAAGAAGCTATGAAGGATAGAGAAATAGAACTTTGGGAAGCTAAGGCTAAGAGCGGTCTTCTTCGCAATGACGAAAGTATAACTAGAATGTTGCAGAATATGAGAACTGGTCTGTATCAAAATGTTTATGAAAATGGTTATAACGAGGATGGAACTCGAACTAAGCTATCTGGTTTTAATCATATAACACAAATAGGTATTACAACAGGTAACTATCAAAGTGGTGGTAGACTGGAAATAGATGAGGCTAAACTAAGACAAGCTATTATAGATAATCCAGATGGAGTAATTAATTTACTATTTAAGAAATCAGATATTACAAGCGTAAAAGATGCTGATGGAAAGATAAATAAAGATAAAGTGACTGAAAAACGTGGAAACTCAGGATTGATAGAAAGACTTTTTGATGATATGATTTCAGGTATGCAGGACATTGTTAAAAGATCTGGAACAGGTGATAATGCCAGTTTGTATAGAAGTGTTCAGTATAACATGCTTATAGACTTTGTAACTAGTGGCTCCATAAGTTTATTAGATAAGGATATTACTAGTGTTGGTACCCGTATAGCGAGAGAAGAATCTCTACTTACTTCTAAAGAAACACGTTATTGGAAACAGTTTACAGCAATGGAAAAGGCAATGCAAAAAATGAATAGCCAAGGTTCTTGGTTAGCAGCTCAATTAGGACAAAGGTAATAGATAAATAAAGATTCAGCTCAGATGGAGTTGTGTATATGGGACAATTTATGTAGTTATTAGGAGGAAAAGTAAAATGGCAATGAAAAATCCTTATAGTCAGTATAAGCAAAATAGTATTATGACTGCAAGTCCACAGGAGCTTACACTAATGCTTTATAACGGAGCTTTAAAGTTTATTGGTATGTCTAAGATATATATTGAGCAAAAAGATATTCCAAAAGCAAATGAGTCAATAATGAGAGCTCAGGACATTATACAAGAGCTTAACATTACTCTAAATATGGATTATGAAATTTCCACAGGTTTAAGAAGTCTCTACATATATATTTTAGATAAATTGGTTGATGCCAACATATCTAAGGATATTAAGCATTTAGATGAGGCTGCAGAGATGGTTACAGAGCTTAGAGATACATGGAAAGAATCTATGATAATCTCTAAAAGTGGAAGATAGGTGATTAGGTGGGAAGAGAAGAGCTAATAGAATATTTACTTAAACTAAGTGAAGGAAAGTTGTTCTTAATTAATCAATTATTGACCTTAACTCAGCAGCAAAGCGAAGGTCTGGAAAGCGAAGAAAGTGATATATTAAATGAAATAATTGAGCAAAAACAAAATATTATGGATAGAATTGATGTTTTAGATAAGGAATTTGTCAGTAAGTATGATTTATTAAAGGGCGAGTTTCTAATAGATAATGTAGAAACTATGCAGACTGATGATAAAAACAGTATGAGGCTTCTACAAGATAAAATTAGAGAAATACAAGTGTTGACAGGAAAGATACAGCAAATAGATAATTCTAATATTGAGAGATTAAAGAAAAATATGGAATTGGTAAAAAATGAGCTAAAGAAAGTTAAATTTGGAAGAAAGATTGCCCAAGGATATGGCAATAATAAGGTAACAGATGGGATTTCGATTTTCGTTGATAAAAAGCAATAAATTAGCTATAATGGATATAGTGCATTTAAAGGTCTGTGGTTGAAAGTCCATGCCAGTCGCAGGCAAAAGGACCCACGTAAGGTAGTAAAATTGCTATTGAGCATGGTGCGGCTTAGAAGTAAGACCTGCCGATATATAAATCGAGAGGGGTAGTAGTGAAAGTAACCCCGTAGCGAACCCTCCAGCAGGCGAGTGTGGGGTCAAAGACCAGGTCAGCTTTAATGTACTATAAAAAAGTGAAAAATGTTGATTTTTATCTAAATAAGTAGATGACATGTATGTGTTGTCTACTTTTTTTATTTAGACATTTTATTTATTATAAATTGTAATAGTTTGTCCAAATGTTGGAAAATGCACAAAAATGAAGGAAAAGGGATGTAATAATATTAATATATGAAGGTTGAAAATATTTGTACAATATACAGGAACTATTCGACAAAAATAGTTTGTCCCAGACTATTCACAGAACTATTCACAGTGTTATACCCTTTGAAAATAAGTTATCAACAAACTTATCAACATTATCCACAGTTATTATATAAACATATCCACAGGGGCAACTTTTATTTGTAAAAGAAAAAAATCAATATAATAATGAAGAATTCAATTAAATAATTAGTCATATATTATAATAATTATTCGATTACTATAAATTATGTATATATATGCTGAAAAACTAAAATTATTACTAATTTTAGTTTGATAGATATATATTTGGGTAAAATAATATAAATTACTTAATAAACTATAAAAATTATCTAATTCGAATTAAATAAGATGTAACATCAAAGTTAAACATATTTAATAATACAGATTGATATTTTAAGTTGACTAACCTCAGCTTAAACTCTATAGATTGAAAGGAGCTGGATTTATGAAAGTAATCGTTAGTGGGAGAAATGTAGATATTACAGACGCTTTAAGGGACACAGTACAATCTAAGCTAGGTAAGCTTGATAAGTTTTTCAACAAGGAGCTGGAAGCACAGGCCACATTATCAGTTCAAAAAAATAGGCATATTATAGAAGTGACTATTCCTATTAATGGATCTATATTAAGAGCAGAAGAATCTACAGAAGATATGTATAGCTCTATTGATAAGGCAGTGGATAAATTAACAAGACAGCTCAGAAAACAGAAAAATAAGCTTGAGAATCGTAATAATAAATATGAAACAATCCGTTTTGAAAATATTCCAGCTTATGAAGAAAGTATGCAGGAATCTAAAATTGTTAAAACAAAGCGCTTCGCTATGAAGCCAATGAATGCAGAAGAAGCAATTTTGCAGATGGAGCTTTTAGGACATAGTTTTTATGTATTTGCAGATGCAGAAACTGATGATGTAAATGTTATATATAAGCGTAAAGATGGAAATTATGGTTTGATTGAACCTGATTTTGAATAAAATATAATAGTAATAATTTTATATATTACAGGATGGTCTAGAGCCATCCTGTTTATTTTGTAGAAAAAATAAATATTAGAATAAAAATAGAAGGAAAAAATAGAAAATTGTAGAATATATAGCATTGGCATTGTTCAGCACATAATATTTATTCGAATTATTGTGGATAATGAGATTTTTATTTAGAAAAATATTACAAATAATATATAATTGGTTTTCGATATATGGGGGAGAAGTTGTATGGAAAATATGCAGAACTTATCTTTGGAAATAGAAAAAATATTAAAATGTATACCAGGAGTCCTTTTTACTAAAGTAGTTTCAGAGGAGAATATTGAAGATTTCAATATCGACGAAATACATATTGTTGCTACCACTGAAAGAAATCCTAAGCAAATTTCAAGGGATATTCAATCTATTATGAGTGCCAAATTTAATTTGGACTTTGATCATAAAAAGGTGAGTATTGCCCAAATTGAATATGGAAATACGGCTAATACTGCTCAAAGCAATAAGAGATTAAAAATTGCTAGTATTGATTATGCCATAAAAGGGAATCAAGTAAAAGCGGAAGTAATACTACAATACGATGATAAAACATATACTGCAGAGGAAATAGGACCTAATACATTATCTAATGTTTATAGAATTTTAGCTAATGCAACATTAAATGCTATCCATCAATATATTGATAGAGAGCATGTGTTTGCGATTGAAGATATAGAAAGAGTTAAAATAGGAAAAAAAGAAGCAGTCATTGTAGCCGTAAGTATTGTTTCTTCAGAATATGAGGAAATACTACTGGGAAGTGCCCTAATTAAGGGCGATATTCGTGAAGCTGTGGTTAAGGCTACCTTAGATGCCTTAAATCGTGGGCTACCTAAATTTAGTTAGTACCTTAGATCGACTAAATTGACAAAATATAATTTTGAAGCCTTACCTAGCGTAGCGTAAACTCCTATTGTATTAGCGTAGCAATAGAGATTATGCAAGGGGGGCATATTTTAATGACAATTTTAACTGCTATTTTAGAAGTTTTAACAAAAGCTGTTGGACATATTACCTGGTTATAATAGTCATTAGTCGATCTAGGTTCTATATTTTGGAGGAATACAAATGAAAAGCTTACCCATTAATCTTAAAAAATATATATTAATTATTATGGGTCTATCAATTTTACTATTGTTTGTTATGGTGCATTTGTATAGTATACCTGATTATTCTATATTTATAATATTGACTATATTATCAATACTGGTAGAGTCGTTAATTGTACCAGTACCTATTGGAGCAGCCGTGTCCGTTGGTTTTGCAGTTGGTTTTACTGCAATGATTATTGTAGGCCCTTTAGGGGCAGCTATTAGTTCTTCGATTGGTGTAATGTTAAGATGTGTTACTCTGCCGAATGGATCAAAAATGCATATAGGAAATACACCATTATATAAGGTGCTTTTTAATGGTGCTCAAATTTTTATTTCTATTGGTTTAACTTCAACTGTTTATTATATGCTAACAGGAAATACATTCGCAGATATTAATTTCTATAGAAATATAATTCCTTTATTAGTTTCTATATGCGTGCATGTACTATTAAATACTATTATTATGACAAAACTACTTTCAATGATAAATAATCAATCTTTCAAGAGTATGTTTATTAAAAATATAAAATGGCTACTACCTAATTGTTTTATAATTGCATCTCTAGGAATTTTTCTAAGCATATTATACTTAAATTATGGAACAGCAATTATGCTATTATTCTTTGGACCGCTTTTATTAGCAAGACATTCATTTAAATTATATTTAGAAATGAAACAAGTTTATATTGAAACAGTCTATGCTTTAACTAAGGCAGTGGAAGCTAAGGATAAATATACTAATGGCCACTCCCAGAGGGTTGCCGAATATGCTGAAAAGCTAAGTGACAAGATGAAGCTTGGAGATAAAAGAATAGAAACTTTAAAAACAGCTGCCTTACTCCATGATGTAGGTAAAATAGGAATAATGGATAATATTTTAAATAAACCTGAAAAATTAACAGATGAAGAGTTTGAAGTTATTAAAAAGCATCCTGAAATTGGTGTGGAAATTTTAAGTTCAGTAGACTTTCTAAAGGAGATAAGAGAGATTATTTTAAATCATCATGAAAAGTACGATGGAACTGGATATCCTTCGGGATTAAAGGGGGATGAAGTTCCAATTGAAGCATATATATTATCTATTGCGGATGCATTTGATGCTATGACTAGTGATCGTTCTTATCGTAAAGGTATGACAGTGGAAAAGGCAATAAATATTATTGAAAAGGATGCTGGAACCCATTTCCATCCACTGGTAGCAGAACAATTTATAGAATTAATAAAAAAAGAGGTTGAAGAACAGGAAAATGTACAGAGTAAAGTATTAAAGGTTCAATCAGCTAATTAACAAATCCTTAACCCTATCATATATTTGATTAGGTTAAGGATTTATTGATTTTTGTTAAAGTTCTATATAAATAAAATATTTAGGAGGAGAAGAAGAATATTTGGAGAATTTGTAATATAGTTAACTGTTAATTTTTCAGGGGGAGTGTATTTTATGATATTTGAAGGATTAATATTGGGAATAATAGTCGGAAAGCTTCGAGGAGGCAATGTAAGAAACCTAGGTAAGTTTATGTTTAAATCTTCTTTTCTATTAGTTTTTTCATTGATATTGCAACTGGGGACATCTATTTTAATTTCTATTGGTTATGAAAAGGCTGTAGATAATCGAATGTTCATATATATTGTTGCCTATATTATGCTTTTTATTGTTTTATTTTTAAATTTAGGAAGAGGTTCTGTTTGGTTTATTTTAGTTGGCGCTATTGCTAATTTTGCTGCTATAGTATTAAATGAAGGAAGTATGCCTATTGATATTGCTCTTTTAGAAAAAATGGGTTTTGAAAATATGCTCCAATCAATTAAAATAGGGGCAATGCCTAATTATATTGATATTAATGAGGCATATTCTTTTACAATTTATTTAGCTAAAAGGTTTGCTACTCCTATATGGTATCCTTTTAAACAGATATTTAGCGCTGGAGACATAGCTATATCTTTAGGGCTTTTATTATTTACCCAAGGGATAATGCAGCTTAATAGACATCATTATCCATCAAAAATTTTGAAGTTTGATTATCGTGGAAAAATGAAATTTTAGGATTTTTTTATATAGTGGGAAAACTAAGCTGAGATATTATCTCAGCTTAATTAATGTAAATATAATATAAATTTTAAATATATGCTGTAGTGGTTATGTTAAAAAGTATGTACAAATGATATGTATAAATGATATATTTAGACATATATTGTAATTTAGGATTTATTGTATTGTTAAATAATTAATGTTAAAATAATACGATAGGTATATTAATAATGAAAATATTGAGGTGGATATGGTGAAAAGATTGTTTGAAAAGGTTTTTGGCACCTATAGCGAAAGAGAAATTAAAAAATTAGATAAAACAGTTGATCAAATAGAAGCTTTAGAATCTGAATATGCAAAATTAACTGATGCTGAGCTAAAGGATAAGACTAGACAATTTAAAGAGAGACTAGAAAAGGGAGAAACATTAGACGATATTCTACCAGAAGCCTTTGCTACTATACGTGAAGGTGCATGGAGAGCTTTAGGAATGAAACACTATAGAGTACAACTTTATGGTGGTATAGTGCTTCATCAAGGAAGAATCGCAGAGATGAGAACTGGAGAAGGTAAGACTCTAATGGCTACTTTACCAGTATATTTAAATGCTCTAGCTGGCAAGGGAGTTCATGTTGTTACTGTTAACGATTACTTAGCAAAAAGGGACCAAGAGTGGATGAGTAAGGTTTATAATTTCCTTGGTTTAACAGTAGGAGTAATTGTACATGGAATAACTAATGAAGAAAGAAGAGCTGCCTATAGATGTGATATTACCTATGGAACAAATAATGAGTTTGGATTTGACTATTTAAGGGATAACATGGTAATTCACCTTCATGAAATGGTTCAAAGAAAATTGAACTATGCCATTGTAGACGAGGTGGATAGTATTTTAATTGATGAGGCTAGAACACCATTAATTATTTCTGGACAAGGGGAAAAATCTACTAAGATGTACTTTATTGTAGATCAATTTGTTAAAACCTTGAAGAAGGAAGTAGATTTTGTTTTGGATGAAAAGGCTAACTCTGTTACTTTAACAGAAGAGGGTGTTGAAAGATCAGAAAAGCACTTTGGAGTAGAGAATCTCTCTGATATTTCGAACATAGAGTTATCACATCATATTAATCAAGCATTAAAGGCAAATAACCTAATGAAACTAGATAAGGATTATGTTGTGAAGGATGGAGAAATCATTATAGTAGATGACTTTACGGGAAGATTAATGTTTGGTCGTCGATATAGTGAAGGACTACACCAAGCTATAGAGGCAAAGGAAGGGTTAGAGGTACAAAGAGAATCTAAAACCTTAGCTACTATTACATTCCAAAACTACTTTAGAATGTACGACAAGCTATCTGGTATGACTGGTACAGCTAAAACGGAAGAGGAAGAATTTATGTCTATTTATAATATGGACGTTGTTGAAATTCCAACTAATAAACCTGTAATTAGACAAGATACATCAGACCTTGTATATAAATCAGAAAAAGGTAAAGTAATGGCCATAATAAAAGACATTGAAGAGAAACATAAAAAAGGCCAACCTGTTTTAGTAGGTACTATATCTATAGAAAAATCTGAGGAGCTTGCTAATGCATTAAAGAGAAGAGGAGTGCCTCATGAAGTGTTAAATGCTAAGCAACACGAAAGAGAGGCTGAAATTGTTGCACAGGCTGGGCGTAAAGGCATTGTTACTATTGCAACTAACATGGCTGGTCGTGGTACGGACATTCTTCTTGGAGGTAACCCGGAGTTTTTAGCAAAGCGTGAAATGAAAAAGCAAGGTTATAGTGATGAAATTTTATCTATGGTAACTAGTCACGGTGAAACTACGGATGAAGAGTTAATAAATGCAAAGAAAAAATATGAAGAAATCTATAGTAAATTCAAGGTAGAAACAGATAAAGCTCATGAGGAAGTTAAGTCAGTAGGGGGACTTCATATTATAGGTACAGAAAGACATGAGTCTCGAAGAATAGATAACCAGCTTAGAGGTCGTGCTGGACGTCAAGGAGACCCAGGTTCAAGTAGTTTCTATATATCCCTAGAGGATGATCTTATGAGATTATTCGGTGGAGATCGTATGTTAGATCTGGTAGAAAAAATGGGACTTGCTGAAGATGAAGCTATAGAACATAAGCTTTTAACTAGTTCTATTGAGAATGCACAGAAAAAGGTAGAGGGAAGAAACTTTGGAATACGTAAACACGTACTTCAATATGATGATGTAATGAATAAGCAAAGAGAAGTTATATATGGTGAAAGAAAGAAAGTATTAGAAGGAGAGAATATGAGGGATCATATTTTCAACCTATTAGAAAATATTATTGAAGATGGTATTGCTATTTATACTGCTGATGCCAAATATCCTGAAGAATGGGACTTAGATGGACTAAAGGATTATTTAAGCAATATGTTTTTACCAGCTAATTCATTAGAGTTTACTAATGTTGAAAATTTAACTATTGAATCATTAAAGGGTCAAATAGTTAAGGTGGCTGAAAAGATATATAGCGAAAAAGAACAGGATATTGGATCAGAGCGTATGAGAGAAATAGAAAGGGTAATTTTACTTCAAGTAATCGATACAAAATGGATGGATCATATAGATGCAATGGATCAATTACGTCAAGGTATAGGATTAAGGGCTATTGGTCAAGAGGATCCTGTAAGAGCATATCAAATAGAAGGATATGATATGTTCCAAGAAATGATAAAGAGCATTCAAGAGGAGACTGTTAGATATTTATTTAGTATAGAAAAAGAGGTAGTTGTTGAAAGAAAGCAAGTAGCAAAACCAATTGCTGCTAGTCATGGAGATCAAGATGGGAAAAATTCTCCTGTAGTTAAAAAAGAAGAAGTAGGTCGTAATGATCTTTGTCCTTGTGGTAGTGGCAAAAAGTATAAAAAGTGTTGTGGACAATAAATAATGGGGTGAAAAAATGCTGAACTTAGATAATTATAAACAGCAACTTTTCAAACTTAATGAAGATATTAATGGAATGAGGGACTCCCTTTGACATTGATAAACTAGCTTCATTAAGCGAAGAACTAGAATATAAAATGACAGAGGAAACCTTTTGGAATGATCCACAAGAAGCTCAAAGTACTTTAAAAAAGGCAAGGAGTTACAAAGACAAAATAGAGAACTATGAAAAACTAATAGAGGTCTATGAAGAGTTGGAAATGATGACTGTCTTTATTGAAGAGGGAGATACAGCCTTTGAAAAGGATTTAATTAAAGGCATAAAGGAGCTTGAAGATCGTATTGATACAATAAAAATTGAAACTCTTCTTCAAGGAGAATACGATAAGAGTAATGCTATTATATCTATCCATGCAGGAACAGGAGGATTAGATGCTCAAGATTGGGCAAAGATGCTTTTAAGGATGTATACTCGTTGGGCAGAAGATAAAGCATACCAGGTTAAAACCTTAGACATTTTAACAGATACAGAAGCAGGTATTAAAAGTGTTACTCTTCTTATTGAGGGAATTAATGCCTATGGATATTTAAAGTCGGAGAAGGGAGTGCATAGACTAGTTAGAATCTCTCCCTTTGATTCCTCTGGTAAAAGACATACTTCATTTGCATCTGTAGATGTTATGCCAGAAATTGATGATTATGTGGATATTCAAATTAATCCAAACGATATTAGGGTAGATACCTATAGAGCTAGTGGTGCTGGTGGACAACATGTTAATAAGACGGATTCTGCCGTTAGAATAACCCACATTCCTACTGGACTGGTAGTGCAATGTCAAAATCAAAGATCCCAGCATAGCAATAGAGAAACAGCAATGAAAATGCTTATAAGCAAGTTAGTCGAATTAAAGGAAACAGAAAAAAAAGAAAAGATTGAAGACTTACAAGGTGAGTATAATCAAATTGCATGGGGAAGCCAAATACGGTCCTATGTTTTCAATCCTTACAACCTAGTTAAAGATCATCGTACTAATGTGGAGATTGGAAATATACAAAGTGTTATGGATGGAGATATAGATCCATTTATAAATGGGTATCTTAAAGTAAACCTAGACAGTAATGTCTAGGTTCTATTTATTTAAAGCCTAACATAATTACAGTCGAATATTTTCTATGGAGATAGAAAAAAGTCAGATAAATAAAGGGAAAAGGACTTTCTCGTCGAAGTATTAGTCAGAAGATTTATTTGTTTTATGTTTATTTAGCAAATATCCTAATTAAACATTTTAGAGAGAGTAAAAGGGGGATTAGAATGAAATGGATAGTATCTAAAAAGTCTAAGAAGTATGCAGAAAATTTAGTTAATAACAATAGTGGGAAAGATAAAAAAAGAAAAAGCATAAAGACTAAATTAATGAGTATAGTATTTCTATTATTATTAATTCCAATTCTTTCAAACACTATTATTGCGTATTATATAGATTCTCAGGATATCAAAACTAGGGCGGAAGAAACAAACAAAAACATCGGAGATTCTATAGCAACCCAAATCGATATATATATACAATCTGTAATGAATACAATGCAACTACTTGCATCTACTAATGATTTTACTGAAATGGATCGCTATGAAATGGAAGATGTTTTTAAAAGGTATGCTTATCAAAATAAGGATTTTATCGGATTTCAATACATAGATTTAAATGGAAACGTTATTGTTAGCAATCTAGGTAGTAAAGATGGAAATGTATCTGAAATGGACTGGTTTAAAAATGCTAAGAGTGGCAAGCTATTTATTAGCCAATCTATTAAAGCTGATAAAGGTAGTCAGGTTGGTATGATGATCAGTGTTCCTATTAGTAATAAGTTTAGCGCAAGGGCAGGGGTGCTGGCTGTTATGGTAGGTATGAACCAAATAAATGAACTTGTAAAGAATGTTACAATTGGTGATGATGGTTATGCTTATGCTATAGATGAAAATGGATATGTTGTTGGACATAGGCTGACTACAGAATACGTTTTAGGACGATATAATGTTTTCTATGGAAGTTCAGAAGATGTGAAAAAGGTGGGAAAATCAGAAGATGATGTAGTATATGGGGTAAATAATCAATTAGAAAAGAGCCTAATCACTGGATCTAAAGTAAGAACAAATAATTGGAGAGTCATAGTAGAGCAAAATGAAGATGAAATACTTGGTCAAACAAGAGTATCCTTAAAAAGAAGCCTAATAATTGCAACTATACTTTTAGTTCTATCATTGATTGTTACATATATCTTTGCCACAGTATTTACACGTCCTATTACAAAATTAGTAGGTAGTGCTATGAAAATAAAGGATGGAGATCTAACAGAACGTATTGATGTGACCGCAGATAATGAAATAGGTCAACTGCAGGAAGCTTTTAACGAAATGACTATTTCTATAGGGGATATTTTAAGTGAAATAAATAAAACTACAGATGAAGTAAATGGCTTTATTGTAGATTTAAATGATGATATCGAAGTAAGTTCTAGGGCTTCTATGGAAATTTCCCAAGCTATAGAAAATATGGCATCAGATACTACCCATCAGATGAATAGTGTTGATGGCACAGCTACAGCTATTAGCAATATGGTGAATGAAATTGATGAAATGACTGAGCGATATAATGTGGTAGTTAAGGCTTCAGAGGCGGCCTCTAGTTTAGCACAAAATGGTGCTCAAAATATAAAAAATATACAGGATATGATGGTTAATATTACGAATGCATCTAGCACGACTGCAACTTTAATACAAAATTTAGATAAACATACTCAAAATATTGGAATGGCAGGTAAACTTATTACTCAAATAGCAGAGCAAACAAATCTATTAGCTTTAAATGCAGCTATAGAGGCGGCTAGAGCTGGAGAACACGGCAGAGGATTTGCCGTTGTGGCTGATGAAGTTAGAAAGCTGGCTGAGCAATCTAAAGATGCATCTAGTGAAATTATATCCTTAATTAATAATATTCAATTAGAGACAAGAAAAGCTGTAGAAGTTATAGATCAAGGTGCTGAAGGAGTAAAGCAAGGTAACCTTGTTACGGATAAAGCTGCAATATCTTTTAATGAAATTGTTGAAAAAACTAATGAGTCCACAGAGGCCATGAGAAGTTTATCTGCTAATATAGATAAAATATTCCTGGGTGTCGCTATTGTAGAAAATACAATAACAGAAGTGTCTGGCGTGGCTCAGGCTACAGCAGCAGGTGCTGAGGAGATACTTGCAAGCACAGAGGAGCAAACTTCTGTTATCCAACATATGAATACATCGGCAGATACATTAAGTCGAATGGCTCAAGGATTAAAAGGACTCGTAAACAGGTTTAAAATAAGTGATATAGAAGATGAAGTATCTATAGCTTATTTAGCGGATGAAGATGGCCAATTGGCTGCAGAATGTGAACAGGATAATTTAAATACTGATAATGATTTTACATACGATATTCAGGAGGAAGAAATATTAGCAGATTCTATTACAACTAACAATAAAGAAGTAATACAGGATTTAGAGGATGAATATAAGGAAGTAGATTTGGAAGTAGCATGTACAGAAACAGTTGAAGCTGATAAATACGATGAAATAGCAGAGGAGTATATTTTAGAAGATAATATTCTAGAATATGAAGAAAAAATAGTCGAATAAGAATAGAAATAAAAAGTCCCTTAACTCCTTTGAGTTAAGGGACTAAATTTTTTACATAAAAACATCAAGTAGCATACCACGAATATCGTCTAGGCGTTTAACAATAGATAGACGATCAACTTCCTTGTTTAAAAACTCCTTAGTTATAGCTTCTAGCTCTCTATCAACATTTTTAACTACAGAATAAACTCTATGTCTTCCGCGTCTATCAAGAAAATTTTGTTTAGAAAATTGATGGGAGTTTTTTACCGCCACATCTAAAAATTCCTTAACGAGACCTTTATATCGTATCACTTCACTTAGATGGAGTTTTTCATTTATCTTTTCTGATTGAGCTGTAATTTGAGTAAATAACTTTTCTAAGTGATCTCTTACTTGCTCTGATTTTATATTTTGAAACTTTTCAACAAATTGACTGTTACGGACTTCGGATCTTTTATTTGAAGTATTAACTACATTTCCCATTTCTACAGGACCAATGCCTTTAATAGAATCCATTCTCAAAACACCTTCCTTTATACCTTCTATTATATACTATCGGCAAAATAAGTGAAATACATTAGGGCTTTAACATTAGATATATAATTATAGAAATTAAAGAAAATCTGATTAAATGTCGATAACTATTTGAGAGAAGAAGTAAATATAGATTGAGGGTGAAACTTTTGATGAATAATAATATATGGAGAAAAGGTGTATATAGCAATGTGATCAATTCATATATGAAAACACCAAGCAATTCTAAAATAAAAGGAACCTTGCTGGAGATAAATGAAAATAGAATAAAGCTTAGTATTGGGGATCAAAAAGCATTAGACATTACTCTAAATAAGCCATTAAAGGCAGAGATAGGAGATACTGTAGTAATAGATAGGAAAGATATAGTAAAGTCACAAATGGTTAATGTGGTAGAGACGCAGTCTATCAAAAACTCTCAAAGTAAGTATGATTATATTTTAAGCTCCTTAGGTATTCCTAAAAAAGAAGAGAGTATTTGGGCTGTAAAAACTTTAGATAACCATGGTGTAGATATTACGAAAGAAAATATATTATCCTTCATGTCTGCAAAGGATCAGCTGGGAAGTATAAGTGAAAAGCTAGATTATGACACTGTTATTAAGCTCAAAGATAAAGATGTAGATTTTGAAAAGGAGTCCCTTCAAAAAGTGCTACAGGAAATGCAAAATGTACAGGGAGAAAAGCGGTCTTTTTCACTTTTACGATTTTTAGGTATAAAAAAAGATATGACTACAGAAGAAGCTGAAAAAATTGCCTATAATTTATATGGAAGCAAGATGGGTAAGGATATTACAGATATAATTAAGGCTCTAGATAAAGCTGGACTAGAGCCTACAAAGGAAAAGATAGAAGAGATAAATACTATATTTTCAAAGCTAAACAATATCGAAAATATAGAAGATAAAACTATAATTGATAGTTTGAAAAATAAAATAGAGACATCTATAGATAATCTATACAAACTAAAAAATGCAGTGGTAAGAGGTGCCATACATGCTGAGGAAAAGCTAGGGCAGCTAGCGAGTAAAGTATATGGAGCATATAGTGGTGCAGTCAGTTCTGTAACGGAAAGGGATCTTAGTCAAATAGAAGAAGATATTCGAGGCCGATTAGAGGAATTGGGCATAAAAGCCACAGAAGAATTAGTAAAACTATCAAAGGATGTTATAGCTAGAGGATTAGATTTAACTAAGGAAAACTTAGAGAAAATAATGGCTGTAAAGGGCGCAATTGCAGAACTTAGCTCTAGTCTGGACTATGAAAAAACTGCTCTATTAATGGCTTCTGGTGTAATAGTAGAGAAGGTAGATGTTGCAGAACTTGTTAATATGGTGGGTGTAGCTGAAGGCTCGGCTGAGGAAGGTATTAGTTTAGGTTTAAATAGACTTGAGATACTGGAATTAATTGAGAATATAGATATAAAGACATTAGCTCTACATATGAAGCTAAGTCTACCGACTACCCTAGAGAGTTTAAATATTACTCAGAGCCTACTAGATGGTGATATTACAGTAGAGGAATGGATAAACACTTTAAGTTCTTTAGATGGTGCAGGAGATATACTATCTAAAACAGATGAATCTAACCTAATAGCTATATTAGATAGGCTAGCTAATAATGAAACAGGAGAGCTAGATATAGCTGCTCAAACTTATTTAAGATCGAATGGTGATAAACTAGGCCCTATAATGGATGAAGGTTATAGAAGTGAAATGGCCAAGGCACTACTTCAAAATGGTATTACTCTTAATAATATAAATATGCAGGAAATCTATATGACTAAAAAAAGTTTAGATAGAGTTTCAGATAATCTAACATCTGATGTACTCCAAATAGCCACAGAGGAAGGTACGGCAGTAGAAAAGCTAAGCTTAAGTAGATTAGCTGATATGGCAACTTCCTTAAATGGAGATAAACTCAAAAAGGATGAAGGAACTGAAACCACTTTAAGAAATACTGTCCATGTAGCTGAGACAGTAGACAAGATGAAGGATATGGTGGATGCTTTAAAACAGATTTCTCCTGAAAGGCGAGATAGCATAATTTCTTTATTAATGAAAAATGCAATGCCTTTAACATTAAAAGAAGTTCGAAATTTATCATTTTTTTTAAGTAACGAGAGGCAGATAGGCCAGCAACTCGATGAAATATTGGACCTAATTGATAAAAATAATAATGATGATGTTATTAAGCTTTCTGAAGAACTTAAAAAAAATCTCATAAAAATAAACAGAGATATTAAAGATGGCAAGCAAATAGGAGAACGGCCTTATGAGGAGTTTTCCAGAATGCTTAAAGAGTTGGAAAGCAAGTCCTCCTTCTTGTCTAGCGGAGAGAGGACAGCGCTACAAAAAAGTGCTGAAAAATTACTGGATTCTTTGGAACTACAACTTCATCTAAATAGAGAAGATACACTGTTGCAGCTTCCCTTGATGATGGGAGATCAATTTAAAAATCTTCAGATGTATATTATGAGAGATAAAAAGGGTAGCAAAAAAATTGATCCGAAGAATATGTCTGTACTATTAAACTTTGATACAAACAATATGGGTAATGTAAATATTTATGTGGCAGTTAATTATAAAAATATAGTCATGAAGATGGGATTAACTAATAAGGATGACCAGAGTCTTGTTGAAAGCTACTCTAAGGAACTAGAAAAGTATTTAGAAGACTTAGGTTATGATCTAAAGGATTTATCCTTTAGAATAGATGAAGATAATCATATCACTTCTATGATTAAAGAAACTGAAGGTAGCCATCGTACACTAAAAAATCTACTTGATGTGAAGATTTAGAATAGGAGTGATATGGTGGAGAAAAAAGCCAGGGTAAGACAGGCTGTAGCCCTTAAATATGATTTAGAAAAAGATAGCGTTCCTATTATTACCGCTTCTGGACTAGGCACAGTGGCAGATAAAATTGTAGAAAAAGGAATAGAAAGTGATGTTGCTATATACGAGGATGAGAGGCTGGTGAAGGAATTGCTTCAATTTAAAGTAGGTACAGAAATACCACCAGAGCTTTATGAAATCGTGGCTCAAGTCCTAGTTTTTATAGAAAATATAGATCAAAAAAAAGGTTCTGCAAAATACACTAAATATTACTAGTAAAATCTATAAAGATTTTGATAGAAATAGACGATAACTATTCTAGTGAGCAATTATTAAAACTAATTATTGTAGATAGTATTTTTACTATACGAATATTTGCATCAATGAAATATGAATTTTAGATTGAGTTGTAGTTGTAAATGAATTAATATAAAAAAACAATATAAACTTAAATTTCAAGGGGGAAACAAAATGCGTATAAACAATAATATACCTGCACTTAATTCACATAGAATGCTGAATAGAAGCTCCAATGCATCTGCAAAAGTATTGGAGAGGCTTTCTTCTGGTAAAAGAATTAACCGTGCTGCAGACGATGCAGCAGGAATGGCTATTTCAGAAAAGATGAAAGCCCAAGTAAACGGACTTAAAATAGCTTCAAGAAATGCCCTAGATGGTATATCTTTAATACAAACTGCGGAAGGGGCTATGAATGAGGTTCATGCAATGCTTCAACGTATGAGAGAGTTAGCTGTACAAACCTCAAATGGAGTTTATGAAGAGGATGATATAGAATCTGTTAATAACGAAATACAGGAATTATTAGAGGAAATAGATAATATAGCAAAGACTACTCAATTTAATGGTAAAAATATTTGTACCGCTGAAGATAAAAGCGGTAAAGCTGTTGATTTAAATCTTCAACTTCAAATTGGGGCTAACGAAGGAGAAGTAATGGATTTCAATCTTGTGGATATTCGGGCATCTGTTTTAGGCAAGGATACTAGTGTTTCTGGTGATACAGCGATTAATGATTTAGATATCAAAACCAATGAAGATGCTTCTAAGGCTATCACAAAAATAGATGTAGCCATTAAACAGATATCAGAAGGCCGTTCAAAACTAGGAGCAACTCAAAATAGGCTAGAGCATACTATTGCTAATGTAGACAATGCTGCAGAAAACTTAACTGCTGCTCTATCTCGTATCGAGGATACTGATATGGCATTAGAGATGTCTGAGTTTACTAAGTATAATATTCTAGTCCAAGCTGGTACTGCAATGCTTGCTCAAGCAAATCAGAGACCGCAAACTATATTACAACTTTTAGGAAACTAATTAGAAACCGCATGAATGTATATTTTACATATAGTTTTAATACTATAAAACTATATATGTAACGAGGTGAAAAAATGATAGAAAAGGAATACCTAGCTAATCGGGTATCTAATGCCAACGATACACAGCTAGTTGTGTTAGTATATGAAGGACTAATAGATACAATAAAATCTGCTATTGAAGATATTGAGTCTAAAAGTCTAGACAAGCTAAATATTTCTATTAATAAAATTAGAGAAATTTTAGCAGAACTACTTGCAACCCTTCAAGGCGACTCTGAAGTTGCTAGTAATTTAAGAAGTATTTATGTTTATTTAAATAAAATAGTTACAGAAGCTGAATCGAAATGTGATAAAGGAAAGCTGGAGGAAGCTATTAAAGTAATAACTCCTCTATATGAAGCATGGCAGGAGCTTGGAGAAAAAGACGAGGTATCTGTAACATCCTCACAAGTAGGTACAAAATCTACTAATGGACCAGCTATTGTTGCAGGTATGACCTATGGAAAGAGTCAGCTTAATGACTATGTAATCAATAACGATGATAGATGGCAAAAGGGTTAAAATAACAATAATGAAGCATCCTAGTCTTAGTAGAGTGTAAGAACATTCTAAAGACTAGGATGTTTTTTAATAGCCTTAGGATCCAGTATATTCGATAGTATCAGACGAAATTTTGAAATTTTTTCTAAAATTAAGTATCCTTATGATATAATAACCCTATAAAAAATGAGAGAGGAGAATTTTATGGATATTATAAGACAGCTGATTAAAGAGTTCGGCATAAAAGAAAGTCAAGTAAGCAGCACTATTCAATTAATAGATGAGGGGAACACTATTCCTTTTATTGCTAGATATAGAAAAGAAATGACTGGTGGATTAAGCGACGAGGTTTTAAGAGATCTTTATGACAGACTTACATATTTAAGAAACTTAGAAGCTAGAAAAGAAGAAGTCATAAGATTGATTAATGAGCAAGGAAAGTTGACTGAAGAATTAAAAAAGGATATATTAGAGGCTGATGTGCTTCAGAAAATAGAAGATCTATATAGACCATTTAGAGCTAAAAGAAGAACTAGAGCTACTATTGCAAAGGAAAAAGGTCTAGAGCAATTAGCCGAGTTAATATTAGAGCAAAGTGTTATGCAGGGAACTATTGAGGATATAGCTCTGCCCTTTATTAATGAGGAGTTAGAGGTAAGTACTGTGGAAGATGCAATAAATGGAGCAAAAGATATAATAGCCGAAATTATATCCGATAATGCAGAGTATAGAGAAAATATAAGAAATATGAATATTAAAAGTGGTACAATTAAAAGCGAAGCAGTAGATAAGGAAGAAAAAACTGTTTATGAAATGTATTATGACTTTAATGAGAGTGTTAATAAAATTGCAAACCATAGAGTGCTAGCTTTAAATAGAGGAGAAAATGAGAAAAAACTTAAAGTAAAATTATTAAGTCCGGAGAATGAAATAATAGAATATATAACAAAGCAGGTTATAACAAATAACAACGCAATAACAAGAGAAGTATTACAAGAGACTATAGAAGACTCTTATAAACGATTAATATCGCCTTCAATAGAAAGAGAAGTTAGAAATCTATTAACAGAAAGGGCAGAGGAGGAAGCTATAAAAGTATTTGGTAAAAATACAAAACCTTTATTATTAATTTCTCCTGTTAAAGATGTTAGAGTTTTGGCTATTGATCCAAGCTATAGAACTGGATGTAAAATTGCAATTTTAGATGAGACTGGTAAGTTATTAGATTATACTACTATTTATCCTAATGCACCTCATAACAAGATAGAAGAATCTAAGAAAGTTATTAAAGAATTAATAGATAAGTACAATATAGATATAATTCCAATTGGTAATGGAACTGCATCTAGAGAGACGGAGCTACTTGTGGCAGACACTATAAAAGAAATCGTCAAAGAAGATGTATATTATACAATTGTCAGTGAAGCAGGAGCTTCTGTATATTCAGCATCAAAACTAGCTACTGAAGAATATCCGGATATAGATGTATCTATTAGAGGAGCTATTTCAATAGGGCGTAGATTACAAGATCCTTTAGCAGAACTAGTTAAGATTGATCCTAAAAGTATAGGGGTTGGTCAATATCAGCATGACTTAAACCAAACTAAATTAGGAGAAACACTAAAAAATGTTGTGGAGGATTGTGTTAATAGTGTTGGAGTAGATTTAAATACTGCCACTCCATCTCTACTTCAATATGTATCTGGTATTTCATCTGCCGTAGCTAAAAATATTGTAAAATATAGAGAAGAAAACGGAAAGTTTAAAAGTAGAAAAGAGCTTACAAAGGTAGCAAGATTAGGTGGTAAGGCCTTTGAGCAATGTGCAGGCTTTTTAAGAATTTCAGATGGAGTTAATCCATTAGACAATACTGCTGTACATCCAGAGTCTTATGAAATAACTATGGGATTAATAGAAAAGCTTGGTTATACTACTGAGGACATAAGAGCAGGTAAGCTAAAAAATATAGAGGAGAAAATATCTGAGTATGCTAAAGCATCAGCAAAAGGATTAGATAATCAAATAAAAGTGCTGGCAGATGAATTAGGTATAGGAATACTTACCCTAAAGGATATAATAGAGGAGATAAAAAAACCAGGTAGAGATCCTAGGGAAGAGATGCCAAAACCTATATTTAGAAGTGATGTTTTAAAGATGGAGGATTTGAAGCTAGATATGATTATGACAGGTACAGTAAGAAATGTAGTGGATTTTGGAGCCTTTGTTGATATTGGTGTAAAACAGGATGGGCTGGTACATGTTTCCGAGCTTAGTAATAAATTTGTAAAAAATGCAATGGATATTGTATCTGTTGGTGATGAGATTAAAGTTAAAATTATTGGCTTAGATATTGAAAGAGGAAAAATTTCACTTAGCATTAAGCAGGTTTAAAAAATTTTTAAAATAGGAACTTTTTTAAATTTAAAAGGTCTAATATAAGAATGGCAAAAAACAGTAAAAATATTTCTATTCCCTAAAAATATTACAGGAATTTTCTGTACACTTGTTGAAATATATATGTATTATGCTATATGCATAGTAGATCACAACATGTGGGGAGGAAATAATATGATATTAGTAAAAAATGCGAAAATCTATACAATGGCTGGTGATGTCATTGAAAAAGGATCGATTTTATTAGAAGAAGGTAAGATTAAAGAAATAGGTATGGATATTGTAGCACCTTTTGATGCAGAAGTTATAGATGCTGAGGGTAAGCTTGTATTTCCAGGTATGATAGATGCCCATTGTCATTTAGGAATGTGGGAAGATGCTATAGGTTTTGAAGGATCTGATGGCAATGAAATGACAGATCCTATTACACCACATTTAAGAGCAATTGATGCTATCAATCCAATGGATAGAACTTTTAAAGAAGCTTACGAAGGTGGAATTACAACTGTATCAACAGGTCCTGGAAGCGCAAACGTTGTTGGGGGACAATTTGCTTCTATTAAGACCTATGGTAAAAGGATAGATGAAATGGTTGTTCAAGAGCCTTCAGCAATGAAGGTTGCCTTTGGGGAAAACCCTAAAAGGGTATATAACGATAAAAAACGTATGCCTATGACAAGGATGGCAACAGCGGCTTTGTTAAGGGACACATTAATGAAAGCCAAGGAATATTATAATAAGAAGCAGGAAGCAAAAGATGATAAATCAAAGGCTCCTGCATTAGATATGAAAATGGAAGCCATGATGGATGTATTGGAAGGAAAAATTCCGTTAAAAGCACATGCCCATAGAGCAGATGATATATTTACTTCTATTAGAATTGCTAAAGAATTCGGAGTAAAAATAACTTTAGAGCATTGTACAGAGGGACATTTAATTGCAGATTATATTGCTAATGAGGGATTGCCAGCAGTGGTGGGACCTACCTTTGGAGATCGTTCTAAATTTGAGCTTATAAATAAAACCTTTGATACTCCTAGAATGTTATGGGAGGCAGGAGTTAAGATTGCTATTATGACAGACCATCCAGTAATTCCGGTACAGAATTTGCCTTTATGTGCTGCATTATCTGCAAAGGCAGGATTACCAGAAGAAGAGGCATTGAAGGCTATTACTATTTATCCTGCTGAAATATTAGGAATAGAAGATAAGGTAGGAAGTATTGAAGTTGGTAAGGATGCAGATATAGTTATATGGGACGGTCATCCTTTTGATATACAATCTTCTGTAGTTTGTACAATTATTGATGGAAGTGTTGTATATAAAAAATATTAGCATTCTAGATTAGAGAGGTTTATTTAGAAAACACGGGGGAAATGAGGTTATGTTATATGGATCGAATGCCTATAAATGTAGTTGTTTTTGGTTCTATACCAGAAGCAATATTGGTAATTTCTTTAGGTCTTATATTAATAGGAATGCGTCCCCCATTTAGAAAAATAGTTTTAGCAGCAATTATTCAAGGAGTAGCGGCTTATTATATTCGAAGAAATGTAGGGTTTGGTCTGCATATATTGCTTCAGTATATTACTATGTGTATATTAGTATGGTTAATAATTAGAACGCCTATTTACTTATCTTTATTAGGAGTTTTAATAGGTGTTACCATAACTGGCTTGATAGAAGGGACTATGGTTCTTATTATTCCTAAGCTTATAGGAGTATCAGTGGCAGAAATAATGTCAAGGAGTTGGTTAAGAGTTGCGTTATTTTTACCACATCTTTGTATACTATCTATATTAGTCTATCTGTGTTTGAAGCATAATTTTACATTAGAAGACGAAATAGGAATATTAAGAATAAATAAAAGGCAAGATTAGAAAAATAGTCTGGTTCTATCCCACTTAATTTTAAAATTCTCGTTAAAAGTTTTAAGTGCCTAAAAGTATTAAGAGAACTATTGCATTATATACTGAATATGTATATAATAAAAGTGTAGAATTAATTTAATAAAAAATTCTTCAGGGCAGGGTGAAATTCCCGACCGACGGTAAAGTCCGTGAGTCGATGCAAATCGATTGAACTGGTGAAATTCCAGTACCGACAGTAGAGTCTGGATGGGAGAAGAATTAAAGAGGTTATTTTTGTATGCTTATGCCCTGGAAGTATTCCAGGGCATTTTTTAGTTTCCTCTTTTATGGTTTCTCCTCTAATTATTTATTTAATATAAGGAGGAAAAATTATGCAAAAAACAACAAACACAATGAGTAGAAGTAGATCAAAGCTTACAACAAACAGTTTAGTAAAAATATCAGTATTATCGGTATTATCATATATTTTAATGATGATTGAATTTCCATTACCACTGTTCCCATCATTTTTACAGTTTGACTTCAGTGACATACCTGCACTTTTAGGTGCCTTTACCTTAGGACCTGTAGCTGGTGTACTTGTTCAGCTTGTAAAAGCATTATTACATTTTTTAACAAAGAGTCAAACTGGTGGAGTGGGTGAATTAGCTAACTTTTTAGTAGGTATTTCTTATATAGTACCAGCAGCACTTATATATCACAGAAAAAAAGATAGAAATCATGCTCTAATCGGCTTGATTGCTGGTACAATAATGATGACCGTAGTAGGTGTAATAGTAAATCTATATATTACACTTCCATTCTACTCTGCATTTATGCCAATGGATACAATTGTAAATCTTGGAACAGTTGTTAATAGCAAGATTGTAGATGTAACCACATTAGTTTTATATGGTATATCACCTTTTAATATACTTAAGGGAGCAATTATCGCTTTTGTAACATTACTAATTTACAAAAAGGTATCTCCTATATTAAAAAATAATTAACTAAAAATAAGATTAGAAGAGTCTCAATTTGGAGGCTCTTTTTAATTTTATAAATAGGTGATATAAACGCAACAAAGTGGTAGAGTTGAATACAAAAATAAAAAATGTTAGAATAAAAATTAGAATTCGTCATATTTAGACAATATAAAGAAAACTTGATTCAAATGAAATTTTAGCAATACACCGAAGATATATTACTAGTGGCTTCATAACTGTAGGTACTGTATAAATAATATTCTTAGATAGGAGAATAATCTATGATTCAAGACCATAGTAATCTTGGTTTAAGAAAGATACAAATATATAAAATCCTTGTTTCTGTGATTTTAGGTCTCATTGGTTTTATTGGAACATTCTATTCCAGCAGATTTGATTTCAATGGATTTTCCATAAATTTTACATGGAGCCTTATTTTACCTATGCTAGTTACCCTTGCATGGGGCATGGGATATGGAATGGTCAGTATTACTTTAGGGCTGATTGTGCTATATCCTTTTTTTCTAGGAAGTTATAACGGATGGGCATCAATAGTTCCAACCATTTCATTATGTTTATGGATAATAATACACGGTTATGGTGGACAAAAAAGATTAGAAGAACATAAATTTTATCATAATATTTATTTTCTACAATTTATTTATATAATTATTAGAATGGCTATTTATACAGTTCTTTTTCCTATTTTAGTTAGGTTTAATCCACCTTTTTGGAATCCGGAAGCATATACAAAAGTGAACATTGACATAATATTACTGTTTGCTATTAAAGGAATTATTGTAGAGTCAATATTGTTAGCCTTATGTGATGCTTTATTACTATTACCATTTGTGAGAAAGGTATTTAGATTAGAGTGTTCAAATGGAGCAAGACATAACACTAGAATTATGTCGGCACTGGTAGCCTTTGGTCTGACCTTCACACTTATAGTTTCATCAGTTCATAGCTTTATAATTGATAAAAATCATCTATTTCAATGGATTATAGAACCCGATGAAAAGACTAGAATTACTTTTCTATTGGCAACTATATTATTTTCTATAATGGGTGGAATTACAGTTCGTTATGTTCAGAGGGTACTTGAGACCCAGGAAGCATTAAAAATTAGAGAGGGACAATATAAACGAGCAATTGAAGAAATTCAGATCCTCAATAATGAACTGGAACAGCGTGTCACCGATAGAACAGCAGAACTTCAAAGAGCAGTTTTAGAACTAGAGGAATTTTCATATACAATTTCCCATGATCTCAAATCTCCTCTTAGAGCCATTGATGGGTATAGTAAATTTATTATAGAGGATTATGGCAATGAGCTAGAGAATGAAGTAGGTGAAATGATAGGTAATATACAGGAAATTTGTAGGGATATGATTGAATTGATTAATAAGCTTTTAGAGTATTCCATTACTTCAAAGGCTAATCTTTGTAAAGAACCAATTCAAGTTAAACAAATTATTACAACGGTTTTTCGTGAATTTAAAGTAGGTAATCCAGAAAGAAAAATGGAACTAGTTTTTGAAGATGATCTCCCAACACTTAATATAGATAAAGTGCTTTTCAAGCAGGCTATTTCCAATATTATCTCCAATGCAATTAAGTTCTCTAGGGACAGAGAGATAACAAAAATTGTAGTAGGTTGTAGTGCATCAGAGAAGGAATATATTTTTTATATTAAGGATAATGGAGTTGGATTTGATATGAAGTTTTCAAATAAACTCTTTGGTATCTTTCAAAGACTGCATAGACGCCAAGATTTCGAAGGAGCTGGAATTGGACTGGCTACTATAAAAAAGATTCTTCAAAAACATGGTGGTAGTGTTTGGATAGAGGGTGTATTAAATGAAGGTGCCACAGTATATTTTACGCTACCTTCAGAAATAGATGCAGAAAATGAGGGGTAAAAATGTTTAAGGTTATGGTTGTAGATGACATGGAAGTTATGCGAAGACAAATAAAAAGACTGCCATTATGGGGAGAGGGCACAGGGTTTAGTATTGTCGATGAAGCGGAAGATGGCCAGGAAGCCCTTTACAAACTTCAAAGACAACCTGTAGATTTGCTTATCACTGACATAAAGATGCCAAGGATAAATGGAATCGAACTGTTAAAGGAGGCCCATGAAAATCAATTAGCTACTTGTGTTGTTTTCTTAAGTGAACACAGCGAGTTTAACTTTGCAAAGGAAGCTATTCAATATGGTATATTTGACTATCTTGTAAAGCCTGTTAAGGCCGAGGAACTAAAAACCTTGTTGCAAAAGGTAAAGAATTACATTGAAGAAAGAGAACAAGCACAGATTCAGCTAAAAAAGCTAGAGGATAAACTAATGGAGAAGATAGAGGTATATTACCCTACTAGTTATTTAAATTCCATTGTTCAATATGTTTGTGAGGGGAATAAAGAAGCTATAAAAACTATAGGGGCTATGGTGGATGATACTGCTGCCGCACTGGGACATGATATAGTGAAGACAGCTATAGTGCTAGAAAAAGCTTATAATGAAATTTTGATTGGTGTTAAAGACAAACATGGATGGATAGAGGAATTTGTAGATATAAATTTTTTTGCAGATACAAACTTAACACATTACAGTGATATTGATTCTATTAAGAAAAAGCTGATAGAAATGTTAGAAGCTATAATATCGATTATTACCAAATTCATATTATATAGTGGCAAAAGCCCTTTAATAAAGGAAATATGTATTTATGTCATGGGAAATGTGGAAAATAATATTAGTATAACCACAATCTCCGAGGCTTTATTTCTTACAAAAAACCATATTGGTGATATTTTTAAGCAGGAAACGGGTATGACAGTGGGAGAATATATTACTATGGTAAAAATAGAAAGGGCCAAACAGCTGGTTGCTGAAGGAACTTTTAAAAGTTATGAGATTGCTGAAAAACTAGGTTACAGTAATGTAGAATATTTTGCAAAGTTGTTTAAAAAGAATACGGGATTAACTCCTATGGAATTTAAACATGAATTAAAAAAAACAGATATAAGCTAAATAATCTTATTATTAATCCGTATTTTGTAAGGGTATAATCCTTAATTATTACATTCATTTTTAAGAGCCATTTTTATATGATAGTTATATAACAAACATGCCTTTATTTTGGCATCTAAGATTAGTAATAGAGGAGAGATGTTTAAATGGCAATGAATAAAGCAAAAATGATTAAGGGTTTGGTTATTGCAGGTTTAGTAATTACTGTTGTAGGATGTTCTCCAAAGGAGGCTAATAATACTCCAGAAGAAAAACCAGCTGCTGAATCACAAAAACCAGGGGATGAAGCAAAAGAAGCAGGAATTAAAGTGATAGACCTTGATTGGAGTGCACAGCCTAAGCTTGGTGTAACAAAAGGTGATTATTACAGAATTGAAGAGCGTTTTAGACAAGGGCATCTTGGTATTTTAGAGGTTGTAAAAAGTGGAGATGAAATAGTTCATGTTGAGTTTAATGAGATGACTCGTCCTAACTATTACCATCGTTACTTCCAAGACGTTCCAAAACGTATGTCAGAATATAATTTTGATATGGGAGAGAAAAAAGGTGCTGCCTGGATACAAAGTGTTGTTCAGGTAGAAAAACAAATGCTTGAAGAACAAAGAATTACAGGAGAATTTGACGTAGTTTCAGGAGCTTCCAATAGTATAAAGCAAGCTATGATTCCAATGGCAGAAAAATTGGCACCATCCTTAGATAAGGCATCGAATGAGAAGTACTATAGTATTGCCGAAGAGCTTGATGGAGGTCTAACAGGAAGTTTAAAGGTTGTACTACGTGATAAGAAAATTGTTTCCGTTGAGTATGATGAAATTTTTGCAGACTCCCCAGATGAAATTACAGATAAAAATTTAAAACAATATTATAGACAATCAAAATATGATAGTGTTGAATATGAAGAACCTTCTCGTATTGGATTCAACGTTCAAATGGATGCCTTAAATGATAAAGTTGTAGAAACACAAGACCTACTTGATTTAACTGGCTTACCTTCAACTGAACAAACAGGAGATTATGCTAAAAGTGGATTTACTGTACGTAATACAGCTTGGGACAATTATCTTCGTCTTGCTGAAAAACTGCTAACAGAGATGAAAAACGATGGTAATTTTTAATAAAAGTATTGAATTAAGAGAGCCCCAATAGGAGCTCTCTTTTTATGTAATAATACTATTTATTTTTACCTTTCCCATTTCCAGGATGACTTTCTTTTACTGGATGGGCTTTCTTATCAGTTTTTTCATTAGAAGATTTGTTATTCTTATCATTTTTTACTTGTTTTACTTCTTTTACTTCTTTTACTTCTTTTTCTTCGCTTATTTTAACATCTTTTTCTGTACTCTTATCAGTCTTTTTAGTAGCTTTCATTTGTTCTTGTACTTCTTTTCTAGCTTTCTTTATTTCTTCTTTAGCTAGTTTATCTTCAGCTTTTACCTTGGCTTTTTCTTCTTTAAATTCTTTATGAATATTATTTTTTAATTCTTTATGCCAATTTTCATTTTCCTTCACAAAGTCCACTAGTTTAACTATTTCTTCATGATTAGCAACTTTCATTTCTAATGCAGTAATAGAGTTCATTATTTGTTGCTTTTCTTCCTCTGTTAAATTTTCATTTTTAAGCTGTTCCTTTAGGTTAGAAAGCTCTTTTTGGATTTCTTCCATGTTAATTTCTGGTATAAGTTTATCTAGGTCTTCGTTCATTTTAACCATACGTTCAACTATTTTAAGCTGCATTGTTTTCATATTTTTTTCTATAGCAGGTTTTGCTTGAGCTGGTACTCTATCATATACTAATTGATATTTTAAAAGTTTACGATATAGATCTTCTAAAACAATTTCATTATCTTCGTCATCTTCTTTATCATCATCATCTTCTTTATCATCATCTTCTTCTTTGTCTTCATCCTCATGTTCATCTTCACCAGATTCTTCTACTTCATCTTCATCAACTTCTTCTTCTAATTCAGATAAAATATCTTCTATTAATTCCAATAACTCTTCTTCAAATTCCTTATCTTCAACATCGAGTATAATTTGGCCATCCGCTTTATCAATAATTTCATCCAACACCTCTATTATAACCGTAGGTGTGGTTGGGTTTTCTACAGAGATCTCTGATTGTATTGCTTGTTTTTGAGTTTCACTCGGTAGCTTTACACCATTATTAGCGAAAATAAAGCTTGAAGAAGTAACTACTAAAGTCCCCCCTAAAATAATACTTAATGCTTTTTTCATTTTCATTTGTTTTGCCCTCCTCAATATAAATTATATTCTATTGTTACATATTACCTATATACTATTCGGCAAAGAAATTAATTTTCGGTATCTAAAAGGAAATTGTAAACAATATATGCCTTACCAAATAAATTGTGCTAAAATAGAGTAGATGAAGTTACTATCATTATGAATGTAATTATTAAAGCTTGGAAAACTAAGTAGTACAAGCTATATATAAGGAAAATAATAGTAAGTAGGTGTAATTATGATATGTATTGATATATCAAATCAAAGAGAATTAGAGGTATTCGCTAAAAAATTAGGTCAATTAGTTCATGGTGGAGATATTCTTTGTATGACTGGAGACCTAGGTGCGGGAAAAACTACTTTTACACAAGCCTTTGCAAAGGGATTAGGTGTGGAGGAATATGTAACTAGCCCAACCTTTACATTGATTCATGAATATGATGGACGGATTCCACTTTACCATTTCGATGTATATCGTATTAACCATGTAAGTGAGATGGAAGATTTGGGATATGAAGAATATTTTTATGGTAATGGAGTTTGTGTAATAGAATGGGCCTCTTTAATAGAGGAGATTCTTCCAGATAAGCGACTATGGATTGAAATTAAAGTAACAGGTTTAGAATCTCGACAGATCTGCTTTACTAGTACCAATGATTATTATGAGGAAATGATTAAGGAGTTGTTAGCTAAATGAAACTATTAGCCTTAGATACATCATCAATGACAGCTACAGTTGCACTATTAGACGATGATAAATTAATTGGGGAATATACCTTAAATCACAAGAAAAATCATTCTCAGAAGCTTATGCCTATGATAGAGGAGTTAATTAATAGCTGTGATCTCACTCCAAAGGACATTGATGTATTTGCAGTGTCATTAGGACCAGGCTCATTTACGGGACTTAGGATAGGTATTGCTACTATAACCACTATGGCTCAAGCACTGAATAAAATCGTGGTAGGAGTACCTACACTAGAGGCATTAGCTTTCAATTTGTTTAATACTCAGGGACTAGTTTGTCCTATTATAGATGCTCAAAGAGATCTAGTATATACAGGGCTTTATCAATGGATAGATGGTCATATGATAGAAGTAATAGAACAACAGGTGTTACATATAGATGAACTGATATACAGACTTAAGGAAGAAGAGGAGAAAATTATTTTTGTTGGGGATGCCTTAGAAAAATTTCATGATATTTTAAAACATAATTTGAGAGAACAGTTTAATGTTCCGCCGAGAAGATTTTTAATACCTTCTGCTTCCTCTGTTGGAGAAGCTGCCAAAGTTAAAATTCAAAATGGACTTGTTTCAGATATGACTCCTATATATATGAGGAAATCTGCGGCAGAGGTTCAATATGAAGAAAGAATGAAAGGCAGGGAATAATTCTTTATGGAGTCAATCATTGTAAGGAAAATGGAATTGGGGGATATTGATTCTGTATTAGATATTGAAGAAAATTCCTTTTCAATCCCTTGGACGAGAAATGCTTTTGTAACGGAACTCAAAAAAAATAAGCTAGCTAAATACCTTGTAGCAGAAGTAGATGGTGATGTGGCAGCCTATGGAGGCATGTGGTTAGTAGTTGACGAAGCCCACATTACTAATATTGCTGTTCATCCCAGATACCGGGGGAGGGGCGTAGGTAAAAAAATTGTAGAAGGCTTAATAGGAGAAGGGCAGAAAATTAATATTTATAGGATGACCTTAGAAGTAAGGCGCTCTAACTTAACAGCACAAGGACTTTATAAAAAGCTGGGATTTATCCCTTGTGGCATTAGGCCAGGCTATTATCAGGATAATTATGAGGACGCTCTTATTATGTGGAAAGATTTAGTATAAATAAAAAATCGATAGAAGAAATTTCTTCTATCGATCTTTTTCATATGTTTCCTGTGCTTCTTGAGCTCCCTTTTCTATAGCTAATATAGCTAGGTGTGTATCGTCTATAGCTGATAACATACCATCAGGCATTACATTAGCCTCTCCTAAACGTTGAGAAAAAGATTTCTTAACATTATCATAATGAGTATGTCTATCCATATAGATCACTCCTTATAGGATTTTAAAAAGAAGATCTATAATAGTATTTGCAAAAAAACTAAAAACTACTATTATTTAAATGAACAATTTCTATAATTAGGATATAATATCAATAGGTAAAAAATAAAGGAGAATAAAAGATGTCAATAAACTTTAAAGAAGATATAATTACGTTGGCAATAGAATCAAGCTGCGACGAAACCTCTGTAAGCGTTTTGAAAAATGGAAGAGAAGTTTTATCTAATATTATTAATTCTCAAATTGAGCAACATAAAAAATTTGGAGGTGTAGTTCCAGAGGTTGCATCGAGAAAGCATATTGAAAATATTAATGGGGTAATTAGTGAAGCCTTGGAAAAAGCTGAGGTTTCATTTAGTGATATAACCCATGTTGGAGTTACATATGGTCCTGGGTTGGTAGGTGCTTTATTAGTTGGATTATCTGCAGCTAAAGCTATAGCCTTTGCTAGAGAAATTCCACTAAACGGTGTTAATCATATTGAAGGTCATGTTTATGCTAACTTTATTGAGCATAAGGAATTGGAACCGCCTTTCATTTGTTTAATTGTTTCTGGTGGGCATACTCATTTAGTTTATATGAAGGACTATGGACAATACGAGGTCTTAGGTAAGACTAGAGATGATGCAGCAGGAGAAGCTTTTGATAAAGTGGCACGTGCTTTAGGACTAGGTTATCCTGGAGGACCTCAAATAGACAAGCTTGCTAAGGAAGGAAATTCAGATGCTATTCAATTCCCTAAGGCATATTTAGAAGAAGGAAGCTATGACTTTAGTTTTAGTGGATTAAAGTCAGCGGTGCTAAACTATTTAAATTCTCAAAAAATGAAGGGATTGGATATTCAAGTGGCTGATGTTGCTGCCAGTTTTCAAAAATCTGTAGTTGAAATATTAACAGAGAAAACTATTAAATGTGCATTAGAAAAGGGAGTAAATCGTGTTGTGCTTGCAGGCGGAGTAGCAGCAAATAGTGGACTAAGAAGCTATTTACAAGGAGAATGTGGAAAAAACAATATAGATTTAAAATATCCTTCTCTAACTCTCTGCACTGATAATGCAGCTATGATAGGTTGCGTTGCTTACTATGATTATGTAAGAGGATTACGATCAAATTTAGATTTAAATGCTATACCAAGTTTAAAAATAGGAGACCATTACTAGCGTTCCATAAAGTGCCAGTGTTGCATAACATTGTCCATATAATCCTAAAAAGTGCTATGATATAATCAAAATAGCATTAATTATTTTTTAAGGGGGACTAATATATATGGAAATGTTGTCTTGGATGAGAAAGGTTGATATGACAATGGATAAGCTTGATCTATTGAATATTATTGACCATATGCACGAAGTAATAGATGCTTTTATAGCTGAGAGTAAGGAAAAAGACAATGTTATTAAGGAATTAAGAGACAAATTAGAAACAAATCTCTTATAGTACATATTATAGACACGATTACATATGCGTTAAAAAAGCATCCATACTTTAAAAATAGGGATGTTTTTTTAGTTAAGCGCGGTAGCACCAGAAGACTTTTATTCACATATAAAAAGCACGAAAAATGTGGATAATGTGTAAGACATATGAACAATACTAATATACACAAAAATATTGTGGATAATCCTGTGGATTCTGTGGATTACTTGTGGATAAATGTGGACAGACTTTTTCTATTGTAAATATATGCTCAGTGTAGCTGAAATATTCCATATAATAAGGACGATTTTTTTAACACGTAGAAATTACTGTGTAAAAATCGTCCTTAAATATAATTACATGTCAATAATATCTTCCCATTGGGAGTATAGAAGCTCGAGCCTTTCCTTTAATTGCTGAGTTTCTTGATGTACTTCTTTGCTTTTTTCCTCATTAGAATAGATTTCTTCTTGGCACATTAATTCTTCTAATTCCTTTATTTTTTCTTCTAACTCTGAAATTTCTGCTTCAAGTTTTTTTTGAGTTTTAGCTATGGCTCTTAAGTTTTCTCTTTCTTCTCTTTCTTTTCTCTTTTCTTCTTTTAACTGTGTTTTTGTTTTTTCTTCCTTTGCTTCAGGTTCATTCATTGATAACTTTTCTTTTTTCTTTTGAATATAGTAGTCATAATTACCAAGATAGGTTTCATTACCATTTGGACTAAGTTCTATAATTTTAGTAGCCACCCTATTTAAAAAATAACGATCATGGGAGATAACAAATACTGTACCATCGTAATTTATCAATGCTTCCTCTAAAACTTCTTTAGAGTCAATATCTAAGTGGTTAGTTGGTTCATCTAATAGTAATAAATTAGATCTAGATAAAATAAGCTTAAGCAGAGAAAGTCTCCCCTTTTCACCACCACTTAAGGATTCTACCATTTTAAAAACATCATCACCTTTAAAAAGAAAGGATCCAAGAAGTGTTCGTACTTCTGTTTGGTTTAAATTAATATGGTCGTCCCAAATTTCATCTAAGGTGGTTTTATTGTAGTTGAGATTTTTTTGTTCTTGATCATAATAACCAGTAAAAACATTGTGACCTAAACGTATATTTCCACTATTAGCCTTAACCTCATCTAATATTATTTTAAATAATGTAGATTTACCTATTCCATTAGGACCAATTAAGGCAACCTTTTCTCCTTTATATATATCAAAGGCAACATTTTCAAATAACATATTGTTATTAAAACTTTTGCTAACATTCTGTAAAGATAAAACATCGTTACCACTTTTTACTTGAGCTTCAAAACGAATAAACGCTTTATTTCTATATACTATAGGAGCCTCCATTTGCTCTATCTTCTCTAATTGTTTTTCGCGACTTTTTGCCCTATTCATTAGCTTTTCTGTTCCGTGCTGCCTAAGTCTTCTAACTATATCTTTTTGTCTATCCAGCTCTTTTTGTTGTTCTATATACTCTTTTATTTGTTGCTCTATTAAGATTCTTTTCTTTTCCATAAATATTGAAAAATTACCATTGTAGCTAGTTAGGCTATGATTTTCAATTTCAAAAATTCTATTAACCATTTGATCCAGAAAATAACGATCATGAGATATCATTAATATAGTTCCATCATAATCTCTTAAAAAACCTTCAAGCCACTCAACGGCTTCAATATCTAAGTGGTTTGTAGGCTCGTCCAATAATAGAAGATCAGGATGAGTTAGCAAAAGCTTTGCTAAGGCTACACGTGTTTTTTGGCCGCCACTTAATTGATATATAGGCTGCTCAAATTCTTCATCTAAAAATCCTAATCCCTTTAACACACCCTTTATTTCACTACGAAAGCCATATCCATTTTTTTCATTAAATTCTTCTAGTAAAATGGAATATTTGTGCATAGCTTCATCTAGGTAATGTGATTGTTCTTCATTATTACTCAAGTTAGCGATGTCTATTTCTAAACTGCGCAGATTTTGCTCCATATCGATTAAATGTTGAAATATACTTAGACATTCTTCCATAATGCTAGAATTTTCATTTAATATGGTATTTTGTTCTAGATGACCAATTGTAGTAGATTTAGAAATAAATAATTCCCCTGTATCATAAGACAGCTGGTTGGTTAAAATCTTAAAAAGGGTAGATTTACCGGCGCCATTAACTCCTACAAGACCGACTTTCTCACCTTTATTTATACTAAAGCTAATATTATTTAGAATTACGTCTATACCAAAGGATTTGCATATATTGTTACAAGATAAGACAATCATAGATTTTTCCTCCTAAAATTACATTCAACGTATGTTCATTTTAACAAAAAAAACAACTTATTTAAAGCAATAGATGACAACATTATATCAAAGACACATTGACACTGGAAAAAAAGACTGTTATAATTTTAGAATTAAAGGCTTATTATATTTATAAATAGCTTAAAATTAATATTTATAGTTTTTAAAGTCTATTAAATGGGTACATTAATCAATGATAATTTGTTTATTAAATGTCATAATAATGTTATCTACTTTATTTAATAAGCATAATTTGAGCGTGAAGATGCAATTATATTGAATGTATTATAAATAAAATATTTAATAATGGGAGTCGATGAATGTGAATAATAAAAGTTTTGCCAATATTTCCATGGCAGTAATTAGAAGATTACCGAAATACCATAGGTATTTAAAAGAATTATTAGACAAAGAAATTTACCGTATCTCATCAAAAGAGCTAAGCAGATTAATTGGTTTTACTGCATCTCAAATTCGTCAAGATTTAAATTGCTTTGGTGGTTTTGGCCAACAGGGGTATGGATATAATGTTGAAGAATTATATAATGAAATTGGTAAAATATTAGGTTTAGATAAAACCTATAAATTAATTATTATCGGAGCTGGTAATTTAGGTCAGGCAATTGCTAACTATACTAGCTTTGAAAAGTCTGGTTTTGAGCTATTAGCACTGTTTGATATAAATCCTAAATTGATAGGAATGAAAATTAGAGATATTCCATTTCGTGATGTAGATGAATTAGAACAGTTTACTTTAGATAATCATGTGGATATTGCTGTTGTTTGTACACCAAAAGAATTTGCCCAAGGTATAGTAGATAAGCTTAATGAAAAAAATGTTAAAGGAATTTGGAACTTTGCACCTACAGACCTAAAGGTACCAAAAGATATTATAGTAGAGAATGTACATCTTAGTGAAAGTTTATTTACATTGTCATACCTATTGAATGAAAGAGAAATAGAAAATAATAAACAAGAGTGATTCTATGAGAAATTATTATGCCCAAATACATGAATATTTGGAAAAATTAATTAGCAATATTATTGTATTAGATAAAAAAGGCATTAACACCAATGGATTCTATCTGTCTATTACTGATCTTTTAATCTTAAAATTACTAGGACATGGAGAAGGTAAGAAGATGTTTGAAGTAATGGATATAATAAATGTAGATCGTAATGCTTTCAAGACAATAATTAATCGATTGATTATTCAAGACTATGTAGTTAAGAGTAGAAGTAACGATGATAAAAGAGCATATTTTTTACAATTAACGGATAAGGGTAGAAGAGTATTTGAAGAAATTACAGATAAGGAGAAACAGATGATTTTCTCTTTACTTAATGATTTTACATTTAATGAAGAAAAGGCTATATTAAAGTTTCTTGTAAAATTAGAAATGCTAAATAGAGAAAAAAAGTAGGAAAGTTAATTTCCTACTTTTTATTTTTCGTATAAGGCCTCTTTTGGAATTACAACTTCATCAGCATTATTAAAATCTTTAGTTTTTATAGTTATTTTGTTTTGTTCACCTGATTTATCATCAATTTCCGGATAGTATGTGAATGACTCCATGTATTTCGTCTCTATGTCTATAACCATTTCTACATATCCAGAAGTTTCTGTATTAAAGGAGGCTAGTAGACTTTTAAGAAAAGCTGAGTTATTAGCAGTTGCTTTAATAGTTACCTTATTTTTATTTATAGATATTACTTCTAAATCTGTAAACTGATCTATATTAAAATTTTGAAATAAGTCTGCATTATCTTCTACTTCCTTAACAAGCTTAGGGTCTGTTTCGTCTATCCATAATCCTGTAATTGAATTGTTTGTATATACAACTCCATCTTTTGCTAGAAGAGAAAGAATAAGCTTGTCTAGTGGATTGTTTGCACTTTTATTAGTACTAGTTATTTCTTGAACATTAGAATAGGCAAAAGGCTCTTTATTGTAAGTAATGATAGCATTCATATTTACTTCTCCACCTTCATTAGATTCGGAAGTGAAAATAACCCGAACATCAGATAGATAACTGTCTAATGTCTTCATTACTTCAATAGACTGGGGCAGAAGTTCGTCTGCTTTAACATTTTTTTCTACACATCCTACTAATATGCTGGAAATAGATAAAATTGTAATAAGCATAAATAATGTTTTATTTTTTAAAAAAATTGTCATTTAAATCCTCCTTAAAATTCGTCTTATGCTATCGCATGGACTCATGTTACATTCGATTTTAAACTCTAAGCTTTTAAATTTAAAGTGCTTAAAATATTACCAGCCTACTAATTCTTTTAAAAAACCTCAATAGTTCAAAAGTTAGATATCTATATAATATAATTATAATAAAAAAAGGCTAGATTACTCTAACCTTTTTTGTTTAGTAAATATTATTCTGGTTGTGGAGCATCTACTGGACAAACGTTAGCACATGCACCGCACTCGATACATCCTTCTGGATCGATTACGTATTGTGTATCTCCAGCTGAAATAACACTTACTGGACATTCTGGTTCACAAGCACCACAACTAATACATGCATCTGAAATTTTATAAGCCATTATAAATTCCTCCTATATGTAAATATTATTAATAAAACTAACTAACCGTATTATAGCAACATAAGAAGTATAGAATCAATAAAGAAATATAAATATTTCATAAAAATATAAAATATATAATGATTTTCACTCTAATTAGCTAAGTCGAATATGACCTAACTGTCGTAAAATATAAAGTCTCATTATAATTATTATAAAATGTATTAATTTTAATATATTAGATTATTAATATGATATTATTACATCATAAAGAAGTAAATTATGCAGAGGTAATATTATTATTAAATATAAAGTTTTATAGTTGTTAACAAATATTATTGAGCCAGTAAAGGAGAAGTGAGATTTATGGAAGTATTTGTGCTTGTAGGCTCTAGTGGCACTGGCAAAAGCTTTCGGGCTATCAGTGTAGCAAAACAAAGAAATATTGAATATATAATTGATGATGGGCTTTTAATAAAAGGAAATAAGGTTCTTGGAGGTAGTTCCGCTAAAAGAGAGAAGTCAAAGATGTCGGCTATAAAAAGAGCTCTTTTTATTGAGGATGATCATAGAAGAGAAATTATTCAAATTTTAGATAAAGAAAAACCTAATAAAATATTGATTTTAGGTACTTCAGATAAAATGGTGGAGTCTATAGTTGAAACTTTAGAAGTTGGGGAAATTAAAGAATGGATTTTTATAGAAGATGTTGCAAGTAAGGAGGAAATTAAACTAGCACGAAAATATCGGGTAAAGGAAGGTAAACATATTATTCCTGTACCAACATTTGAAATAAAGAAGGACTTTTCTGGATATTTTTTAAATCCATTAAAGATATTTCGAAACTTCAGCAAAGAAGATGCTCACGATTGGGAAGAACGTTCTGTAGTGAGACCAACCTTTAGCTATATGGGAAAATATTTTATTTCAAATGGTGTTATTGAGGATTTAGTATACCATGTGGCTAATAAAATAATAGGTATTTTTAAAATCAATAATATAAATATAAATAATACTAACAATGGGCTTATAATAGAAATAGATGCTAGAATTGTATATGGAAATCCTATTAGACCTTTAGTTGAAAGACTTCAAGAACAAGTTAAAACAGAAATAGAGGATATGACTTCCTTGAATATAGTTTCTATAGATGTAAATGTGAAAAATTTGGTTATATTATAGGATATTATTAGGATTAAGTATGTTATATATATAAAATTTAGTTATACTAGAGTAAAAGGTTTACAATCGGAATATAGGTATGATATAATTCAAATGTACATATTAGGTTAAAGAAATAACGATTGAAAATTGCGACATTTTAGGAAGATGCCCTAATTAGGACGCTTTCTTAAAATATATAACATTATATTTTTTGCATTAATAATTCATTAATAAATTTTTAGGAGGGTATTATAATGGCTGGAAAAGCAAATCCTTTTGAGACCGCTCAACAACAAGTAAAATCAGCATGCGACAAATTAGGTACTGAACAAGCAGTATACGAAATTCTTAAAAACCCAATGAGAACATTAGAGGTTGCTATCCCTGTTAAAATGGATGATGGAACTGTTAAAACTTTCATTGGATACAGAGCACAACATAACGATGCTATTGGACCATTTAAAGGTGGAGTTAGATTCCATCCAGGAGTAAATGCGGATGAAGTTAAAGCTCTTTCTACATGGATGACTTTCAAATGTGGAGTTGTTGGTGTACCTTACGGTGGAGGTAAAGGTGGCGTTATCGTTGATCCTTTCGAATTATCTCAAGGTGAATTAGAAAGATTATCTAGAGGTTACTCAAGAGCTATTGCTCCTATCATTGGAGAAAAAGTAGATATCCCTGCTCCAGACGTTGGAACAAATGGACAAGTTATGGCTTGGTTCGTAGATGAATACCAAAAAGCAACTGGTGAATTTGCTCCTGGAGTATACACAGGTAAGCCAGTATCCTTCTATGGTTCTTTAGCTAGAACAGAAGCTACAGGATATGGAGTTGCTCTTGCTGCTAGAGAGGCTGCTAAAAAAGTTGGTATTGATATGACACAAGCTACAGTAGCTATTCAAGGTTTTGGAAACGTTGGTAGCTTTACAGCTAAATACGTTGCTCAACTAGGAGGAACAATAGTAGCAGTTGCTGACCATACAGCTGGACTTTATAACAGCAAAGGATTCGATGTTGATGCATTAGCTGCATACGTACAAGAGCACAGATGCATTAAAGGATTCCCAGGAGCTGAAAGTGAATTCCCTAAAGAAGATATTATTACTTTCGATGCAGATATTTTATTACCATGTGCATTAGAAAATGCTATAACTTCTGACAATGCTGATGGTGTTAAAGCTAAAATTGTTTGTGAAGGTGCTAATGGACCTACAACTTTAGAAGCTGACAAAATCATGAACGACAAAGGAATCATTGTTGTTCCAGATATCTTTGCTAATGCTGGTGGAGTAACTGTATCATACTTCGAGTGGGTACAAAACTTACAAAGATATAACTGGTCATTTGAAGAAGTTCAAGAAAAGCAAGAAGCATTAATGGTTAAAGCTTTCAATGAAATCTGGGATCTTAAAGAAGAAAAGCAAGTAGAAATGAGAACAGCTGCTTACATGATTTCTATTAAGAGAGTTGCAGATGCAATGAAACTTAGAGGATGGTACTAATTTAAACATTAAATATATAAAAAAACCGAGTTCATTTGAACTCGGTTTTTTATTTAGCCTAAGTTTTAATAAAACTGAATATATATGCTTAATTTTCGAATCATGCTATAATTATATTAATATTCTACATATTGGAGATGATTATTTGAAGCTATTAAGGCAGTTTGGAATTATACTGGGCATACTTTTTGTAGGCGAATTTATAAATAGCTTTACTGCAATTCCTATACCAGGTAATATTTTAGGTATGATAATATTATTGATATCTCTTGTAACTGGTATATTAAAAGTTGAAATGATAAAGGATATTTCAAAATTTTTACTAGATCATCTTGCCTTTTTATTTGTACCAGCTGGTGTTGGTATAATTAAAAATTTTCATCTAGTAAAGGACGACTGGCTGTACATTACAATAATATTAGTTATATCAACTGCATTAGTAATTGCTGTAACAGGATGTACAGTTCAGTTTTTAAAAAGGAGGATTTCAAAATAATGGAACTGTTAAACACACCGGTTTTTGGTATACTTTTATCTATAATATCCTTTGAAATAGGAGGAATTATATATAAGAGAACAAAGCTAGCAGTATTTAATCCCCTTTTTGTGAGCATAATTCTTTCTATAGTATTTCTACTTTATTTTAATATAGATGTGGAGGTTTATGAAAAGGGCGGAAGTTTTATTAACTTCTTTTTAGGGCCTGCAACAGTGATTCTTGCTGTTCCACTTTATAAGCAAATTGACCTTTTAAAGTCTAATCTAATACCTATACTTGGAGGAATATTAGCAGGATCTTTGACTGCCATTGTTAGTGTATGGGTACTTAGTACATTATTTGGTATAGATAGAGTTTTGGTGCTTTCTATGATTCCTAAATCTGTAACTACACCAATAGGAATAGAAATTTCTAACCAAATAGGAGGGATATCTTCTATAACAGTTATGTCTATAATAATAACAGGTAATGTAGGTGTTGTTATGGCAGGGTTTTTGTTTAGAGCATTAAGGATAGAGGATGAAGTGGCTGTAGGTATAGCCTATGGTACTGCTGCCCACGCTTTAGGAACAAGTAGAGCAATGGAAATAGGTGAAAAACAAGGGGCTATGAGTAGTCTTTCAATTGGTGTTGCGGGGCTTATTACGGTTTTGATCGCACCATTATTAATTATATTATTAAATATTTAAAAAGAATTGAAATCTATAGGCAAAGAGTACCCGGATTAGAAGTGCTCAGAGTCATTTTACACCTATAAAATACAATTTAAGGGAGGATGATTATATGCTAAAATTAGAAAATGTCAGTAAGTCTTATAGTAGTGGAAATGTAAAAGCGGTTGATAATGTTAGTTTTGAAGTAAAGCCTGGTGAAATATTTGGTTTTCTAGGACCAAATGGAGCTGGTAAAACTACAACCTTAAAAATGATAGTAGGACTTTTGAAGCCTGATGCAGGAAATATTTTTATAAATGGGCTAGATTTTCAAGAACATTCTTTAGAAGTAAAAAAGATGATTAGCTATGTTCCAGATAATCATGAAGTATATGAAAGGTTAACGGGAATAGAGTATTTAAACTTTATGGGAGACATGTACGGTATTTCAAAGGATATAAGAAGTAAGAAAATAAATGAGTACTTAGAGCTCTTTGAATTAAAAGATGCTGTAGGAGATTTAATTAAAAGTTATTCCCATGGAATGAAGCAAAAGATTGTTTTAATAGGAGCTTTACTAAATGACCCAGAGGTTTTCATATTAGATGAGCCTCTAGTTGGCCTGGATCCCAAGTCTGCTTTTAAGTTAAAGGAAATAATGAGGGATAGATGTAATGCAGGAAAGTCCGTGTTTTTCTCCACCCATGTACTGGAAGTGGCAGAAAAGCTTTGCGACAGAATAGCCATTATACGAAAAGGTCAAATTATCGCTTGTGGAACTATGGAGGAACTAAGACAGCAATCTGAAAGTAAACAGTCATTAGAAAATATCTTTTTGGAGTTGACAGAGTAATGAAGGGGTTAGGTTCTTTATTAAAAACTCAATTGAATGTAAATTTTGGTATTTCTGCTATTAAGTACAAATATTTTAAACAGAAGAAGGAGTTATGGCAGCCAATTATATTTTTAATTGCAATGGCTTCTTTGTTGCCATTATATATAGGCTATATTAAATTACTAGGCGGTGTATTTTCATCTTTGAAGTCCATCAATCAAGAAGGTACTATTTTATTGCTTGGAGTTTTAGGATCTCAGATTATTCTTTTTATATTTGGTATATCTCATATATTTGCAAAGTTTTATTATGCAGATGATTTACAAATTTTAGTACCATTACCTATTAAACCAAGTACAATACTAACAGCTCGTTTTATTACTGTAATGATAAATGAATATTTAACAGTACTTCCGATTATATTACCTATTCTGTTAGTCTATGGAATACAAAGTGGCCTAGGGATATTATATTGGCTATATAGTATTTTAATTATTATTGCTGTTCCTGTTATACCTTTAGCTCTTTCATCTATAGTAGTAATGATTTTCATGCGGTATACAAATATAAAGGGTAAAAGAGACTTAATAAGAGTAATTGGTGGAGTGCTAATGGTTCTAGTTATTTTATTAATACAAGTCATTACTCAAAAAACTGCTACAACTCTTCCTCAAGGGCAAGAAATGGAGTATATTGCTAGTTTACTTAGTGAAAAAAATAGTTTGATTAGACAGATGGGAGTATCATTTCCACCAAGTATTTGGGCATCTACCGCATTGGTCGAGTTTAACAATATAAATGGCCTATTGTCTTTACTTACTTTTATGGGTATTTCTGGACTTATATTTTATGGAATGGTATATATAAGTGAGAAAGTATTTTACAAAGGGTTAATTGGTGGGCAAGAGGTATCGTCTAAAAAGAAAAAGCTGACGGATAAACAGTTTAGTAATCAAATTGGCAAAGTACGACATCCTATTTTGGCCATACTAGAAAGAGATATGAAAATTTTAGTTAGGACACCTATTTTCTTAATGAACTCTATTGGGGCCGTAATAATTATTCCATTTGCTTTAGCAATTCCACTTTTTACTACAGATCCACAGATGCTAAGCACAATTGCACAGTTTTATAAGGAAAGCAATACAATAATAATTAATCTTATATTATCTGCTTTTATAATGTTTATTGCTGCAAATAATGGTATAGGAGCTACAACCTTTTCAAGAGAAGGCAGACAATTTTGGATTTCAAGAGTTGTTCCTATTAAAGTGGAAGATCAGCTTATTGGAAAAATACTAAGCTCTATATTGGTTCAAATATTAGCATTAGTTATAATTTTAGGTGTAGCCCTATTTGTTGTTCCGCTAAAATTATCAACTATATTAATAGTTACTATCTTAGGTCTTTTAGGAGGAATACCTATAACAGAGCTAGCTATACTTATTGATATTGCAAGGCCATTGTTAGATTGGGATAATCCTCAGAAAGCAATGAAACAAAATATGAATGTATTTTTTGCTTTATTGCTTGGAATTGCCTATTTAGTTATTAATGTTTTGCTAGTATTATTTATGTTTAAGATTAAAATAAATTCACTAATTATTTATTTATCTCTAGGGATAATATATATTGTTATATCCATAGTATTGTTTAAGTTTTTGAGTAGCTTTACCACTAAAAGATTTAGAGAAATTGAATAGATTTAAAATAGAAAATACAGCTCTATTGCATATGGAGCTGTATTTTTAATCTTGCATAAACAATTATATTTCCCTGATAATTCCCATAGGTGTCTGTTCTTTACCTTGTCCTAGAGGATTATCTTTAAGTATTTGAACTACTTCATTAAAGTTAATATCCTTATGAGATCCACCTAATATATTGCCTCCTAGGTCATTAATATCTGAAATAACTACCCTAATACCTCCTAGAGCTCTACTAACTTCTTGAGCAACTTCGTCAGGCTTAGCAGGACCTAATACTACATGTGTATTATATGGTGGGATTGTACCAGAGGTAGGCCCATCAATTGCCCTAGCTTTTGGTCCAGCAATTCTATAAAAATCCCCTCTTCTTCTAAAAAGTATTTTGCTTATAGCTCCAACTATAGCTGCAAATAGAATTCTAATAGTTCCACACTCCCTAAGAGCCATTTCCATAGTTTCAGGCATACCTAGTCCTATGCCTGCTGGAGTTTTAGTTACATATTTAGCAAGAAAAGTAGCTAAAGGTCTAGGCTTTATTTCCTTTAAAGGAATAGCTCGACCTTGGGTAATTCCTACTATTTTTTCAGTTATAAATACTATATCTCTCTCTCGTACCTTGTCCTTTAAATATTTACATGCTACATCCACAATATTATCTTCTCGTTTAATTAAATGTGTTTTAACTGGTATTCTCGCAAATTGCTTATTACCAACATTAATACCGAGTTCTTTTCCTGCATTTGCCATCATTTGTTGAGGTTGATCCATAAAAATCCTCCTATTCAAATATTAGTATATTCAACATTATAACCAGAAATTAATACTGCATTCAGAGGGTGTTGTTATCCTGCTGAGCCCGCAATTATGTAAGCTACGGAATAAATCTATGTACTATTAATTTATAATAACCTAATTTTATATATTTGTGAAGCATCAGACCACTTAAATAATTAATATATAAAATATATTTTTATAGTAATAAAGGGTTTAAAAAGAAGGAAAAGGATAAAATTAAGCTAATAGTTGTTACTAATCAATTTGGTTTATGTTATTATATAAAAGGATACTTTATTTTTATCTATGAGCAATGAACCTATAATAGAATTTTAAAGATTTTATGCTATAGTTGTTATAAACAGGAAGTGCCCATGTTTAGTGAGGAGGAGTTCCGTTGTATAGTTATAGAAAATATGTTAGATATTTGATTATTTTAATTACAATTATTAGCTTAAGTGCTAACCTGTTTTTTGCTATTCAGTTAAGATTATTAGGGAAAAAGGTTAGTAATTCCAATATAGTTATATCCACAAGGGTGGAAAGTGCTATTAGGGATACGATGCATTCAATAAAAGGAATAAAAGAAACAGGTGCAAAGGAAGAAATGATCGATTTACAGCGTTCTATTCAACAGCTAGTTTTGATTTTTAATAGTTGGGTTGACTTAAATCAAACAGAAGAAAAACCTAATGAGGCATTAATGAGAGGATTACAAGGACTAGAAACTTTAAGAAGTGCAGTGGTTCATAATTTGAACAATCAGTTTAGTAGCCGTAATGAAAATTTAACAGATTATGATATAGTGTTTTTAGATAAAATTTATGAACAGTTAGATAGATTTTCAGCAGTATACAATAATATTCAAGGACGGGTACAGGAAATTAAAGATCCGGATAATGGTGACGGTGGATTAGGACAGTGGGCAAGTAATATAGAGGAAGTATCTAAACTTTATAGACATAGTCGTATTCCTAATGAGCATCCTGCATATATGCCAATAGACTCAATATTAACAAGGGTAGATAAAATACTTCCTGAGCTTGGTGATTTTTCAGGATCTAAAGAAGTAACAGAAAATGTTCAAATCCGAGATGGTGTTCATTATTATGAAATAAATTATTATACTGAAGATGATTTAGTATATTCAATATGGATAGATGCTGTTAACGGATTCCTTAGACAATTTGAAGATTATACAACAGATGGTAAGGATACACTTGTTTCTGAAGATGAAGCTTCACATATCGCTAAAAAGTTTATGAATAGATTTGAATCCTATGGACAGATGATAGATGGGGTATCGGCAATTACGGATGAAAACACAAAAAATACTATTTATGCATTTCAATTTATTCCTATCTTAGATAATATTACTATGATTAGTGACATAGTTAAAGTAAATGTTTCTTCTCAGGGTGGGAAGGTTATTAAATACTCTAATAACTTTAACGGTACAATAGTACCTATGTCAGAAGTAGTAGTATCCCTAGAGGATGTGGAACAAAAACATAGTGAACAACTTTTAGATATGAAATATAATGGAATAGCAGTTGTTAGGTCATTTTATACCCACTATAGACCAGTAGCTACTTATAGTTATCAATCAACTAAAAAAGAAGACATAAGAAAGCTATATTTTGATATAGTTACAGGAAATCAAGTTTATGAGGCATATTCTATATATGAGCCCGTATCCTATATTTCCACGGAGGAAAATTATTAATGATTATACGTGAAATGGTAGCCGATGATATTGACAATATAAAAAGACTTGACTATAGCTTTAAATCTAATAAATATTATAAGGTTAGTAAGGAAGAGCTTAGTTATAAGTTAGAGATAAAAGAACTGGGAGAAAGTCATGAAGAGAAGTATAGTATTAAATTAATGGATGAGAAAGGTAAATATACGAAGACTTTTTTAATAGAGGAGAATGAAAGAATTTTTGGGTATATAGAGATGTTATATACTCAGCATAATAATCTTCTACAAATAATAAACCTTTGGGTAGAAGAGGATGTGCGCCAAAGAAATATTGGTAGAAAGCTTGTAAAGTCAGCGAAAGGATTTGCTAGATTTAACAAGGCTAGAGGCATTATTGTTCAAGTAGAAAATTATAATTACCCTGCTATTAAGTTTTTTATTAAAGAAGGATTCTATATTTGTGGACTTAATGAAGCTGCTTACGATAATAAAGGTTTATTAGAAGATAGAGTTGAAATACACCTTTTGTTTGATTTTAAATAAGATTACAATCCCTAGAGACCAGAAGGTTTTTAGGGATTTAATATTGGGTATAATAAGCAAAGACATAAGTATATATTTAGTTTTAGAATTATTAGCTGTCAGATATATGGAGAGGAGAGGTTTAGTTGGAGATTATACATAAAGATAATAAAGTAATATTAAAAAACATAAGAGATTTTGAACCCAAGCATATTTTTGAATGTGGTCAATGTTTTAGATGGGACCTAGAGGATGATGGAAGCTATATTGGAGTCGCCTATGGTAAGATTTTAAATGTAAGAAAAGAGGAAGATACAATTGTTTTTAATAATACAAATATAGAAGATTTTAATAACATATGGACTTCCTATTTTGATTTAAATAACAACTACGGAAAAATTAAAGAGGATTTAAGTAAAGATGATGAGGTTATGAAAGACGCTACTAATTTTGGCTATGGAATTAGAATACTTAAGCAGGAACCTTGGGAAACTTTAATCTCTTTCATTATTTCTGCTAACAATGCTATCCCTCGTATAAAAAAATCTGTAAGATTGTTAAGCGAAAATTTCGGGGAATATTTAGGACAATACGATGGAAAGGACTATTATAGTTTTCCAACTCCAGAGGCTATTTATAATTTGTCGGAGGAACAATTAGCAGCCTGCGGAGTAGGATATAGATCTAAATATATTTTAAATACCGCTAGAGCAGTGATTGATGAAAATATTTCTTTGGAACAGCTAAAGGAATTAAATAGTGAAGATTGCTTTGAAGCTATGCGTAGGTTTAGTGGAGTAGGGCCTAAAGTAGCCAACTGCATTTTGGTATTTGCTATGGGAAAAGTAGAAGCAGTTCCTGTAGATGTGTGGGTTAAAAGAGTCATGGAATATTTTTATTTTCATAAAGACACACCTAATAAAAAAATTGAAGAGTTTGCTAGAGATAAGTTTGGAAAATATGGTGGGTATGCACAACAGTATTTATTTTACTATGCTAGAGAACTTGGAATAGGGAAATAGATTATTGTATAGTTTATCACCATGAGAGTTTTAGCTTGAAAAGGATGTAAAATAGTGATAATATCAATACAGTGGAAGATTAGGAATATTAAATATTTAAGTCCCCACATCCATTACGGATGTGGGGATAAAATTTTCATATGTTAAACAACTGGGGGATGAATTGATGTTAGGAACTATTGTAAATGCGATAGCAATTATAGCTGGAGGAATTTGCGGCGTTTTTTTAAGAAAAGGTATTCCAGAAGGGTATAAGGCAACTATAATGCAAGGACTAGGCTTAAGTGTTTTTGTTATAGGCTTATCGGGGGCTTTAGAAACTGGAGATATACTACTTATGATTTCAAGTGTTGTTATAGGCACTATAATAGGAGAAATGGCAAAAATAGAAGATAGGCTAGAAAATGTAGGGAAATGGCTAGAAACTAAGGTTGGTAACAAGGAAGGTGGAATTGCTAAGGGTTTTGTTACGGCTAGTCTAATTTATTGTGTTGGAGCTATGGCGATTATGGGTGCTCTAGAAAGTGGACTAACTGGTAATCATGAAATTTTATTGGCTAAATCTCTGATTGATGGTATTTCTGCAATAATTTTTTCATCTACTTTAGGTATAGGAGTTGCATTTTCTGGTATAGCGGTTTTTATTTATCAAGGTTTAATTACTATTACAGCTACATTTATGAAACCATTCTTGGTAGAAACTGTAATAGCAGAAATGTCTGCTATAGGTGGACTATTAATTATAGGTATTGCATCTAATATAATGGAGGTGAAAAGAATAAAGGTAGGTAATATGCTACCAGCTGTATTTATACCAATAATATATTACATAGTACAGCCTTATATATTAAAATTAGTAGGATTAATAGGCTTTTAACTAAAAATATTTAGAAGATACTAAAAAAATATTAAAAAATTAGTAAAACAGTGAAATATGGAGATATAAAGAAAAAAACGAATATATCTTTCGATAATAGAATATAATAGCCAATATTGGCATTTGCTAGCAAAATCACTTTTAGATAACATTATAAATGTAATTAGCACTCACTTAGTACGAGTGCTAATAATAAGCAAAAAACAATGTGTTAAAAAATAAAAAATTTCCAAGGAGGTTTGATTTATGAACATTAAGCCATTAGGAGACAGAGTAGTTATTAAAAGAGTAGAAGCTGAGGAAACCACAAAAAGTGGAATTGTATTGCCAGGTAGCGCAAAGGAACAACCACAGTTAGCAGAGGTTATGGCAGTGGGACCAGGTGGAGTAGTTGAAGGTAAAGAAATTGTTATGGAAGTAAAAGTAGGAGATAAAGTAATCTTCTCTAAATATGCTGGTACAGAAGTTAAGTTTGATGGAGAGGAATACACAATATTAAGACAAAATGATATTTTAGCTGTTGTTGAATAGTAAAATATCATTACATAATGGGTTTAATTAATATAAATAAGGACTAGGAGGGTATTATTATGGCTAAGGAAATTAAGTTTGCTGAAGAGGCTCGTCGTTCATTAGAAATCGGAGTTAATAAACTTGCTGATACTGTTAAGGTAACTTTAGGACCAAAGGGAAGAAACGTAGTAATCGATAAAAAGTTTGGTTCTCCATTAATAACAAATGATGGGGTAACTATAGCTAGAGAAATTGAATTAGAAGACGCTTATGAAAATATGGGAGCTCAATTAGTTAAAGAAGTAGCTACTAAAACTAATGATGTTGCTGGTGATGGTACAACAACAGCTACCTTATTAGCTCAAGCTATTATTAGAGAAGGATTAAAGAACGTAGCAGCTGGGGCTAATCCAATGATAATTAAAAAAGGTATTCAAAAAGCTGTGGATGTGGCAGTTGCTGAATTAAAAAACATTTCTAAAAAAATAGAAAGTAAAGAATCTATAGCTCAAGTAGGCGCAAATTCAGCTGCTGATGAAGAAATCGGACAATTAATTGCAGATGCTATGGAAAAGGTAGGAAATGATGGAGTTATTACTGTAGAAGAATCTAGATCTATGGGAACTACTTTAGACGTAGTAGAAGGTATGCAGTTTGATAGGGGATATTTATCTCCATACATGGTGACAGATACTGAAAAGATGGAAGCTGTATTTAACGATCCATATATTTTAGTAACTGATAAAAAGATTAATAATGTACAAGAAATTTTACCAGTATTAGAGCAAATAGTACAACAAGGCAGAAAATTATTAATCATTGCTGAAGATATAGAAGGTGAAGCATTAGCTACATTAGTAGTAAATAAACTAAGAGGAACATTTGAGTGTGTTGCTGTTAAGGCACCAGGCTTTGGAGATAGAAGGAAGGCAATGTTAGATGATATCGCGATTTTAACAGGAGCTACAGTTATTTCTGAAGAACTAGGATATGACTTAAAGACTGCAACAATTGAAATGTTAGGTACAGCTAGAACTGTTAAGGTTGATAAAGATAATACAACTATTGTTGAAGGTGCTGGTAATTCACAGCTTATTAAAGATAGAGTGGGTCAAATCAAGAAACAAATAGAAGATACAACTTCTGACTTTGATAAAGAGAAATTACTAGAAAGATTAGCTAAGCTTTCTGGTGGAGTTGCAGTTATCCAAGTTGGTGCTGCTACAGAAACAGAGCTTAAAGAAAGAAAACTAAGAATTGAAGATGCTCTTAACGCTACAAGAGCGGCAGTAGAAGAAGGGATTGTATCTGGTGGAGGTGCATCTTTAATACATGTTATTCCAGCAGTAGAAGCTTTACTTGAAACTACTGAAGGTGATGAAAGAACAGGAGTTAAAATTATTAGAAGAGCATTAGAAGAGCCATTAAGACAAATTGCAGAAAATGCTGGTCTTGAAGGATCGGTTATTGTAGAGAAGGTAATGAATGCAGAAAAAGGTATAGGCTTCGATGCTTTAAAGGAAAAATACGTAAATATGATTGAAGTAGGTATTATTGATCCAGTTAAGGTAACAAGATCAGCACTGCAAAATGCAGCTTCTATTTCAGCTATGTTATTAACAACAGAAAGTGCTATTGTAGATATTAAAGAAGATGAGCCAATGATGCCAGGAGGCATGGGCGGCGGAATGCCAATGATGTAATAAATAGGTTATAAATATATAAAAACCAAGTAGCAATTTGCTACTTGGTTTTTTACTATTTAATAATTTATAAAATCAAACTATAGCCAAGTATTAAACTTCTTAATATATAATTTTTTGACTACTTGCGTTAATAAGCAGTAGGCTAATAAAATACCGATTAACCACGGGAAGTAGGCTAATGGCAATGGCTGTAATCCAACAGATGCTCCAAATGCAGTAAATGGAATGAATATACCTGCTACCATTATAATTCCAGTAAGAAGTAAGACTGGGGCTGTTGCTCTACTTTGAATAAATGGTATTTTCTTAGTTCTAATCATATGAACAATAAGGGTTTGAGATAATAGTCCTTCAATAAACCATCCAGATTGGAATAGAGACTGAAGGGCTGGTGTATTAGCTTTAAATACATACCACATTACCAAGTAGGTAATTATATCGAATATTGAGCTTATCGGTCCAATATAGATCATAAACTTCTTTATATTATCCGCATCCCATTTTCTTGGTTCTTTAATATAGTCATCATCCATAGTGTCCCAAGGTATGGAAATTTGAGAAAAGTCATAAAACAGATTTTGAATTAGCAAATGAATTGGAAGCATAGGTAAAAATGGTAAAAATGCACTAGCTACCAAAACACTAAAGACATTTCCAAAGTTTGAACTTGCTGTCATATTAATATACTTTACTATATTTCCAAAAATCTTACGTCCTTCAATTACACCTTCTTCAAGTACCATGAGATCCTTTTCTAGAAGTATAATATCTGCAGATTCCTTTGCTATATCTACTGCTGTATCTACAGAAATCCCAACATCTGCATCTCTAAGGGCCGAAGCGTCATTAATTCCGTCTCCCATATAACCTACTGTATGTCCCTGACCTTGAAGTACTTTTATAATTTTGGATTTTTGCATTGGAGATAGCTTAGCAAAAACAGTAGTATTTTCTGCTTGTATTGCTAATTCTTCATCGGTTAAGTTTTCTACATCGCTGCCAAGTAAAATATTATCTATAGGTAAATCAACTTCTTTACAGATTTTTTTAGTAACAACTTCATTGTCTCCAGTTAGTATTTTAACTTTAACTCCATGTTCATGTAGAGCTTTAATCGCTGCAGCTGTTGATTCTTTTGGTGGATCAAGGAAACCTATATATCCCATAAGAACCATGTCACTTTCATCTTTTACACCGAAGGAATTCTCATCTGGAATATTGTTTTTTTGTGCAATAGCAACAACTCTCATTCCATCTTCATTTAACTTGTTTACCATATTCATAACTATATTTTTAACTTCTTCAGTTAGTAGAACTACTTCTCCTTTGTACTCTGCAAAGGTGCAAATGGATAACATTTCTTCTACGGCACCCTTTGTAATTAGTTGTCTCTTTCCAGCATGGTCTTTTAATACTACAGACATTCTACGTCTTGCAAAGTCAAAGGGGATTTCATCAACCTTTGTATAATGCTCTTTTAACTCAAAGAAATTCTTTTTATCACCAAATTCTAATATTGCTCTGTCCATTAAATTTCTTAAGCCTGTTTGATAAAAGCTATTTAAATAGCCATGTCTTAGTACTCTGTCGTCATCATTACCATGAATATCAAGATGTTTTTCAACTACTATTTTATCTAATGTTAAAGTTCCGGTTTTATCTGTACATAATATATCCATGGCACCGAAGTTTTGGATTGCATCTAATCTTTTAACAACGGTTTTTCGTTTTGACATGGCTATTGCACCTTTAGCGAGGTTTGTAGTTACTATAACTGGAAGCATTTCAGGTGTTAATCCAACAGCAATAGAAATCGCAAACAATAGAGCCTCTAGCCAATCTCCATTTGTAATGCCATTAATAAGGAATACTACAGGAACCATTATAAACATAAATTTGATAAGGAGCCAACTAACACTACTTATCCCTTTTTCGAAGCTTGTTTGTTCTCTTTTGCCCACTAGAGATTTAGCCATAGAACCAAAGTAGGTATCGCTTCCTGTACCTATAGCAATTGCTGTTGCACTGCCGCTTATTACATCGGTTCCTAATAAGCAAATATTATCTAAATCTGATGGATTTATATTGTTATTTATTTCAGATTTTATAGTACTATACTTTTCAATTGGCTCAGATTCACCGGTTAAAGCAGATTGACCTATGAATAAATCCTTTGAATGTATAATTCTTAAATCCGCTGGTATAATATCGCCAGCCGCAAGATGAATAATATCGCCAGGCACAATTTGTGACATTGAAATTTCCTCAATTCCTGTATCTTTGCGGGCTACGGCGGCAGTGGTTTTCACTAGGGATTTTAGCTCCTCAGCTGCTTTTCCAGATTTATATTCCTGGATAAAATGCAATATGCCACTAATTGTAACCATAGCAGTAATTACGATGACTGCTTCCCAGCCTTTTTCACCAGGGGCTGCAAGGGCTACATCGGTAATATAGGATATTACGGCTAAGGCAATTAAAACTATAACAAAAGGGTTTATAAAAGCCTTTGTTAATTGAATATACCATGGTGTTGGTTTTTCGTGTTCTACTTGATTAAGGCCATGTTTTTCTATCCTATTTTTTGCTTCTTCCTCGGTAATCCCGTTAATATCTGTATTAAATATTTTATAGATTGCATCTATATCATTTTTGCTAAAATCAATTAAATTTTGTTTTATTGTTCCATTGTTTTGATTAATGATGTCTCTTTTTTTCATCATAACTCACACCTCCAAAATGACAATAATAAGCTAAGGGTAGTAAATATGAGTTTTACTCCCTAAAAACTATGTTACCTTTAAATTGAATAAAAAATGCATTAATAAATAACTAGTTGTGAATTAGCGTGAGTAAAGAAACAGTGGAAAGTATTAAAAGATTTGAATTAAATGAATAGTATTATGAAGGGAAAATATGATTTAGTTTAGTTGGAATCAAAACCCCATCTGAACTGAGTCTTTATTTATCAAATTCTGGTTGAGAAGAATAGAACCCAATATTATTGATATTTTATTTTTCCTACAATATATGCTATTATCACCACTGTCCTTATTACTCCTACTACTCGGGTCCATCATCCTCACCTCCAATTTTTTAAATATTTTTTAAAAACAAAAAACCTTCGCCGAAAACTTGAATTCGACAAAGGTATAATACACATAAAATGCATAGTAAATACAGATTCAGTCTCGTTCAAGCTTTGGCTCTGCAAGGCAATGAAGTTGCGTTAGATTAAGCCTTCTTTATTCGGCTAAACCTGCTAACCTGTTAAGAATGTTTCCATCCTTTCACGGCAGCAACCCGTATCCTTGTAGTAACCTCACCTACCGAGGTATATTCAATTTGCACTACTATATTATGGCATATATTATTAAATGTCAACACTATTTATAAAAAAAGATTTTATACGATAGCTAAGAGTTCTACGTATTTTTGCTTTCTTCAGAAACGTATGTTCGGTTGAGGAGTTAAAAAATATATGTATTATTAAAGTTTCTCTAATACAACTAAAGGTTCGAAATAAACCATGTAATTATCTATTTCACAATAAAGTCCATACTTTTCTTTATAATATTTTATAACATCTTCTATATATTCTTCCGTTACGTCTAGGTATTCAGCTAATTCAAATCTATTTCTAACTCCATATTTGTAGGCATTAATTAAGTCAATAATTCCAACTAATCTTTCATATCCCCAAGCTCTAGCTTTTCTTTCTTGCTTTCTATTTTCTATTTTAGATTGGTCTATAATATGTCCAGAGGTAGTTTTCAAATGTCCAATTTCTTCAATAAGAATACATCTCTTTTCGCTATTAGTTGTTAACTTCTTAGAAATACCAATTACATTATCAGAACAATATCCCTTACCATTTCCTTTAAAATTAACTTCATAAACCTCTATACCCTTCTCATCAGCTTTAATTATCATTTGCTCGTAATCCATCCAAGCTGTCCCCCTTTTGACTGCGATAATATGTCTATTTTTTCTTTCTAGAAACAACAAATTTAATAAATTCTTCAATATCTTCTAAATCATCCTGAGTAAAATTTTCACCCTCAAAATGTGCTGCTAAGATTTCTATTTTATTTTCCTTAGCAACTTTACTGATATCATCAAGTGTTTTTATATTATCTGTATCTTCTTTAAAAAACTCTTCTATAGATATTTCTAAAGCATCAGCTATTTTTTGTAGTGTCTCTATGTCGACCTTTCTTTTTTCGTTTTCTAATTTACTAATTGTGGATTGTGATATGCCTGTTAATTCTGCTAGTTGGTAAGTTGATAAACCTTTCTTACTACGGATTTCTTTTATTTTTTCGTGAACATTCATTTTTAACACCTCTTAAAATTCAAAAATAGAATTAATATACTTATATAATAATTCAAAAATAGAATAATTGCAAGATAATAAAAGATAAATTAAGGATTATAGATATAATTTGGCTAAATGATTCCATAACAGAATTGATTATAAGATAAAATGAATTTAAAATAGAATTAATTCCGAAATAGAATTACAAATTAAAAGGGTGGTTGAATAATGAGTATAGAGAAAAGAATAAGAGTTATCAGAAAAGAAAAGGGGGACATAAATTGAATAGCATTAATAGTTATCAAGACCTGTGCAGAGAGATAGAAGTATTAGAAATAAGAATAGAGTCTATAGAAGCAGAAATAAAACACCTTAGAAAACTTATGATTCAAGGACCGAAGGACATTACCGCAATAGACTATTCAAAGGAATCAAGTAGAAATATAGTACATATACCTTTAGATATACTTATAGATAGGGTGGAAAAGTTAGAAGATAAATTAGTTATTTTCAAGGAGATATTAGAAGAAAAAATACAGTATAAGGAAAAAATAGAGATCCTGCTTAAAAAGTTTGATGGCATACAATATAAAGTAATGTACCTAAAATTAAAAGAGAATATGTCAGTAGAAAATATAGCGGAAACTTTAGGGTATTCAGAAAGACAAATATACCGTATATTAAAAGAGTGCAGCACATAATCACATAATTTAATAATAACATGTCATTACAATGTCATAAAAATCATGTTAATATGATAGTATGAAAAAGAAATGTACAAGAACTATTATGACTAGATGCCCTGCTAAATATAGCAGGGATTTTTATTATCTAGGTTAGATTATAATTTAATAATAACATGTCATTACAATGTCAAAAAAATCGTGTTAATATGGTAATATGAAAAAGAACTGCACAAAGTTTTTAAATTTAAATATCCTCTACTAAATAGTAGGGGAATTTTTATTATCTAGTGACATGACTATCTAATAAAAGATGTCATTACAATGTCAAAAAAGTCATGTTAATATGATAGTATGAAAAAGAAATATACAAAAGTTATTATAGCTATATAACTCCCTGCCAAATATGGTGGGGTTTTTTATTTCGTGGACGATACCCACGTAAAAAAGCGTAAATTTTAAAGGAGAAATAAAATAATGACATTACAACAATTATTAAAATTAGGAGTTACAAACGAAGTAGCAAAACAAATATTAGAGATTCATAAATCTACTATTAAAGATAAATATGTACCTATATGGCGATTTACAGAAGTAAATAGCAAATATAAGGAATTAAAGTTGATAGTAGAAGATAAAGAGAGCCAAATTAATAGGTTAAAGATTAAAGCTACAGAAAAGGAAGAATTGGTAACTAAAATAATGGCATTAGAGGAATTAAACAAAATTAATAAAGAAAGTTATGAAAGCAAGATTGATGCATTACAAAAAGAAAAATCGACAGAAATTTATTTAAGAGATCAAAAGATAAAAAGTATAAAGACTGCAAAAGCTATGTTAGATTTTTTACTTGACTGACAATGACTACATTCATAAAAATGAAGCATGTATTTATAGTTAAAAAGTAATGCTAAGTATCTTAAGGAGGTGTCTGACACTGACTAGAATTGAAGATATTAAAGTTGGTATTAGTAAAAAGCTAAAGACCGTATTTGGAGAAGAGTATTCTATTTATACTGAAATGGAAGAAACTAAGCAGGATTTAAATCTACCTGCTTTTTTTATTAGGCATGTAAAATCTTCTCAGATTCATAAGATAGGACAAAGATATTACAAGAACAATTCCTTTGTAATAAAATTTTATCCTATAAAAAACGGAAGTGAACTGGCTCAATGTGATGAAGTAGGAGACAAACTTTTAAATTGCCTAGAGTACGTAGAAAGTAACGATATGCTGTTGAGAGGCAGTAAAATGAGCTTAGAGGTAACAGATACAGAATTAAGTTTTTCTATAGAATTTAACTTCCCAATACTAAAAACTTCTAATAAACACGAGTTTATGGGAGATCTTGAACAATTGAGCAAAAGGAAAGGGTGATTTATTTGGCTAAAAAGAAGAATGGTGAAATTACTAATACATTATTCGCTAAGGAGCAAATTTTAAGAAGCAAAAGTATTAATTATTCTAGAGATGTATTAAGCATTCTACTAGAAGAAGAAAAAACATATTCGCTAGATGAGGTTAATGATTTAGTGAAAAAATTTAAAGAAAGAAAGGTGAAGTAATATGGCATTAGGTGGAGGTACATTTTTAACACAAAATAAAATTTTACCGGGTTCGTATATTAACTTTATTTCAGCAACTAGAGTTTCTGCTAATCTAAGTGATATAGGTTATGTTGCAATTCCTCTAGAACTGAATTGGGGTGCTGAAGATGAAGTTATTACTGTTGAAGCAGCAAATCTGCAAAAAGATAGTTTAAATATATTTGGATATTCATATATATCCACAGAGATGAAGTCTTTAAGAGAAATTTTTAAAGGTGCGAAAACTGCATATGTATATAGAATTAATTCTGGAGGAACTAAAGCTAGTAAAGTGGCAGAACCATTAACTATAACAGCTAAATATAGTGGAACTAGAGGAAATGACATTAAAGTAGCGGTGCAGGTTAATATTGATGATGAAGCTAAGTTCGATGTAATTACTTATCTTGAAGGTAAGAAAGTTGACGAACAAACTGTAGCTACTATTGAAGAATTAAAAGCTAATAACTTTGTTGTATTCAGTGGTACTGGAATAGCTACATCCAGTGCAGGAATTTCCTTAACAGGTGGAACTAATGGAACAGTAGATGGTAACGCCTATGTTTCATTCCTTGATAAAGCAGAAGCTTTTAGTTTTAACACTTTAGGCTATGCTGGTACTGATGATTTAGTTAAAGACTTGTTTATTCAATTCACTAAGAGAATGAGAGATGAACATGGAGTTAAATTCCAAACTGTAGTATATAGAAAGAATGCAGCTGATTATGAAGGTATAATCTCTGTAGAAAATAAAGCTTTAGGTGAAGGGGTAAAAGAAGGAGATTTAATCTACTGGGTAGCTGGTCAAGTAGCAGGGTGTCCTGTTAATAAGTCCATAGCTAACAAGTCCTATGATGGGGAGCATATTATTGATGTAAACTATAAGCAATCTGAACTTGAAACTGGATTAAAAACTGGTAGGTTTATGTTCCATAAAGTAGGTGATAAAGTAAATGTTTTAGATGATATTAATACATTTACTTCTTTTACTGTAGACAAGAGTGAAGATTTTAATTCTAATCAAGTGATAAGAACTCTGGATCAAGATGCTATAGATACAGCATTAATATTCAACACCAGATATCTAGGAAAGGTGCAAAACAATGATGCAGGTAGAATAGCATTTTGGAATGATATTGTAGAGTTAGGAAAAGAAATGCAAAAAATATCAGCCATAGAAAATTTTAAAGCTGATGATATAACCGTAGATGCAGGAAATGATAAAAAATCAGTAGTAGTAACTAAGTATATAAAGCCTATAACAGCTATGACTAAGCTGTATGTTACTACTATAGTTGAATAGATGGAGGGATAGATTATGGTTGAAACTATGAATGCAATGGATGCAATGAGTGGATCTTTAGCAGAATGTTTTATTACTGTAGAAGGAAATAGATACAACTTTATGCAGGCTACTAATATAGAAGTAAAAATGAGTAAAACAAAGGTTAAAGTACCTATATTAGGTAGGACTGGGAAAGGAAATAAGTCTACTGGATGGGAAGGTACAGGAAGTGCTACTTTCCATTATAACACCAGTATTTTTAGAGAACTTTTATACAGATATGCTAAAACAGGACAAGATTTCTACTTCGATATGCAAATAACGAATGAAGATCCTACAAGTATGGTTGGAAGACAGACTGTAATCTTAAAAGATTGCAATATTGATGGTGGAATTCTAGCAAAAATTGATGCAGAGGCTGAGTACCTCAGTGAAGATTTTGAGTTTACATTTGAAGATTTCGAGATGCCTGAAAAATTTAATGTTTTACCAGGTATGAAAATATAATTGGGTCCCTTTTGGGACCCTTTTCAATTAAAGAGTATGTAAGTTTATGTATATAGTATAAGATGAATTTTTAAAATATGAAAGGATGATAATTAATGAGTGGATTAAGTGCATTTATGGCAGATAATGTTCAAATTACAGAAGATATTAAATTAGTTGTGTCAAAAAGATTTATGGAGAATGGAAAGCCCATTGAATGGAAAATTAAACCAATAACCAGTGATGAAGATGAGGCTATAAAAAAGGCTTGTACTAAAAAGGTACCAGTACCAGGCAAAAAGAACATCTTTGTTCCTGAAATAGATTACTCCAAATACTTAGGTAAATTAGCTGTAGCTTGTACTGTATATCCTAATCTACATGATGTAGCTTTACAAGATAGCTATAAAGCTATGGGATCTGAAGAATTACTTAAGAAAATGCTGCTTCCGGGAGAATACGCTGAGTTTCTAAGACACATTCAAGAAATCAATGGCTTTGATGTAGGAATGGAAGAACTGGTTGAAGAAGCAAAAAACTAGTAAGGGAAGGGGATGCAGATGCTAATTATGCTTACTATTGTTTTCATAAGCTTAAAATGCTCCCCTCCCAATATTTAAACTTAGATAGAAAAGAAAAGGCTGTAATTATAGGTTTTATTCAGATTAAAGCTGAAAATGATAAAAAAGAGGCTAAAAAAATAAATAGCAAATCTAGAACAAAGAGATAAAAATATTTAATGAAATTAAAATTACGAACACTTTTCTTATAATATTTTTTAATGAAAGGCGGTGATAGCTTGGCAACAGTTGATAATTCTATAAGCTTACACAATGAAACAAATAATAATTATTTGCGGTTATCCAATTCTATAAATAATAATTATTTGCGGTTGTCCAATTCTATAAATAATACTTCAACGAGATTGTACAACACAGTAAATAATAATATATCAAACAATATATCAAATTTCTATGTGATGGAGCAGTACATAATAGATGCTAGTGCAGCCCAACAAGATTTGAATGAAGATATAGAGGAAGGTCAAAATGCTGCAGATGGACTTTTAAATATTTTTAAAGGAATGGCAGGCACAATAGGTCTTGATTTTAGTGTAGAAAATATTTTGGCATTGTCCGATCAAATGGCTACTACAAAAGCAAGTCTTGCATCCATGGTAGGCGAGTTTAATACAGTTGAAGAATTACAGAAAAAGATATTCCAATCCGCTGAAAGGTCAAGAGGATCATATCTGGCTATGGCTGATGTAGTTGCTAAAATGGGAACAATGGCTAAAGATGCTTTTGGTGGCAATGATGAAATAATAGCTTTTACTGAACAGCTAAATAAACATTTTGTAATTTCCGGCACATCAGCACAAGATATTGATTCCATAATGAGTCAATTAACGCAATCAATGGCTCAAGGTGTTTTAAGTGATGAAGAATTAAGTAGTATATTTATCGAAGTACCTACAATAATTCAAGCGATTGCTGGTTATATAGGAATAGGTACTGAGGAAGTTATTAATTTGGCACAGGAAGGTCAAATAACAGCAGATATTTTTAAAAATGCTATGTTTGGTGCAGCAAATGAAACTAATGCAGCTTTGGAGAGTATGCCTATGACTTGGGCACAGATATTTACTTCTGTTATAAACAAAGTAATTATGTTATCTCAACCACTATTAGGATTTATAAGTTTTCTTGCTCAAAATTGGGCAACAGTAGAACCGATTGTAGTAGGTGTAGCCACAGCCATAGGTCTACTAGCAGCTAAAGTTTTGTATGCAAAAGCAGCTGCATTAGCTATAGCTGCGATGGCTAATCCACTTGTACCAGTAGCAGTAGTTATAGGTGTAATTATTATGGAAATATACAAATGGGTTCAATCTGTTGGGGGACTTCAAATTGCTTGGCTTATTACAATGAATGCTATAATGACAGCATGGGATGGGGTTAAAATTGGTTTTTTTAAAGGTATATACTTTGTAATGAATTTATTCGATAAACTAGGACTTAAATTTAAAGAAGTTGATGTTGCTATGCAAAATTCCATGGGAGATATGAGAGTAGGAGTGCTTAGCGCTCTTCAAAAAATGGTTAATGGTTCTATTGAAATTATAAATAGTTTTATAGATAAAGTTAACCAACTTCCTATTGTTTCTATAGAAGCAGTGCAAAAAGTAAATTTTGCTACAACAGCAGAGCTTGAAAATGATGTAGCTAAAAAAGCACGTGAGGCAGACTTAGAAAATTATCGAGCTGAAGTTGAAGCAAGCATAGCTGAAAGGGATGCAGCTATAAAACAAATGCAACAAGATGCTGGAGTAGAAGAAGCTAAGAGGCAACTGAAAATAAATGCGGCACAGATGGAACAAACAACTGATTTCAATCCTGAACCTCCATTTAAACAAGACAATGTAGTAGAGAATATAGCAAATATAGCAGATAATACTAATGCTTTAAAAGACACCATGGAAATTGCCGAAGAAGATTTAACATACATGAGAGACCTAGCAGAGAGAGAAGTAATCGATAGAACTGTATTGAGAGATGTAAAACTTGAAGTATCTAATAGCTTCGGAGACGTAAGAGAAACAGCCGATGTTGATGGAATTATAACACGAATAGAGGAACGTTTATCGGAAGCAATAGAAAGCGAAGCGGAGGGTGATTATAATGTATAGTTGTTCCATTGATAATGTTAAGCTTCCAGTAGCTCCTTCCAAGATTGCTCGTAAAATAAATACTAAGAGTAAAACAGTAGATTTAATGAACCTTGGAGAAGTAAATATTTTGAAAGAACCAGGACTTACAGAGATAAGTTTTGAAGTATTGCTTCCTTCGGTAGAATATCCTTTTGCTGTATATGAAAATGGATTTAAAGAACCACTGTATTATTTAGATCTTTTTAAAAAACTTATAACAGGAAAAAAACCCTTTATATTTGAATTAAATAGCCTAACTCCTGCAGGGTATTCTTTATTTATGACACGTATGGAAGTAACCTTAGAGAGTTATAGCATTATAGAAGATAGTAGTAATGGAATGGATATTGTTGTTTCATTAGAATTGAAAGAATATAAAAGATATACTACACAGACTCTAAAAATGCTTGAGTCGTCTTCGGATAGTGAAACACCTAAGTTTGTAATTGTAGAAGAAAGACCTGCAAAAGAGCCAGTGAAATCATATACTGTAATTTCAGGAGATACGTTATGGACTATTTGCAAAAAACAGTTGGGGGATGGTAGCAAATATAAAGAAATAGCTACTTTAAACAATATTAAAAATCCTGATTTAATTTTCCCAGGTCAGGTTTTAAGGTTGAGGTGATTTAATGTATGAATTAATAATTGAGAATAATGGAAATTTGTACAGTCCATTAATTGAAGGTGACATTATTTGGACTACCGAGAGATTAGGATCCCCCGGAAAATTAGAATTTAATGTTTTAAAAGATGAGATAATTAATTTTCAAGAGGGTAACTCTGTAAGGTTTAGAGTAAATGATAAAAATGTATTCTTTGGCTATGTATGGGATAAGGCAAGAAACAAAGATCAGATTATAAAAGTTACAGCATATGACCAGCTTAGGTATTTAAAGTACAAAGACAGTTATCTTTATGAAAATAAAAAAGCTTCTGATGTACTTAAAATTATTGCATCACAACAAAATCTTAAAATAGGGGATGTCGAAGATACAGGATATGTAATTGTTGAAAGAGCTAGACATAATGAGACCTTATTGGATATTATATATGACGCTATAAAACTTACCTTCGATAATACCAAAAAGCTATATGTTCTTTATGACGATTTTGGGAGATTAACATTAAAAAATATGGAGTCTATGAGAATAAACCTAAAAGTAGATGATAACACGGCGGAAGACTTCGACTACAAAACATCTTTAGATAATGTATATAACCACATAAAATTATCTTTCAAAGATAAAGACAATGTAGGAGGAGAAATTCCCCCAGCAGAAGATAAGAATAGTATAAAGAATTGGGGTAAACTTCAATATTTTGAGGAAATAGATGAAAAGACTAACGTTCAGGCTAAAGCAAATGCATTGCTTGAACTATATAATAGAAAAAACAAAATCCTAAGTATTAAAAATGCAATAGGTGATATCAGAGCCAGAGCAGGAACTAATCTAGAAATTAATTTGCCTAATATTGGAGATATCAGTATTCAAAATCATATGCTTATTGAGGGAGCTACACATAGATTTTCTAATAACGAGCATTTTATGGATTTAAAACTAGAGGGGCGATTATAATGCAGCTTTTAAAATTGATGAAAAGAGCAGGAGTTGAAGCAGTAGATACTTCTTCTCCTGTGAAAACTTTAATAGGTACCGTTACTTCCATAGAGCCTTTAGTAATTACAATTGAGCAAAGACTAGCTATTCCAGCTAGTTTTCTTCTTTTAACAGACAATGTAATTGATAAAGAAGTAGAAATTACTGTAGATGATGAAGTAGAACAAAGCGGATCACTTGAACTACACAAACACAAATATATAGGTAAGAAAAAACATATTCACCATAATAGTCTTAAGGTAGGAGAAAAAGTTTTGCTTTTAAGAGTACAAGGTGGACAACAGTTTATAGTTCTCAATAGGGTGGTGAGTGCATGATACCACAAAATATTGTAACAGATAACGATATCGACTTTGAGATTGTAGAATATCCAAGCAATACTTATAGGATAGATTTAGAAAATAAAAGAATATTAGGTTATACAGATGGTATTGATGCAGTTAAACAAGCCATATATAAGATTCTTTTTACTGAAAGATATAATTATGCTATATATAGCTGGAACTATGGCATAGAACTTCAAGATTTAATTGGAAAACCTAAAGACTTTGCACATTTTAATTTGGAGAAAAGAATAACAGAAGCACTTCTTCAAGATGATAGGATAAATTCCGTAGATAATTTTGTATTCAGTTCTAATAAAGGGGATCTACATGTCACCTTTACAGTGAATACAGTTTTTGGAGATGTGCAGGTAGAGAGGATGGTGAATAATATTGTATGAAAAACAAACCTTCGAAGTAATTCTTGAGAGAATGTTAGCACGAGTTCCTAATAATGTTGATAAAAGAGAGGGATCAATTATATATGATGCTTTGGCGCCAGCAGCTGCGGAACTGGCGATGTCCTATATAGAAATGGATGTGATACTTAATGAAACCTTTGCAGATACAGCAACCAGAGAGTATTTAATTAAGAGAACTGCCGAGAGAGGTATAAATCCTTATCCTGCTACTAAAGCATTGTTAAAAGGTGTATTTAAAAATAGAGAAGGTAATTTATTGGATATTCCTATAGGCAGTAGATTTTCTTTAGATGATCTGAACTATGTAGCAGTAGAGAAAATTGAAAAAGGACAATACAAAATGGAATGTGAAACTGCTGGTAGTATCGGAAATAAGTACTTTGGAAGTATTATTCCTATTGAGTATATACAACATCTTGCAACTGGAGAACTTATTGAGATATTAATTCCAGGTGAAGATGAGGAAGAAACAGAAAGTTTAAGGCAGAGATACTTTAATTCCCTTGAGTCCGAGGCCTTTGGTGGGAATATTGCAGACTATAAAGAAAAGATTAACAAGATTCAAGGGGTAGGAGGAGTAAAGGTCTATCCTGTATGGAATGGTGGAGGCACAGTTAAACTGGTAATAATAGATAGCGAATATAAAATGCCTTCTACATCATTAATCAGTACAGTGCAAACTATAATAGATCCAATTAATAACTCTGGACAAGGAGTAGGCATAGCCCCTATAGGACATAAGGTAACTGTAGAGGGAGTATCGGAGACATTAACTACTATAACCACTAATATAACTTTTCAAGATGGATATGTATGGGAAGATATAAAACCTTATGTTGAGGATAAGATCAATGAATATTATAACGATCTAGCTAAAGAGTGGGCAGGTAGTAGCAATTTAGTAGTTCGTATCAGTCAAATAGAAGTAAGGCTCCTTGATGTTACTGGAATACTGGATATTCAAGATACATCTATCAATGGAGTGCAGCAAAATCTGGTTCTAGATGCTAACAGTATACCTAAGTTGGATGTGATCACAGCATGATACAAAGAGAAATAGATATAGCCAGTTATTTGCCCAAGATAATAAAAGAAATTAAGGAATTTCAGGAGATTTCTAAAGCAGAGAATCCTGAAATTTCTTTAATATGGAACAATATTCAAAATATATTTGATGATCAGTTTGTAAATATAGCTACTGTAAATGGAATTAAAAGATGGGAAAAGATACTTAAGATAGTTCCTAAGGTGAATCATACCTTAGAAGATAGAGCATCTATAATAGTAACTAGGCTTAACGAACAATTACCTTATACCTATGGGATCCTCAAACAACTACTTAACCAATTATGCGGTACAGATGGATATGATTTAAATATTAACTATAATCAATATGAAGTATCTATTTTTGCAGGATTAAAATCAAAAAATAGATTACGTGAAATAACTGATTTAACTAAAAAGGTACTGCCTGCTAACATAAATATTATTATAGGATTGAAAATTAATTCAGATTTTAAATTAAATACTTATATCCAAAAATATGAAGTCCCATATTCCATATGCGGAACTTTTTTATGTGGGACTAAACCTTATATTCAGACGTCAGGAACATATTTTAGTACTCAATTAAATATTAATACAAATAAAACGAATACTTCTCAACGGTACTTCATGACAGGTACATTTAAAAGCAAGGAGGCGAAACTGTGATAACTACAAAAGGAATGCAAGAAATAGCACAGAGTATATTAAATCTAGTTGAATATACAAAAGTAGAAATGAAAGAAGAAATTAAAATATTAGAGATATACAGATCATCAATAGATGCTAATACTATTAAAGTATTTATAATGCTTGATGATACTATAGTTGGAAATATAGAAAATATAAAGTTAATAAGTAAGAGCGGAAATGTACTACTAGAAAATCCTCAGCGTATAGAGAAAGATGCTACAAGAGGACTTTTAGTAGTATTTTCTATTAAAGTAGTGGAGGTGGCAGAATGAGCACTCTAAATGAGTATATAAAAATAAAATGGCAGGATCACATAGTAGAAAGACCAGGAACATTCAGAGAAGTACAAAATCAAGATGGCTCAGTAACACATATTCCCGATGAAGGTGAAATACTTCAAGAGGGTACTCCTGTTAATGCCAGTAAGCTTAACCACATGGAGGAAGGTATATATCAGGCAAATAGGCAAGCTAAAATCAATAAAGATGATATAAGTTCATTGGCTGTTGAAGTTGCAATATTAAAAAATGCTGCTCTAAATAATTTCACACATAATATATTCGTTGTTAATTTTGCGAACTTGGATAGTATTAAGCTTGCTCATGGAGTTTATGACGAAGCAGGAAAAAGGCTGGTGATATAATGGCTAAGTATTATTATGATAAATATGAGGTAAAAACTGAGAATAAGTACTATATGAAACAAATAGATGGTAGAGAGGTTAGTGAAGGTAATTGGTTTAGTTGGGGTGGTCCAGATGATGGTTATTTGAGTGATGTTTTGCATGGATATAAAGAGTACAGTTTTGATGAAGGTACAGGTCGTTTTTCTGGAGTTGGAACTTTGTATGGAGGTTCTAAAAGTCCCTTAGCAGACGGCACAAAACTAGAAGATTTAATTTTATATAGCATTCCAAGTAGACATAGCAATAGAGTTTTATATGTTTATGATGATTATAGGGACTATGGCAATGGACATGGGATCGTGTATAAGAAGTATTATCAAAGCGAATTAACTACGGTATATAAAAAAGGAAGCTATATATCAAGAGTAACAGGAACAGCAAATCAATACCCTATGGATGGGAAACATTCAGATGGATATTGGTATGTAAGAAAAGGCTTAGTAAATTCAACACCTACAATTTCGGGACAAGACAGTAATTTAGGAGATAAAAACTTAGGATTCTTAATAACTTATCAAATTAATGATACGGATATTTCTGATACCTTAGTTGTAACTGAAAAGCTAAATGGAGATGTATTAAGAACTATTAATGGAGCACCTAGGAATCAAGACATTGAAATAGAGATTACAGATGAAACAATATTCTCTTTACCCCTAAATTCAGATAACACTATAGAAATAAAGGTAGACGATCAAAACGGAGGAATAGCTTATGGGAGATATACCTTCAGAAGAACAAATACAGCTCCTATCATAGATGGTCAAGATGAAAACTTGGGACAAAAAATAGAACCATTTAGTGTAGATTTTTCTGCATCTGATAATGAAGGCAATGCAATAACAGTAAAAACATATCTAGATAGAATCGAGAAGGAAGAATACCAAGTTATAGATGGAGCTACAAATACATTTACTATTCCTAAAGTCGATTGGTTCAAGCTACCTATAGGGCAACACAGTATCAAGATTGAAGCTACAGATGAACATAGAGCAACAGCAGTAAGAAATTATACATTCACTAGGTTTGACGATAAGATTCAATTTACATTGAGAAATCCTATCGAAACAGATATAATGGCCACAAAAATATTAGTTACTCCAGCTTGGATAATTCCAGAAGGTGCTAGTACAAAAGTAGAAGCCTGCAACAATGCTTACGATGAAATGCCTGCATGGGAAGATATTACTTCACAGGTCCTTATAAGCAGACACTATAATTTCACTAACAATGTGAAAATAGCAGATAAGTTGGGCATAGACATAAGAATTACTATAGAAAAAGGCACAGCAACAGAAGAATGCGCCATTAATGGATTTGGAGGTGCCTTTGAATAATGATTGAGATAATTAATAAGAAATCTTTATTAGAGATTAAGGAAGAAAAAGAAAAGGAAAAAGAAGATATTCAAGCAGATACATTTGAAGTATTAGCAATGCTTTATGAAGAAGTAGAAGAATTGAGAAGTGAAAATATAAATTTAAGAAATAGAGTAGAGCAATTAGAAAGATGTGAAGAATAATGACTGAGAAAGAGTATATAATTCCAGTGTATGGCTTACTTGTTAAAACTGGACAAGATAAATTAAAAACTTTGCAGAAGTACACCAAATTCCTGTAGAAAATTTTAACAAGCTAATTTGAAGGAGAATTATAGAATATTATAACTAAAAAATAATACAGTCATTTACTAGAATTTTAGAAAAAATAAGTATATTCCACTATATATGATGTAAATTCTAGATAGTGTTATTAAGCTATTCATAACGATTGATGATACTATATAGTTGGGATACGCAAAACATTAAGTTAATTAGTATGGATAGAAAGATGCTACTAGAAATCCCTTAACAAGCACTAAAAATGCAACTAGGGAAGGCTTCTAGTAGTATTTTATATTAAAGTAATGGAGGTTATAGAATGAATGAATACATTAAGATAGGCTGGCAGGATCATATATCAGAAAGACCAGGCACATTCAGAGAAATACAAAATCAAGATGGCTCAGTAACACATATTCCTGATGAGGGAGAGATACTTCAAACTGGTACACCTGTTAGTGCTAATAAACTTAACCATATGGATGAAGGTATTTATCAAGCAAATAGGCAAGCCAAGATAAATAGAAATGATATAACTTCATTAGCTGTAGAAGTAGCAATACTTAAAAATGCTGCTCTCAATAATTTTACAGATAATATATTTGTTGTTAATTTTGCTAATTTGGATAGCGTTGAGTTAACTAATGGAGTGTATGACGAAGTAGGAAAAAGGGTGGTGATATAGATGGCGTGGGTTGAAGTAAAACGAGAATCGTATTATACCTCTAAAGGGGAAAAAAGTGGTGAGATATGTTCTGGTAAATCTGCTGGTAGTCCACATTGGGATCAAATTGAGGTGCGAGTTGGATATACGAAAGAATCTGGCGATGATTTCATATTAGTAACAGAATTACTCCTTAGACCAGTAGATTCTTTCCCTAGAAGAACAAAATTTAGGTCTAGAATTATAAATTCTAGTGGATATGAATACATAAGTCGAATTCAAGAAACTGGGGAATGGACAGGGTATGGAGCTTTTAGTTTCACTACACCTAGCGCAGGTACTTATACAGTAATTGCAGAAATAGAGGTTTTGAATAATACGCCTACCGTGCCTTCTTCCATTACAGTACCGACAACAGTAAGAGGTGGAGAATCTCTTAATATATCTTGGGGAGCGTCTACAGATGCAGATGGAGATAGTTTAACCTATAGATTAGAAAGAAGTGCTAATGGTGGAAGTTGGACACAAATTTACTCTGGTAGTAATAAGAGTTATACAGATAGCATAACAAAAGGTTGGAATACAGTTACTTATAGAGTTAGAGCGTTTGACGGTAATACTTACAACGGTCATAGTGATTATAGAACTTCTCCTGTTAGAACTGTAATTAACAATACAGCACCTACTATTTCAGGTAATGATCAGAATTTAGGTGATAAAAATTTAGGGTTTTTAATAACATATCAAGTAAATGATGTAGATGCAGGAGATAGCTTAATAGTAACAGAAAAACTAAATGGATCTACAATAAGGACCATAAATGGAGCACCTAGAAATCAGCCTGTAGAGATAGAAATTACAAACGAAACTCTATTCTCCTTACCTTTAAATTCAGATAATACTATGGAAATAAAAGTTGATGATCAACAAGGTGGCATAGCTTATAGGAGATATACTTTTAGACGAACCAACACAGCCCCTATAATATCAGACCAAGATCAAAACCTAGGAAAGAAAACAGAACCTTTTTCAGTAGACTTTAACGTAATGGATAATGAAAGTAATGCAATAACTACAAAGACATACCTAAATGGAATCAAGAAAGAAGAATATACTGTTATAGATGGAGCAACGAATACATTTGCTATATCTAAAGAAGATTGGTTTAAGTTATCTATAGGACAGCATAACATCAAAATTGAAGCAATAGACGAATATGGAGCTACATCTGTAAGAAACTATGTCTTTCAAAGGTATGACGACAAAATCCAGTTTACACTAAAAAGTCCTATTGAAACAGATATTGCGGCTACGAAGATATTAGCTACTCCAACTTGGATAATTCCAGAAGGTGCTATAACAAAAATAGAAGCATGCAACAATGCTTACGATGAAGTACAAGCATGGGAAGATATTACTTCACAGGTGCTTATAGGCAGACACTATAATTTTACTAACGATATCAAAATATCTGATAAATGGGGTATAGATATAAAATTTACTATAGAAAAAGGTGCATCAACAGAGGAATGTATTATCCATGGATTTGGAGGTGCTTTCGAATAATGATTGAAATAATTAATCAAAAACATTTAAGAAAAATCAAAGAAGAAAAAGAAATGAATAAAAGTGAGATACAATCAGATATATTTGAAGTAGTAGCAATATTATATGAAGAAATAGAAGAACTAAAAAGTAGAGTCGAACAATTAAAAGGAGGAGAAGAGTAATGACTGTAAGAGAATACATGATACCTGTGTATGGATTACTTATTAAAACCCAAAAGAGAACTATAGAAGACATTCCAGAAGTATATAAAATTCCAGCTGCTGAATACTTGGAAATACAAGAAAAAGAAAAAATATAAGATGATATTTATCCCAAGAAGGGCTTTTTTTATGCCCTTCTTTAATTTATCAGAAAGTAGGTGCTATATGGAACAAACACTTTTTAAACTAGCGGCAGGAAATGGACTTTGGGCATCACTATATGTATTTCTTTTTATTTATGTACTATACGATAGCAGACATAGAGAGAAAAAGTATCAAGAAACTATAAGTGAAAATCAATCAGTAATTAAAAACCTTACAGAGAAATTCGGAATTGTAGATAATATACAACAAGATGTACACGAAATAAAAGCTGTATTAAGGAGTTAATTAAATGTATAACTATATAGTAGATCATATCCTAAAAGGAAATAAAAGACCTGGAACTAAATTGAAACTTGAAACGATCACCATACATAACACAGGCAATCCTACCAGTACAGCTAGAAATGAACGAGGATGGCTTAGTAATCCATATAATACTAGCTCTACAAGTTTTCATATTGCCATTGATGATAAGGAAGTAGTCGAGTGTATCCCCTTAGATGAAGTAGCCTATCATTCAGGAAACAAACAAGGGAATTTGACTTCCATAGGAGTTGAAATTTGTGAGAGTGGTAATCAAGAAAAGGTGTGGGACAATGCTATTAAATTAATTGCAAATCTATTATTTAATCGTGGTTGGGGAGTAGACAGAATAACTACACACCAAAGATGGAATGGAAAGAACTGTCCAAGATTAATCTTACCTAGATGGAATGAGTTTATAAATGATATTGAAAAAGAATTATGGAAGCTGAACAGTATTAGGGAGCAAGGATTAAGTGAATGGGCGATTGAAGCATGGGAGTGGGGAAAAGAAAAAGGTATTACGGATGGACAACGACCTAAGGACTTTGCTACTAGGGAGGAACTAGTAACAATGCTATATAGAATGAAGGAGATAAAATAGATGATTAAGTTAATACAAACTTATATAATGACTAATTTAATTGATATAATTTGTACAACTATTGTTATTTCAATTGGATTATTGCTATATAAAAGAGGAAAAGAAGATTTTCTAAGAAAGTTAGTACTAGCATTTGTAACAGAGGCTGAAAAGCAATTAGGTAGTGGAACAGGTGAATTAAAGTATGCAATGGTAGTTGAAAGGATCTATGAGGTTATTCCTAGTATTTTAAAATTGTTATATAGTGAGAAGCAGATTGATGAGATGATTGAGGATGCAGTAGAGTACTTAAAAAGATATTTAGCAAGTGGCAAAAATTTATTAGGATATGATAAAGAAGTATTGGGATAGTTTAAGCTATCCTATTTTTTTATTCTGTACGTCAAAACTTATACTTCAACAATACAATCGAGATGACACAGGTTTTGAGTGGAACAGGAGTTGATACAATAGCATTAGAGAATTTTCGTGAGAAAAATCAATAATCCTAGTGACATATATCACAGTCTACCTATAGTAATGATGATAGTATATATACAGAAAGAAAAACGAATCTGAAAAGGAGATGTGAATTATGTCAGTTTCAATGTTTTGTCATCAATGCCAAGAAGCCGCAAAAGGAACAGGATGTACTGTAAGAGGTGTTTGTGGAAAAACAAGCGATGTAGCTAACTTACAAGATGTACTAATTTATATACTAAAAGGAGTTTCATTCTACAACTTAGAAGCTAAAAAAGCAGGTTTAAACACAAATAAAGTAGATAAGTTTATAACTGATGGATTATTTGCTACAATTACAAATGCAAACTTTGATAAAGCTGTATTTGTTGACAGAATTAAAAAAGCTATTGAATTAAGAGAAGAAACAAAAGCAGCGGTAATTAAGGCTGGAGTAAATGTGGATCATATTACACATGATGCAGCCCACTGGACTGGAAACACAGTTGAAGAATTTGAAGCTAAAGCTGCAGAAGCTGGATACTTAGCAATTGAAAATGAAGATGTTAGATCTTTAAGAAGCTTAATCGTATTTGGTGTTAAAGGTTTAGCTGCATATGTAGAGCATGCATATAACTTAAAATACGAAGATGATGAAATTTATACATTTATGCAAACAGCTCTTGTTGAGACTTTAAATGATAAGCTAACAGCAGATGATCTAGTTGCTCTTACAATGAAAGCTGGAGAAACTGGTGTTAAGGCAATGGCTTTATTAGATACAGCTAATACTTCAACATATGGTAATCCAGAGATTACAAAGGTAAATATCGGTGTTAAAAATAACCCAGCTATCTTAATCAGTGGACACGATTTAAGAGATATGGAGCAATTACTTGAGCAAACTGAAGGAACAGGAGTAGACGTATATACTCATTCTGAAATGCTTCCTGCAAACTACTATCCTGCGTTCAAAAAATACAGCCACTTTGTAGGAAACTACGGAAATGCATGGTGGAAACAAGATAAAGAGTTCGAAACGTTTAATGGACCAATTGTAATGACAACAAACTGTCTAGTTCCTCCAAAAGATGTCTATAAAGATAGAGTTTACACAACTGGTGCAGTAGGATTCGAAGGATTAAAGAGAGTTAAAGAAAATGCAGATGGAATAAAAGATTTTACAGAGATAATTGAACATGCTAAAAAATGTGCTGCTCCTACAGAGATTGAAAGAGGAGAAATTATAGGTGGATTTGCTCATGAGCAAGTATTTGCACTTGCAGATAAAGTTGTAGATGCAGTTAAATCTGGTGCTATTAAGAGATTCTTTGTTATGGCTGGTTGTGATGGTAGAATGAAGAGTAGAGATTACTATACAGAGTTTGCTGAAAAATTACCAAAGGATACAGTAATCTTAACAGCTGGTTGTGCAAAATACAAATACAACAAGCTTGATCTAGGTGACATCGGCGGTATTCCAAGAGTATTAGATGCTGGACAATGTAACGACTCTTACTCATTAGCATTAATCGCGTTAAAATTAAAAGAAGTATTTGAGTTAAATGATATTAATGAATTACCAATTTCATATAACATTGCATGGTATGAGCAAAAAGCTGTAATCGTTTTACTTGCATTACTATACCTAGGTGTTAAAAATATTCACTTAGGACCAACACTTCCTGCATTCTTATCACCAAATGTCGTTAATGTTTTAGTAGAAAACTTTGGTATTGGTGGAATTACAAATGTAGAAGATGACATGGCAATGTTCTTAGGAGCAACAGCAGAAGCATAATATACACAAAAATATATAAAAATGAGACTATCCTTTAAAGGGTAGCCTCGTTTTTTATTATTGTATAGAAATAACCACTGATTGGGTCAAGTGATTATTTATTTTTTTATAGTTATTTTGCGTTAGGTATAAATAAGGATTGTCCAAATGTATCCTTACCAAACTCGCTAATTAGCTGTTGTCCATTATCAGAGAGCATCCATTCTACAAATGCTAAAGCACCGTCATGATTAATTTTGTCATTTTTTTCTGGGTTAACAGCAATAACTCCATATTGATTAAATAGCTTGGTGTCACCTTCTACAACTACTTTAAGATCAAGCTTATCCATCATGGATAGATAAGTAGCTCTATCAGTTAACGTATATCCATTAAGCTCATTAGTCATTTGAAGAACTGCTCCCATTCCTTGTCCTGCTTCTACATACCAATCTCCTTGTGGTTCCACATTAGCCTCTTTCCAAAGGTTTAGTTCCATTTTATGTGTACCAGAGTCATCTCCTCTAGATACAAAGGTTTGTTTTCCATCGTTAATTAGTGAAAAGGCTTTAACTATATCCTTATTAGCTTGTTCTGCTAAGTTTAATGTGTCTTCATTAGGTCCTAATAAAATGAAATCGTTGTACATTACATCAAATCTTTCAATACCATGTCCAGCTTTAACAAATTCTTCTTCTGAACTTTTAGCATGAACTAATAGTACATCCGCATCTCCGTCTTCACCCATTTTTAAAGCTTGCCCAGTTCCTACAGCAACTACCTTTACATCGTATCCAGTATCTTCTGTAAATTTAGGTAATATGTAATCTAAAAGACCACTATTTTCTGTACTAGTTGTAGTGGAAAGGATTATTTCGCTCTTAGCTACTACCGGAGGTGTATTGTCATCTGGCTTTGGTGCATCTGTTGTCTTTGGGCTAGAACAGGATACCATAAAAATCGATAATAGTAATAATCCAATTACAGATAATTTTCTAAAGCTTTTTTTCATGTACTTCATCTCCTTTAATATGTTATAACTACAACAACACTCTGTACCGTTTAGGTATAGGATATGTGTCGTTTGCTACTCCTAATTTTTAAAATATTAAGACAATTGCGCAAATACCAGTTAGTAGATAGTTTTTTAACGAAAAAAAACACCTAAAAAGGCGTAGTTATAAGCAGTATTATAAAGTGGCTAGCTTCCTGCATATTTACTCCTTTCCACAATGGGAGGCATTGTAGTTTCCTGCAATACCCTACAGGTCAATAAACCATTACATTGTTTAGCAGTTAAATGCTTTAGGTTATATTGACTCGGAGATATTTAATTTTGGTTCGTTATAATTCAGTATACTTTATAGGTATATAACTGTCAATAATTAGTATGTTTTTTTATGTGAATTAATATTTTTTTAACACACTTGAAATTTTACAACAAAAAATATATAATGCAAGGTGAAATAGGTAAATAGAATGCTTATTTCTTAGGCTAGCTTCTTAATAGAGTGTAGTATGGCTATCATACTAATGGTGAGGTATGTTTTTTTGTGGTTCGATAACTCTTTACCAAATAAATCATACCGAAATGGAGAGATGAACAATGACGAAAAAAATAGTATTACTTTTATTAATCTGTTCTCTAGTTTTAGCTGGATGTACCAACAAACCTAAGGCTACAGAAGGAGAAGTACCGGAGGTTAACGAAGAAATAACATTAAATGTCTTTGCAGCAGCCAGCTTAACAGATGCTTTTAATGAAATGAAAGATATTTACGAAAAAGAAAATGATGGAATTACGTTACAATTTAACTTTGCTGGTTCTGGAACTCTTCAAAAGCAAATTGAAGAGGGGGCAACAGCAGATTATTTTATTTCAGCTGGAGCTTCTCAAATGAATGCTCTAGAAGAAAAGGGTCTTATTGAAGATAGAAAAGATCTATTAAAAAATAAATTAGTTGTTGTAGGCACTAAGGACATGGAAGGTAAAGTGTCTAAAATAGAAGATTTATTATCTGAAGATGTAAAATATATTGCTGTAGGTACTCCAGAAACAGTTCCAGTAGGAAAGTACACAGAGGAAGCTTTAACACATTATGATTTATGGGAAAAATTAAGTGATAAAATTGTATTTACTAAGGACGTAAGACAGGCATTGACATATGTTGATACTGGAAACTCTGATGTTGGTTTTGTATATTCTAGTGATGCTCTAGCTTTAGAAAACGGTGTTACTTTATTTGAAGTTTCTGATGATTCACATAAAAAAATAATTTATCCTGCAGCTATTATTAAAGAAACAGAATATAAAGATGCAGCTGCTAAATTTGCTGAATTCCTTGTATCAAAGGAAGGTAGTGCTATTCTTGAAAAACATGGATTTGTTTTAAATTAGTTAAAGGAGCATACAAATGTTAAATCCAGTTTTACTTTCATTGAAGGTAGCATCAATTGCTACAGTATTTGCCATGCTAATAGGCATACCATTAGCCTATTCCTTAACTAATAAAGATTTTAAAGGTAAAACACTATTAGAAACTCTGTTGACATTACCGTTGGTGCTTCCACCAACGGTAATTGGATATGGACTATTAATTTTATTTGGAAGAAATTCTTTATTAGGCAGAATGCTTAAGGACCTATTTGGAATACAGGTTGTGTTTACGGTAACAGGTTCTATTATTGCTGCTACCGTAGTTGCATTGCCATTAATGATACAAAGTGTTAAATCTGCATTTGGAAATTTAGACCCTATTTATGAAAAATCTGCTGCTACTTTAGGGTCAAACAAATTTAAGGTGTTTTTTACAATTATTTTACCCCTGTCTTGGACAGGTATTGTTAGTGGCTTGGTAATGTCATTTGCAAGAGCCCTTGGTGAATTTGGTGCTACTTTAATGATTGCGGGAAACATTCCTGGGAAAACTCAAACAATACCTATAGCTATATATTCAGCAGTGGAGACAGGAAATAAAGAGATGGCTAATCGGTTAGTAATAATTATGACCCTATTTAGTTTTTTAGTCATATGGCTACTAAACCAATGGCTAAAGAGAAAACACTACATAAAAATGATGAGGGAAGAAAAATGTTAATCATTGATATAAATAAAGCCTATAAAGACTTTAAATTAGATGTTAACTTCACTGCTGATAGAGAGGTAACTGTCATTTTAGGTCCATCTGGTTCTGGTAAATCTACAATATTAAATTGTATTGCAGGTGTAGCTAAACCAGACAATGGAAGGATAGCAATGGACAATGATGTCTATTTTGACTCAGAGGAAGGCCATATTTTGCCTATTCATAGAAGAAGAGTCGGATATGTTTTTCAGTCCTATGCTTTGTTTCCACATATAAATGTATTTAAAAATATTCAGTATGGACTGAATAATTATAAGGAAGCCGGTACTAATGATGAAGTGTATCGATTTGCAGAAGCCTTTAAAATTGAAAAGCTTCTTAAAAAATATCCATATCAGCTTTCAGGGGGAGAAAAGCAGAGGGTAGCTTTGGCTAGATCATTAATTATTAGGCCAAAGGTCCTTTTATTAGATGAACCCTTTGCAGCATTAGATAAGCGTACAAAACAAATACTGTATAATGAATTTTTAGAGATAAAGAAAAAGTGGAACATCCCAATATTAATGATTACCCATGATGAAGGGGAAGCACAATATTTGGGGGATAGAATTATAAGGATATCAAATGGATGTTTAATTAATGATACTGCGCTTTGATAAGAGGATAAGGTTAATTTGTATTAGTCTTATTTTTATATATTAATAAGTATAATTAATCACAGATAAACTAATAAAAAATTCAGAGGGAGTAAAAACTCTCTCTAAATTTTTTATTTAGTGTTTTATCTTATTTACTTCAATTATATGTGGCATAGGCCAATAATTGCTAATTCCAAGATTTTTCTTCTCTGATCTACCATCTTCATACTCAATGGTTATAAATGATTCTACCCTTGCTCCATCCATTCCTTCAAGAATTACTTTCTCTTCGCCATCCTTCAAATTAGAATTTATTTTATATTGTTTAGGAGCTATTTTTCTGTCTAAAATATTATGATGCCACTCTACCTTAGGAGGCTCTTCTTTACCGTAAAACCCCATATAAACTCTGTTTTCTATAGGGACAGCCCAAATAAGAATAGGAGCATTTGTAGTGTTTTTAAATTTAAAATCTTTAAAACCATAAGCTACGGTTGAATCTTGTCCATAGGGTAAATAGTGAACAGGCATACTATGATTGTATCTTTCTACAATTTCCAAATTACTAAGTATTGACACATTATATAAAGTAGATGCAATTTTGCATGCTCCACCACCTATTGATGGTGTTACATTTCCACCTATATAAGCAGAGCCTTCCTGATATCCTTTAGATTCAACATAAGGGCCTATGCTGTTATTTTGTGAAAATACTCCACCTGGAGGTACAACAATTCCACTGACAGATTTCGCCGCTAAATGAACATTGTGCTGTTCTCCTGGCGATGTGGTTTTTATAACGGTACAAAATGCAGATAATAGTACATCAGTTCCATGCTTTTCTTGAGCTTCTTTAAACTTACTATCATTTTCCCATGGAACATTAAGAATAGGGCCAGACTTGTCAGGTACATCAAAGTCAACATTACTGATATGATTTTCTGTCTTTGAAATATTAACTTGGGCTCCCAGGTTTTCTGGGTTTTCCTCTAGCTCTTTTTCTGCATTTTTAAAATTACATGATGTTGAATAAATTAATAAAGTTACTGTTAGAATTAGTAATATATAATTTTTTATCTTCAAATTATCACCCCTATTTTAAATTAATCTATTAATACTACTACAATATATTTTTAGATATATTGTTAGAAAATATGTACGTTTTATTTGTATGACAAGATTGTCCTCTTGCATATAATTGGAATGTGGGGGGGATGAAATGTTAAAGAAAGGAATTTTAATAGTAACATCTATGTTTTGCATTATAACTATTCTTTTAATTGGGAAAAATATAAACCTAATGAAAAATAAAATACAAAGTGATAAAGAGGTTTTGGGATATAGTGAATACATAGAATATATTGCATGGGAAAACAAAATGATTACAGAAAATCCAGAATATGAGAATTTAAAGATATTAATTGATATCTCTGAAAAACGGCTATATTTACTTAATGGAAACGAAACGATAAAGATATATCCAATTGCTAGTGGAAAATTAAATACTCCAACTCCTATAGGTACATGGAAAATAATTAATAAGGCTAAGTGGGGAGGTGGATTTGGAACGCGATGGATGGGACTTAATGTACCCTGGGGTACATATGGAATTCATGGTACTAATAAGCCAAATTCTATTGGTTCAAATGCTTCTGCTGGGTGTGTGCGAATGAATAATAAAGATGTAGAGGATCTTTATAAATATGTTAAGCACGAGACTCCAGTTGCTATTATTAATGGAATGTTTGGACCGTTTGGTTATGGACTTCGTACTATATCTCCAGGAGATATAGGATCAGATGTAATGGAAGTTCAAGCTAGATTAAGAGCTTATGGGTATTATGATGTAGACTATTTAGATGGTAAATACGGTCCACATATGGAACAGGCTTTATACGATTTCCAAAAAAAACATGACCTTCCAAAGAGTCCTCATATTAGCTATGAAACCTATAAAAAATTAGGAATTATAATTATGGATTAATTCTAATTAATATTAAATTTTTTATAGTCTAGGAAACTATGCTTTCCTAGACTATAAAAGTAGGAGTTGAAAGGGAAAGTATTCCTCTTTCTTATTCATGAGAGTTCTTGGACAACTTTGCCGTTTTTTAAAATGAAATATATAAAAAGAGGGTATAATTAAGTTATGTATCTGAAAAAGTATAGTTAAGATGCGTACTACTTAATTGGGGATGTGATTAATATGACTTCAAATATTTTGATACAATTACTAATGCTAGTTCTGCTACTTATAATGTCAGCATTTTTCTCGGCCGCAGAAACTTCTCTTATGTCTTTGAGTAAAATTAGAGTTAGATATATGGTAGATGAAAATGTTAAAGGTGCTAAGTTGGTCCAAAAGTTGGTCGAAAACCCTAGTAAGTTAATAGGTAGTGTTTTAGTAGGTAACAATATTGCTAATATTGCTGGTTCGGCTCTAGCTACTGCTCTTACTATGGAATTGTTTAAAGGGAATGCTGTTGCTATAGCAACTATAGTAATGACAGTGTTAATTTTGATATTTTCTGAAATTACTCCGAAATCTTTGGCTGCACAAAATGCAGAGAAGGTGGCTCTAATTGTGGCTAAACCTCTTTCATTAATCGTTACGATAATTAATCCTATTGTTATTATATTTACTAAAGTAACTAATTTTTTAGTTAGAATATTAGGCGGAAAAAGTGATAAAGATGCTCCTTATATTACTGAAGAGGAATTGAAATCTATAGTTAATGTAAGCCATGAAGAAGGAGTTTTGGAAATAGAAGAAAAACAAATGATTTATAATGTATTTGAATTCGGAGATCTACAAATAAAAGATGTTATGATTCAAAGAACTGATATATCTGCAATAGATGTTGATTCGGATTTTAATGAGGTTATGGAATTTATTAAACAGGAAAAGTACTCAAGATATCCTATATATGATGGAAACTTTGATAATATAATTGGTATTGTAAATGTAAAGGATTTAATTTATGCAGAAGATACTACGGAGAATTTTAATATTACTAAGTATATAAGAGAGTCTTATTATACGTATGAGTTTAAAAGAATAACTGAGCTTTTTAAAGAAATGAAAAAAAACAGGGTACATATGGCTATAGTTATTGATGAATATGGTGGTACTGCTGGTATTGTAACTATAGAAGATTTGATTGAAGAAATAGTTGGTGAAATTGAAGATGAGTATGATGAAGTTGAAAAAGAAATTGAAAAAATAAATGAGCAAGAGTATGTTGTAGATGGTAGTACAAAGATTGTATTTATCAATGGATTTCTTGGTCTTAATATGGTATCGGAAGATTTTGATTCCTTGGGAGGATTCATCATGGGTGAACTGGGAAGGCTACCTAAAGTAGGGGAAGCTGTTGTACATGAAAATGTAAAGTTTACTGTCGAATCTATTTCTAACCATAGAATACAAAAAATAAGGATTCAAATTTTACCAGAGAATCAATAATTACTATTTTTAACTATTTTTAAAAATGTGATTTAAATCAAAGTCTTTATTTAATCTATATAGTATTATCGAACTAAGATATTAGATAAATACACTTGGAGGGATAAAATTATGAAATATGTGTTTTCTGGTAATGATAAAATCGGAGATATTGTAGTTAAATTACCTAAGGCAAGTGAGGTTTTTAAAACCTTTAAAATAGACTTTTGCTGTGGGGGAAATAGACCTTTAATTGAGGCTATTAATGAAAATGGATTAAAGGAAGAAGAGGTATTAGCAAAGCTTGAAGAATCATATAAATCAGTACAAGAATTAAAAAGTAAAGATATTGATTGGACAAAGGCATCCTTTAGCGATTTAATCGATCATGTAGTAAATACGCATCATTCTTATTTAAATCAAGAACTACCTAAACTTAGCGAATTAACTAGAAAGATATATAGAGTACATGGCGAAGGGCATAGTGAGCTTTCTGATGTTTATAAATTATTTCATACTTTAAAAATGGAGCTTGAACAACATTTGATTAAAGAAGAAGAAATTGTATTCCCATTAATTAAGCAATACGAAGCTAATCCATCTGATGAGCTTTTAGAAAAAACAATTAATGCTATTAATGAATTAGAAGATGAACATGAAGAAGCAGGGACTATATTAAAGAAATTAAGAAAAATTACTGATGATTATACAGTACCTAGTGATGGTTGCCAATCTTATGATTTAACATTTAGGGGACTTGAGTTTCTAGAATCTGATACGTTTCAGCATATACACTTAGAAAATAATATTATGTTTCCAAGACTAGTGGCTCTAAGGAAATAATTTACAGAAAAACCCTCCATATTTGATGGAGGGTTTTAAAATTATGCATTGTTTAATTAGAATATTGATGTTAATATTACAACTGCTCCTACAATCCAAGTGTAAAAAGAGAAGTAATATAACTTTTCTTTCTTTATAAAGTTAATTAAAGTCCTAATAGCAAACAAACCAGATATGAAGGCGGCTAGTACACCAGCTACTAAAATACCTATAGTGATATCTCCCATACCCACCTCGAGAACATCCTTAACTTCAAATATAGTTGCTCCTAGAATAGCAGGAATAGAAATTAAAAAGGAAAATTTAGTAGCTAACTCCTTATTAAATCCCCTAAAAAGGGAACCCACAATGGTAGAACCGGATCTTGAAATACCAGGTGTAATAGCAAATCCTTGGAATATACCTACTATTAAAGCATCCAATCCATGCATATCTTTAATGGTTCTTTTCCCAGAGTTAGATTTTTCAGCTATCCATAAAAGCGTACCTGTTATCATTAATGCAATACCAATTACTATGGTAGATGTATAGAAACTAGCAAATAGATCGTCGAGAAATATTCCCATCAATCCTGTTGGTATTGACGCAATAATAATAAAAACACCAAGCTTTCTATGTTCATTATTGAGCTTTAATCCTTTTCCTGTAATTAATTCACCTAATAGACGAAGAAATTCTACAATAATCATAGCTATGTCCTTAGAATAGACAACAAATATTGAAAATAATGTACCTAAGTGTAGCATTACTGTAAAGAAAAGAATTCGATCCTCGGGAACTTTTAAAAGTTGTTGAGCAACTGCTAAATGACCAGAACTACTGACTGGTAAAAATTCTGTAAGCCCCTGAATGACACCTAATATAATAGCTTTTATTATTGTCATCCTACCACCTCCTAATAAAATATTAACAAGAATGATTATAACATACATTAGTAGAATATGTGATAGTTTTAATATTTAAAACTGCTGTTTACATTTTTTAAGATTTTATATAAGCTTATAACTTCCATCAATTCCACTTGTATCAATCTTTCTTTTAAAGCATTATAATATTATTTTAAATAATCAACCTTACAAATAGGTGAACGTCTACATTACTTTTTTGTAAGATTATTTACTATATAAGCAAGTTCTATAACTTAAAACTAATATAAAAATTTTATAGGGCAATAATATAATAATGTAAAAAGAAATAAGGGGTGTAAAATATGTTAGTTGTATTTGTAAGAGCACTACTATTATATTTGGTAGTAGTTGTTGTTATAAGAATGATGGGTAAGAGGCAAGTAGCAGAAATGCAGCCATTTGAGCTAGTAATAATGATAATGATTGCAGAACTTGCAGCTACACCAATGGAGGATGTTGGAATCCCTTTAATAAATGGAGTTATTCCAATAATTGCTCTATTATCTATACAGGTTTTAATTTCATACTTTGCATTAAAAAGTGAAAAATTTCGGGATTTTATTTGTGGAAAGCCTAGTATATTAATACATAAGGGAAGAATAGACCAATCTGAATTGCGTAGACTCAGAGTTAGTATCAATGATCTTTTAGAAGCACTTAGAAATAAGGACTATTTCAACATAAGTGATGTAGAGTATGCAATTTTAGAAACTAATGGACAGATGAGTATAGTTCCGAAAGCAGATAAAAGACCTGTTGTAATATCAGACTTAAATTCGTGTGATGATATTCAAGATGAAGAGCTACCTGTGACGTTGATTGTTGATGGAAGATTAAATGATACCAAACTAAGAAAAGCAGGATATGATAAAGATTGGTTAATGGATCAGCTCAGAAAACAAAATATAGATAACGTAGAAAGTGTATTTTTTGCTTTTTTATCCTCTGATAGGATTTTTTACGCACAAGAGAAGAAAAATTAGGAGAAGGGTGATTATATGCGTATTGTAGTAGTTACTTTGCTTATCCTAGTAATTTTTATTGTAGGTACTTTTTTGATTAATCAATATATTAATCGTAGCTGTGAAAAATTACTTGAAGATATAAAAATATTAAATAAGTCTATAAATGAAAATGAATGGAATAAGGCTAAAGATCATCTGGAAAATCTTAAAGTTCAATGGAAAGATACTAAAAAGACATGGCAATTATTTTTGGAGCATTATGAAATGGATGTTATAGATATTGCTATAGCAAGATTAAATCAATATGTAGAAATAGAGGAGAGAGCATTGGCATTAGGAGAACTGGCGGAGTTCAGGTTATTGATTAGTCACATTAAAGATAAAGAAGGCTTAAAATTACAAAATGTATTATAGCACTTAACATAAAGCCCTTATCTAATTAATTAGATAAGGGCTTTATGGATTTTAATTTAAACCTAACTTTTCATCAAGTAATCCTTGTTTATCTAAAGCATGGATGTCATCACAACCACCAAGGAACTCTTCGTCTATAAAAACCTGTGGCACTGTATCCCAACCCGTTTTTTCCATAACATTATTAAAAGTTAGATCATCATATGTTATGTCAATTTCTTTAAATGGAACTCCTTTAGAAGATAAAAGAGATACTGCTTTTTTGCAATAAGGACAGTAATTTTTCGTATATATAATGATATCCTTCAAACGACCACTCCCCTAATTTATTTTGTCTTATCCAATATTAATCCAGTTTTTTCTAAACTTTTAACTAATGGATATGTTATTAATATATTCAATACAGTAATAATTATACTAGTAGCAGCTCTAGCTGGCAATAATACTAAATATGCATTTCCTTGTAGTTGTGAAAGCCAATAAGTATTTAACAGAAGACTTACTATAATTAATATAGATATATTAGATACAACTACATTTAATAGAGAAGATTTTTTAGTAGGACTTAAAAACATAACTATTCCTGGAATTGTTCCTATTAATATAGAGCTAAGTGTAAAACCGGGATGAAATGCTCCACCGTGAGAATTAATAAAAAAACCTAGTAAATCGGCTATTCCACCAGTCATAGCCCCTGCCCCTGGCCCTAAAACTAATCCAGATAATATTAAAGGGATATTACCAAAGCTAAAGCGTACACTGCCATTAAATAGCATAATAGCCCCAAACCTCGATAGAATAATATTCATAGCCACAAAAATAGCAGCTAGAACTAGGGATTTTGTTGATAAACGCTTGCTAGATATGGGCCCCCTAGACGAAATTTTCCCATTGTTATCCATAACGCCACCTCCTTTCTCTTAAGTCGGACAAAACGCCCCACATAAGAGAAGTATGGTGTAGATTCTCTTAAATGTGACAGCGGATGCGATATTACACCGCGAATAGTATGTTTTACTATTCTTCGTTTGAGGGCAACTTCCCATCCCTCAACACTTAACGCGTAATACCTACTCTGACCGTACTCTAATGATATAATACTTTCGAAATATTGTAAAGATTAACGAATTATCAAATAATTGTACTTGATAATATAGTATACCCATTGTACTATTATATAGTAATATTATGATTGCCTTAAAAAAACAATTGTAGATACTTAGAAAAGACATTGTAATTTAGAGATTATAGAGTGCTAGATTTAGAAATTATCTTTCTCATTTACTAAGGAGGTTCATAATGCAAAAACCTATAGAATATATAATGAATTATAAAAATAGAAAACAATTCAAATCAGATAATGCTGCAATTGTATCTGACGTAACTAAGTATGGTATTGTACTATCCTATGCTGTATTTATATTAGTTTCTGCTTTTTATTTTAATAATATAGCAGAAATTATAAGTGGAATATGTAGAATTATTGTTGCGCCAAGTATATTATTTTCAGATTATATAGCTATAGGTAATATTGGATCTACTTTAGTTAACAGCGGACTTGCGATGATTGCATCAATAGTTATTGCTAAAATTAGCGATGCAGAAATGAATGGTCCTCTTGTAGCAGCAATTTTTACTATAGGAGCATTTGGGTTTTTTGGTAAGAATATATACAATATTTGGTCTATATTTTTAGGAGTATATTTCTATACTTTATTACGTAAAGAGAAATTTAGTAAATATATAATTGTTGCTTTTTTTGGGACAGCCCTAGGACCTTTAGTTAGTCAGATTAGTTTTGGGTTCGACTTTCCAATAATATATGGTGTTATTTTAGGAAATATAGCTGGAATTATAGGAGGATTTATTATGCCTCCATTAGCTGCACATTTTAGTAAGTTTCATCAAGGATTTAATTTGTATAATATGGGCTTTACGGCTGGGATTGTAGGAACCCTATTTATGTCTATACTTAGAGGCTATGGAAAAAATAATGAGGCTCTAGCGATAGTAAGTAAAGGTAATAATCTAGTTTTTACTATATACTTGTCTATAATATTTACTACTATGATTATATTAGGTTATATCTTAAATAATAGAAGCTTTACTGGATATGGAAAGCTATTAAAAAGGTCAGGAAGAGCTAGTTCGGATTTTATTGCATTAGACGGATTTGGGTTAACTATGACTAACATGGGTTTGGTTGGGTTTTTATCTGTAGCCTATATAATACTAGTAAGAGGTGAGTTAAATGGGCCAACAATTGGCGGTGTTCTTACTGTAGTAGCCTTTGCTGCATTCGGAAAACATGCTAGAAATATTTTACCGATTTTTTTAGGAGTTTTTCTAGCCTGTGCGACTCAGGCAAGGGAGATAAATGCCACCGGATCTTTAGCGGCTGCGATGTTTGGGACTACATTAGCTCCAATCGCTGGGCAATATGGATGGAAAATTGGAACCTTGGCTGGGTTTATGCATATGACATTAGTAGTGAATACAGGGTATCTACATGGTTGGATGAACTTATATAATAATGGTTTTACTGGTGGTATTGTAGCAGCAAGCTTAGTTCCTATTATTAATGGAATGATGAAAAGACAAGAATGATTTATATTATAATTGTATATAAATAGAGAGTTAGTTTGTTTGGATAAAGCCTTAGTATTATTAAATATGTATAAATAAAAAGTCTATGTCTATATAAGTATAATAAGGTAGGGATATGAAAGAAGTGCACATCTCTAAATATGGGGAGGGGCCTTTCTGTATATAGATAGAGCAACAGAAGTTTTTAAGAGAAAAAAAGTATATTGACATAGCATAAAAAAGATGTTAAAGTAATTAAGTCCTCAAAACAAGCGGATATGAAAATGAAGCCACAGGTTTTAGGAAAACAATAATTTAAAAAATAAATTTTAAAAAAGTTGTTGACATAATGTTTCAGATATGCTATATTAAATAAGTCGCCGCAACAAGGCGATGAGGCATAAACCCTTAAAGAGGTCTTTGAAAACTAAACAGTATAGATTAAGCCAGCATAAAGCAAATTGCTAAAATTATTGATTTTATGCAAAGAGCAAAATTAGCGAAAGCTAAAAATTCATTTTAGTTTACTAAGATGAACCCAGAAATTTTATTTTAAGAGTTTGATCCTGGCTCAGGATGAACGCTGGCGGCGTGCCTAACACATGCAAGTCGAGCGGAGTTA